>CANGEE010000112.1 GCA_947452635.1 Comamonadaceae bacterium | reverse complement strand
GTAAAAGCCATAGCGGGTTTGGTAATCCAGCCTGCGGTTCACATCAAAAGGCTGTGTCCAGGTCGTGGCGGTGATATCGCTCGGGTCCAGGCCTTTGAGCAAATCCATGTCCGCCCCGGCACAAAAGCCGCGCCCGGCCCCCGTCAAGACAATGGCACGCACGCCCTCGTCTGCAGCCGCCGCCTCCATGGCTTGGCGTACTTCGCGCTCCATGATGTCGGTCCAGGCATTGAGCTTGTCAGGCCGGTTCAAGGTGATGGTGGCGATGCGGTGTTCAACAGCGTAGAGGATGTGTTGGTAGGTCATGGGTGAACTTTCAAGTCAGGCGTGAACGGTTCAAACCGTGCCCTTGGCGCGGGCCAAAAAGGCTTGGGTCGCGGGCTGTTCCAGCAGTTGGCGGCTCCAGCGCAGCAGCACTTTTTCCAGGCGCGGCGCGGCCACACCCAGTTGCACCATGGCCACACCGCCGTTGACCGACTCGCTGTAATCGCTGATCTTGCCGTCCCTCAACTCAAAACGGCTGATGCCGTCGATCACCACCTGCTTGCCCGCAAATTCGGGCACTTTGGAGGTGAAGCTCGACAATGAGCGGGCATACGCGACGGTGCCGTTGCAAACCGGGTCGAACATCTCCCAGCGGTAATCCGGCCCGGCGTCGCGGTGGAACAAATCGCTCATCATGTGGGCAATGTCCGCACGGCCGGTGTGGTCGCCATAAATGTAGTCGTGGTACACACCGTCCAGCGTGAAGCACTCGGCAAAAGCCTGACCGTCGCCGCGTTCGGCCGCCGCACTGAAGCGGCTGAGCAGGGTTTGGAATTCGTCTTGCGTCATCACAATCACTCCTTCGAAATCGTCAATCGGGTAAGGGATCAGGCAAACGTTTCAGGGTGCGGACTTTCGATGCCGTGATCAGAATGGCCTGCACCCCAAATCCAGCCACCACCAGCCACAAACTCACCGACACCGGCCAGTTCACGCCGACAAAGCCGCCCAGGGCCGCACCCAGCGGCCGTGCCCCGGTGCTGACCACGATGTTGATGGAAGTGACGCGCCCGATCATGGCGCGCGGCGTCACGGTTTGCCGCAGTGTGGTGGAGGTGATGGTCCAAATGATGGGCCCCACCCCAAAGAAAAAATACGACAGCGCCGCCACCCAGCCTTGTGGCCAGTACAAAGACAGCGCCATGGTCGTGGCCGCCAGCACCGAAAAATAAGGCCCCACCAAAATCGCTTGGCCAAAAGGCAGGGCACTCACCACGCGCGGAGCCAGCAGCGAACCCACGATCATGCCCACGCCATAGCAGGCCAAGGTGACGCCCACGCCGCTGGCGTCCAGGCCCAGCACGCGGATCGCATACGGCACATACGCGGCCTGCAACATGAACCAGGCTATGTTCCATGCAATCGAGGTGAACACAATCGGCCGGAGCAAATCGCTGCGCCAGACCCACTGCGCGCCGTCTTTGAGCTCCAGCAAAGGGTGGCGCGGCGGCAAGGGGGCTCGGGCAGGCTCTTGAATCCCGCGCAGCAAAAACACCGCCGCCACCGACAACATGCCCGAGAGCACAAACGCGGCAGAGGCCCCGGTCCAGGCAATCAGCGCTCCGGCCAGTGCGGGCCCCGCCGCAAACGCCGTGCTGCGTGCCAACTCCAAACGGCCATTGGCCTGGGCCAAGCCCTCGACCTGCACCAGCGCAGGCACCAAGGACGGTGCTGCCACGCTGAAGGCCACCGTGCCCACCGCCGCCATGAAGCCAATCACCGCCAACGCACCGATGCTCACCTGCGCGCTCACCACCAAGACAAACAGCAGCAGCAAGGCCAAGGCACGCAACGCTTCGGCCCAGGCCATCAAGCGCTTGCGCGAGGTGCGGTCGGCCAGCAAGCCCAGGGGCATGGACAGCAGCAAAAACGGCAAGGACTGAATGGAGGCCAAAAAGCCAATCTCCCCCGGCCCTGCCTGCAAGAGCAGCACGGCCACAATCGGCACCGCTGCCAAACTCAATTGCTCGGCCGACTGGGCGAGCAAATTGGACCAAGCCAAACGGCGAAAAGAAAGAGACAGCATCCAAACCGATCAGAAAGTGATTGCGCCAAATGTGATTGCGCCCCAACAGGCCAAGCGCCAACGGCCCATTTTGGGCGGGGCCCTGCACCCGCCTTGTCGCCAAAGTGGCTTCAACAGCCCTGCCAGCGCGCAGGTGCGGGTATCTCCGCTTGAAGCCGCAGTACAGATGGCTTTGAATCCTGCGTAGGAGGCTGCAAAGCCGATTCAAGCAAAGGATAGACATGCATTGGAAGTTCAAACTGCGCGGGCTCGTCAGCGCCCTGGCACTGCTCAGCAGCGGCTGGGTGGAGGCACGCATCACCCGCATCGTGATTGACGAGACACGCCCTGTGGCCGTGGCGCCCGGCAAGCCTGCGGGCATGGCCTACGAACAAGTGGCAGGCCGTGCCTTCGGCGAGTTGGACCCTCAGTTGGCGCAAAACGCCCTGATTCAAGACATTGAGCTGGCCAAGGACAAAGACGGCAAAGTGCGTTACATGACCTCGTTTGTGATCTACAAACCCGTCAATCTGCAGCAGGCCAGTGGCCTGATGTGGCACGACGTGCCCAACCGGGGCCGGGTCTTTCCCTATGCCGAGCAAGAATTGGCTTTTGGCGACATCGGCCTGGCCAGTGGCTGGCAAGGCGACAACGCCGGGGCCACGACGGTCAAGCCCAAAGCCACGATCGACGGCATGCAGTTTTTGCAAGTGCCGGTGGCGCGTAATCTGGACGGCAGCCCGGTCAAAGGCCAGGTGTTGGCGCGCATCGTCAACCGCTCGGGCCCGTATTCGCAACCCTTGATGGTGCAGACCAACCCGGTGCCCTACAAACCGGCATCGCTGGACACGCGCCAAGCCAAGATGGTGTCCCGAGGCCGCGAGAACATGAATGGCGAGGTGTTTGACGAACAGCTTCTAGCGTCCTCCGATTGGGCTTGGGCTCAATGCGATGCCCAAAACCCCTTTCCTGGTAAGCCCGACGCCACCCAGATTTGCCTGAAAAACGGTTTTGACCCCAGGCGCATGTACCAATTGGTGTTTGAAGCCCAAGACCCCTATGTGCTGGGCATTGGCTTTGCCGCCTGGCGCGATGTGGCCAGCTTCTTCAAGCACGCCAAAGCCGATGACGCGGGCACGCCCAACCCGATCGCCAGCGCGGCCCGCTACAGCATTGCACGCGGCGTGTCGCAGTCGGGCAACTATTTGCGCGGCTGGCTGCACCTGGGCTTTAACCAAGACGAGCGCGGCCAACAGGTGCACGAGGGCCTGTGGCCCATCATTGCCGGTCGCCGCATTGCCTTGAACTTCCGCTGGGCGCAGCCCGACGGCGTGTTGGAACTGTACCAAGCTGGCAGCGAAGGCCCGCAGTGGTGGTTGCCATACCCCGACCCGGTGCGTGGATCGCCCGCCGCCGGTATTTTGGACCGCTGCAGCGCGACCCAAACCTGCCCCAAAATCATGGAGCATTTTGGCTCGGCCGAAGTCTGGGCTTTGAAGCTGACGCCCGAATGGATTGGCACCGACGCCAAGCAAGACCTGCCGCTGCCCGCCAACGTCAAGCGCTACTACATCGCCAGCAGCAACCACGGTGGTGGCGCAGGCGGCTTTGACACCAGCCTGCCCGAAGCCGCTCTGCCCAAAGCCGGCCCCCTGTGTCCGGGCAACAACTTTGGTCAAGCCGTATTGCCCGCCAACCCGGTGCCGCACACCCAAACCGTCAACGCGCTGCGGGTGCACTTTCGCAACTGGGTCATGAAAGGCACCGAGCCCCCCGCCAGTCGCTACCCCACCTTGGCGCAAAACCAATTGGCTGTGGCCGAAAAAACCGCACTCGGTTACCCCAGCCTGCCCGGCCTGCGCAGCACGGTGCCGGAGCGCGACTTCATCATGCCGGTGCATGACTACGACTGGGGCCCTGCCTTCAAAGCGGTGGACGGCTCGGGTGTGCCCAGTCTGGCGCCGCCGCGCATCAAGCAAGTGCTGAGCATGTACGCGCCCAAAGTGGACGCGGACGGCAACGAAGTGGGCGGCGTGCCGGTGGTTTTGCTGGATGCGCCCTTGGGCACCTACCTGGGCTGGAACGTAACCGCCGACGGCGAAAAACCTTTCCACAAAAATGAAATTTGCAACTACGTGGGCGGCATGATGCCGTTTTCCAAAACCGCCGCGCAGCGGCAGGCCAATGGCGATACGCGCGCCTCACTGCAAGAACGCTATGGCTCGCATGAAGGCTATGTACAAGCCGTGCAAAAAGCGGCGGATCGCGCCGTGCAAGCTGGCTTTTTGTTGCCCGAAGATGCCCAGGCCTTGATCCAAGCCGCCGACAAAAGCGCGGTGCTGCGTTAAGCCTGGAGCGCTGCCCTGGTGTGCAGGCTTTGAGCTGTACCGCCACGACCACGACACCGAATGGGGCGTGCCCCTGCGCCACGCCGTGCAAGCGTTGTCTGAGCAGGTGCGCTTGTGGTCTGCGCACTTTCCCAGACAGGCTTGACGCGGCGCTCCAGCGCCATGCCTGCGTGCCAGCATTACAGCGTCTGACTGTGGGGCTTGAGTTCGTTGCCGCACTGAAGTTCCAAGGCATGGCATGCGTCAATGCGGTTTCTTCATCAATTTAAGGGAACCCGCATGAAAAAATACCTACCCACCCAGGCTGCACTTTTGTGCTTGAGCTTGATCTGCGTCACGGCCGCGCAGGCAGAAACGATCAGCAAGCCCGACTACCAAGCAGGCAAAACCCGCATCAGCGAAACCTACAAGGCCGACAAAACCGCTTGCAAATCACTCGCCAGCAATGCCAAAGACATCTGCGAAGAAGAAGCCAAAGCCAAAGAAAAAGTGGCCCGCGCAGAGCTGGAGTTCAGCTACAGCGGCAAAGCGTCTGACCAAAACAAAATTAGGGTGGTGAAAGCCCAAACAGCCTACGAAGTGGCCAAAGAGCGTTGCGGCGAGCAAACCGGTAACGCCAAAGACGTTTGCAAACAAGAAGCCAAAGCGGCAGAGAAAAAAGCTTTTGCCGATATGAAGATGAACCAGGACATCACCAAAGCCAAGAATACCGATGCTTCTGAAAAGATGGACGCTGACTACAAAGTGGCGATTGAAAAGTGCGATGGCTTGGCAGGCGACGCCAAGACCGGCTGCGTGACAGCGGCCAAGAGTAAGTTCGGCAAGAACTGAGCACCATGCCCGCGCAAGCGGCATGAGCAAAGCTGCCCGCGCCTAGAGCCTGACCCACTAGGCGCTTGACTATGGATCAGGACCTGTGAAGTTTGAAGTGAAAAGCCTGCCTTTTGTGGGAGCCCCGCCCTCGGGGCGATTGCTGATGGTCTGCGAGGTTTTTTCGCGACGAGGGCGTCGCTCCTACAAAACAAGCGTTTCTGCAAACATCACCAGGCCGGCTCAATTAGCCCTGCGCCCCGCGTCAGGTCCGCGCTTGGCCACACGCGAGCGCGCCGCGTGCAGTTTTTGGTAGCTGTCGAGCAAGCGCTGGTGCCGGTCCAAGCCCTCCAGCTGGAGGCTGGTGGGCGTGAGGCCATGAAAGCGCACGCTGCCGTCCACCGAGCCGTTGGCCGCATCCATGCGCTCGTCGCCGAACATACGCTTGAAGTTCACAACGTAGTCTTCCAAGGCCAAGTCCTCGTCCAGCGTCACTTCCAGCACCACGTTCAAGGCTTGGTAAAACAAGCGGCGCTCGACTGTGTTGTCGTTGTACTGCAAGAAGGCACCCACCAGTTCGTGAGCCTCCGCCAGCTGCTGCAAAGCGAGGTGAATCAACAGTTTGAGCTCCATCACCGTGAGTTGGCCCCACACCGTGTTGTCGTCAAACGCAATGCCGATCAGGGTGGCGATGTCGAGGTAGTCGTCGAGTTCGTTGTTCTCCAGGCGGTCCAGCAAGGCCTCCAGCGCCGCGTCGTCCAAGCGGTGCAAATTGAGTACATCAGCGCGGAACAGCAGGGCTTTGTTGGTGTTGTCCCAAATCAGGTCATCGACCGGGTACACCTCGGAATAGCCCGGCACCAAGATGCGGCAGGCGGTGGCGCCGAGTTGGTCGTGCACCGTCACATAGGCCTCTTTGCCCATGGCCTGCAAGATGCCGAACAGCGTGGCGGCCTCTTGGGCGGTGGCGTTCTCGCCCTGCCCGGCAAAGTCCCATTCCACAAACTCAAAATCCGATTGCGCGCTGAAAAACCGCCATGACACCACGCCGCTGGAGTCGATGAAGTGCTCCACAAAGTTGTTGGGCTCGGTCACCGCGTTGCTGATGAAGGTGGGTGCAGGCAGGTCGTTAAGGCCCTCAAAACTGCGGCCCTGCAGCAACTCGGTCAGGCTGCGCTCCAAAGCCACCTCCATGCGCGGGTGTGCGCCAAAGGAGGCGAACACACCGCCGGTGCGCGGATTCATCAGGGTCACGCACATCACGGGGTACACACCGCCCAGCGACGCGTCTTTGACCAAGACCGGGAAGCCCTGCGCCTCCAAGGCCGCGATACCGGCCAGGATGCCGGGGTATTGGGCCAGCACGGCTGGCGGCACGTCGGGCAAGGCCATTTCACTTTCAATGATCTCGCGCTTGACGGCGCGTTCAAAAATTTCCGACAGGCACTGCACCTGGGCCTCCACCAGGGTGTTGCCCGCGCTCATGCCGTTGCTGACGAACAGGTTTTCCACCAGGTTGGACGGGAAGTACACCACCTCACCGTCGGACTGGCGCACATAGGGCAGCGCACAAATGCCGCGCTCGGTGTGGCCCGAGTTGGTGTCGAACAGGTGCGAGGCGCGCAGCTCGCCGTCGGGGTTGTAAATGCGCAAGCAGTGGGCATCCAACAAGCCTTTGGGCAGCGCATCGCGCTTGCCCGGCTGGAACCAGCGCTCGTTCGGGTCGTGCACAAAGTCGGCTTTGGCAATGTCTTCGCCAAAAAACACGCCGGCGTAAAAGTGGTTGTTGTTCAGCCGCTCGATGTATTCACCCAAAGCCGAGGCCAAGGCGCTCTCTTTGGTCGAGCCTTTGCCGTTGGTGAAGCACATGGGTGAATGCGCGTCGCGGATGTGCAGCGACCACACATTGGGCACCAGGTTGCGCCAAGACGCGATCTCGATCTTGATGCCCAGGTTGGCCAACACCGCCGTCATGTTGGCGATGGTCTGCTCCAGCGGCAAGTCCTTGCCCGCAATCAAGGTCTGCGCTTGCGCATCGGGCTTGAGCGTGAGCAAGGCCTGCGCGTCAGCGTCCAGGTTGTCCACCGCTTCAACGATGAAGGTGGGGCCCGCTTGAATCGCTTTTTTGACGGTGCAGCGGTCAATCGAACGCAAAATGCCCAGCCGATCCTTGTCGGACATTTCAGCTGGCAATTCGACTTGGATCTTGATGGTTTGCAGGTAGCGGTTGTCGGGGTCCACGATGTTGTTTTGCGACAGGCGGATGTGCTCGGTGGAGATGCCGCGCGTCTCGCAATACAGCTTCACAAAATACGCCGCGCACAAAGCCGAAGACGCCAAGAAATAATCGAACGGCCCCGGCGCCGAGCCATCGCCCTTGTAACGAATCGGCTGATCGGCCACCACGGTAAAGTCGTCAAACTTGGCCTCCAGGCGCAGTTTGTCGAGAAAGTTGACTTTGATTTCCATGTGGTGATCTCTGGGAATGGATGCCCCCAGCGAAAGATGAACGGCTGGGAAGGTGAACAAAGTTGGGTAGTTTGCCTGAGCGAGGCACTCGAGCGGTTTTCACTGAAATTTAACCCGCCCAAATAAATTAAAATTTATTACTAAATAATCTATTTTCATTTTGGCATGTGGCAACTCTTAAGCCACTGTCGCATACGCCGCACTTGCAAAGTGTGAACAACTGATTACAATTAACATGTACACGATCAAACGCACGCCCGAGTTTGATGAGTGGCTGGCCGACCTCAGGGATGGCATGACACGCATACGACTGGCCCGAAGGCTCGAAAAAGTCCAGCGCGGTTTGCTGGGCGATGTGGCTCCAGTAGGCGAAGGCGTCAGCGAAATGCGGGAATTCTTTGGACCTGGCTGGCGCATGTATTACGTCGAGCGAGACGGCATGCTGATCGTGATGCTGGGCGGTGGCGACAAGTCCACACAGTCGGGCGACATTGCCCGCGCCATTGCATTGAGCCGAACCCTCACGGAGTGATTGACCATGACCCGAAAAATCAAAGCCGCCGACCTGCCCGACTTCGACATGGCCGAATACCTCCAAACCGACGAGGACGTGGCCAACTACCTGACGTTGGTGCTGGCAGAAAACGATCCCGCTGAGCTGACCCATGCGCTGAGCACCGTCGCCCGCGCACGCGGCATGACCGAAGTGGCCCGCGTCTCTGGCTTGACCCGCGAAGCCCTATACAAAGCCCTGCGGCCCACATCGCACCCGCGCTTTGACACGATTGCCCGTGTCTGCAACGCGCTGGGGGTGAAGCTGGTGGTGCAGCCGATGCAGGCTTGATTTGCATCAAATCCAACAGCAAGGCGCCTACAGGTGTCTTTTTTGATGGACGATGAAAAAAGTGGCCCCGAAATCATCCACACCATCAAACCTACTGACGCATCTGAAAAATCCGGCAAACTAGATTTCATAGACTGTGGAGAAAAAATTACACATTCAGACGGAGAAACGGGTTGACCGTAACGTCGCGTTAGGAGCCTTTCAGGAAGAACTGAATCGCCCCGGATATCAAGGAGGCCAGTTGGTTTAAGTCATTCCGTTGTGGCGGTTTGACTGGCAAGTTGTCGATAGTAATTGTCTTCTGCTTCGGCAGGTGGAATATAACCAATCGGCTCAAGCAGTCTGTGGTGGTTAAACCAAGACACCCATTCCAGCGTTGCAATCTCCAATGACTCCTTTTTTTCCCAGGGTGCTC
>CANGEE010000111.1 GCA_947452635.1 Comamonadaceae bacterium | reverse complement strand
GTGAGCGCCGCCCTGTTCAAGTCCTTGCCTTTTGACACAGTGAAAGACTTCACCCCCGTCTCCAAACTGGCCAGCTTTGATTTGGTGATCGCCGTGGCCGAAGGGGGTCGTTTCAAAAGCCTGCCCGAACTGCTGGCCTATGCCCGTGCAAACCCCGGCAAACTCAATATCGGCACGCCACAAATTGGCACCACCCAAAACCTGGCCGCTGAACTGTTTTTGAGCTCAGCAGGTCTGACCGCGCAAATCGTGCCGTTCAACGGCACACCCCCCGTCATCACCGCGCTGCGTGGTGGCGAAATCGATGCGATGGTGGAAATTCTGGGTCCTTTGATGCCGCAAATCCAGTCCAAGGCTTTGCGTCCAGTGGCTTTGTTGAGCGACAAGCGCTCGCCCGTCCTGCCCGAGGTGCCCGCCGTCAGAGAAGCAGGGGGCAATTTGTCGCAATTCAACGTGTCATCTTGGAACGGTTTGTCTGTGCCGGCCAAGACTCCACGCGAAGTCGTGCAACGCCTGAGCCGTGAATTGCAAACCATTTTGGCGCTGCCCGAAGTGAAGAAACGCCTGCTGGAGTTGAGCTTGTACGCCCAAGGCAGCACGCCCGAACAGGCCAGCGAGATTTTGAATCAAGACATCCGGCGTTGGACGGACGTGGTGGCTAAATCGAAAATCGAAAAACACTGAAGCCAAGGTCTTTTGGCGAAGCGATTGCAAACAAGGGGTTTTCGGTCCTCAGGGTATTTACAAAAGCATTCTCTTCATAGACCATTGTGATTTTTAAGTAATCTTAAAAATCATGCCCACTTCAATTGCACCCGGTCCAGCCAGCTCGGGCCCAGAGGACTCCCCTGTGGTGGCCTACTTGGACCAGATCTTGGCGCAGGCCGTGCGTATGGGTGCTTCGGATCTGCACTTTGAACCCTTGGAACACAGCTACCGGATTCGGCTGCGCATTGATGGCGAGTTGCGTGAAATGCCCGCGCCTGCCCAGGCATTGAAGGACAAATTGGCATCGCGCATCAAGGTGCTTTCGCACCTGGACATTGCCGAAAAAAGACTGCCCCAAGATGGCCGCATGAAACTGCCTATGCCCGAAGGTGCGGCGCTGGATTTGCGCGTCAGCACCCTGCCGACGCTGTTGGGTGAAAAATTGGTGATCCGCATCTTGTCCCCCGACGCCTCGGGGCTGCGCATCGACCAACTGGGTTACGAAGAAGAAGAGCAATCGCGGCTTTTGAACGCCATTCGCCAACCGCATGGCATGGTGCTGGTCACCGGCCCCACCGGGTCGGGCAAGACCCAATCGCTGTACGCTTGTTTGAAAGTTCTGAATGCGCCGGAGGTCAACATTGCCACCGTCGAGGATCCTTGCGAAATTCATTTGCCAGGGGTCAACCAAGTCCATGTGCACGAGAAAGCCGGGCTGACCTTTGCTGTGGCCTTGCGCGCGTTCTTGCGACAAGACCCGGACGTGCTGATGGTGGGTGAGGTGCGCGATTTGGAAACTGCGGACATCGCCATCAAAGCGTCGCAAACCGGGCATTTGGTGCTCTCCACCTTGCACACCAATGACGCCCCCAGTGCCCTCACGCGCCTGCGCAACATGGGCATTGCGCCTTACAACTTGGTCTCCAGTGTGGCCTTGATCACGGCGCAGCGGCTGGTGCGCCGCTTATGCCCGCATTGCAAACAAGCCACCACCTTCGCGCCGCAGCGGCTGCGTGATGCCGGCCTGCCTGAGCGCTTCTTGCAGGGGCAGATCAGCACCTTTCAACCCGTGGGCTGCGCCCAATGCCACAAAGGGTTCACGGGGCGGACCGGGATTTTCCAGGTCATGCCCCTCAGTGAAATGATGGCGGAATTGATCTTGCAAGAGGCCAGCACCAGCGCCATTGCCCAGCAAGCACAACGCGAAGGTGTGCTCACCCTGCGCCAATCAGGTTTGCGCAAAGTGATCCAAGGCATCACCTCACTTGAAGAGGTGCTGGGCGCCACCAATTCTTGATTCGCCTCCGGTCCGCACATGCCCCCTTCTGCCACACCCTTGCTCGTCTTTGACTGGAGTGGTCAAGACGCACAAGGCTTGGCGCAAAAAGGCGAGATCCGCGCGCCGCACATCACGCTGGCCAGGGCCATGTTGCGGCATCAAGGCATGAGGGCCATTCAAGTCCAGCGGCAACGAGTGCCACGTCCTGTGCGGGTCACGGCCGCCAACTTGGCGCTGTTCACGCGGCAGTTGGCGACCTTGGTCAGGGCCGGCGTGCCCTTGCTGCAGTCGCTGGACTTGGTGGCCAGCAGTGCGCCCCAACCTGCTTGGTCTCGCTTGCTGCACAGTGTGCGACAAGACATTGAATACGGTTCGACTTTGAATGCGGCTTTTCGCCAATACCCCGCGCATTTCAGCCCCCTGTTTTGCAGCATGGTGGCCGCCGGTGAAAGCGCGGGCATTTTGGATGACATTTTGGACAAACTCGCGCTGACGCTGGAAAAGAACGCAGCACTGAAATCCAAAATTCGCGCCGCCATGGTCTATCCCACCGCTGTCGTGAGCGTGGCGATGGCCGTCACCGTGCTGATTTTGCTGACGGTGGTTCCGGTCTTTGAAGAGGTCTTCAAATCCCTGGGCGCCCCCTTGCCCCTGCCCACGCAATGGGTGATCGCCATCAGTCAAACGCTGCTGCACAGTGCAGGATGGATCGTTTTAGGTGTGGGCGTGGCCGTGTTGCTGTGGCGCCGTGGTGTGCAGATGCAACCGGCCAAACTGCTGCGCTGGCGCCAATGGCAACTGCGCCTGCCCTGGCTGGGCTCCTTGATTCAATCTGCAGTGGTGGCCCGTTGGGCCAATACCCTGTCGGCACTTTTGTCGGCGGGAGTGCCCATGGTGGAAGCGCTTGGCCCGGTGTCAT
This sequence comes from Comamonadaceae bacterium, assembly GCA_947452635.1. Classification (GTDB taxonomy): domain Bacteria; phylum Pseudomonadota; class Gammaproteobacteria; order Burkholderiales; family Burkholderiaceae_C; genus Limnohabitans_A. Next base: position 6,074 of record CANGEE010000111.1, on the reverse strand, counting down.
CGGCATGCGATCATGTGGTGTATGAACAGGCATCGCAGACAATGCAGGCTCAGGTGGCACAAGGCAGCAGCTTGCATGAGTGTCTCCAACAGTCTGGCCTGTTCCCCACCATGGTGGTGCAGATGTGTGCGATTGGCGAAGAAACAGGAGCGGTAGACACTATGTTGGCACGTGCAGGTGCATTGCTTGAAAACGAGGTGAACGACCAATTGACGGGCTTGTCCAGCTTGTTGGAGCCGGTGATCATGATCCTATTGGGCGGCGTGGTCGGCACGATCTTGGTTGCGCTGTACCTGCCTATTTTCAAATTGGGTCAGGTTTTTTGATGGCCGATCTGCTCCGTGCCTTGCAAGCGCATCCGGCGTGGGTAGGCGGCGTGGTCGGCCTGATCATTGGCAGTTTTTTGAATGTGGTGATCCACCGCATGCCGCTGATTTTGGAGCGGCAATGGCAGCGCGATGCGGCCCAGGATGGCGATGACAACACGGGGCCAGAAGCTCCTTTCAATCTGGCGATGCCCTCCTCGCATTGCCCCCAATGCCAACACCGCTTGCGCTGGTGGGAAAACGTGCCGGTGCTGAGCTACCTGTTACTGCAAGGCCGTTGCCATGCTTGCGATGCGGGCATCGCTTGGCGCTACCCTGCGATTGAACTGTTCACCGCGCTGGTCCTGGCGGCTTGTTTTGCACATTGGGGACTGAACTGGCAGGCAGTGATGTGGTCAGGCTTCCTCTGCACCCTCTTGGCGCTGGCCGTGATCGATTGGGACACCACCTTGTTGCCAGACCAAATGACCCAGCCTCTGACCTGGGCCGGCTTGATCACGGCCGCGCTGGGCGGGTCGGGGCTGAGCGTGGCCGATGCGCTGTGGGGTGCCGTTGCGGGCTACCTGTCGCTGTGGCTGGTGTACTGGCTGTTTAAACTGTGCACCGGCAAAGAGGGCATGGGCTACGGCGACTTCAAATTGTTCGCTGCACTGGGCGCATGGTTCGGTTGGGCCGCGCTGGTCCCTCTGATTTTGCTAGCCAGTCTGTCCGGCATTGCGGTGGGCCTGGTACTGCAAAAACGCCAACAGTTGCGCGAAAATCACTACATTCCCTTTGGCCCTTTTCTGGCCCTGGCCGCTGGGGTGTACATGGTTGGGGGCGATTTTTTCTACACAGCGGGGTGGGCTCTAGCGCGATGACAGTCATTCACCACATTGGCCTGACCGGCGGTATCGGCAGCGGTAAAAGTACAGTGGCCGGTTTGTTGGCCGAACGCGGCGCCGCTGTGATTGATGCGGATGCGATTTCCAGAAGTCTGACCGCTCCCGGTGGCCGGGCCATGGAGGCCATTGCCCTGTGTTTCGGGACTGACATGGTCACACCACAGGGCGCGATGGACCGCGCGGCAATGCGCAACCGTGTCTTTAGCGACCCGCAAGCCAAACAACAATTGGAAGGCATCATCCACCCCTTGGTTGGGCAACTGACCCAAGAGCAAACCCAGCAAGCTTTAGACAGCGGGAAAACCTGCTTGGTGTTCGATGTGCCCTTGCTGGTCGAATCGGGCGACCGATGGCGAAAAAAGGTGCACCACGTGCTGGTGGTGGACTGCGAAGTCGCCACACAAATCGCGCGGGTCAAGCAAAGAAATGCCTTGAGCGAGGCCGAAGTGCAGCGCATCATTGACCAACAAGCCAGCCGAAACCAGCGCTTGGCGTGCGCGGACAGCGTAATTTACAACCAAGGTATTGATATCACTGCATTAAAGCAAGAGGTGGGATTTTGGGCGCTGCGCTTCGGGCTATGATGGCGCTTCTGAAAGACGCAGCGTGATTCTGTACGAATACCCCTTTAACGAGCGCATCCGCACCTATCTTCGACTCCAGCAGCTGTTTGGCCGTTTGGGGCAGCTGATGCCGCGTGAGGCTGCCCTCGATCACCACTTCGCCTTGATCACTTTGTTCGAGATCCTTGAAGTCGCGTCGCGGCCTGAGTTGAAGTCCGATGTACTCAAAGATCTGGATCGCCAAAAACAAGTCATGAATGGTTACCGCGGCAATCCGTCCATTTCCGAACAAGCGCTGGACTTGATCGTCGATCAGTTGGAGAAAAATTTCGAGGCCTTGAATGGCTTGGCAGGCAAGATTGGCAGCAGCCTGGGTGAGAGCGACTTTCTCAACAGCCTGAAAAGCCGTGCGGTGATTCCGGGCGGCACTTGCGAATTCGACTTGCCGGCTTACCATGCATGGCAGCACTTGGACCCAGGCAAGCGCCAAGCTGATTTGCAGCAATGGTCCGCCTGTTTTGTGCCGATCTCCAAATCGATTCAAATGCTGTTGAAGATGTTGCGCGATTCGGGGTCTGCGCAAAAAGTCATGGCCACATCAGGCCAGTTGCAACAAAATTTACCTCAAGGTCGCACCTTTCAATTGCTGCGCTTGCGCATTGATCCGTCGTTGGGCTTGGTGCCTGAGATCAGCTGCAACCGCTTGTTGGTGGTGATTCGCTTGATGCAGCAACAAACCGATGGCCGTTTGGTGGCGAGCACCGAAGACACGGCTTTTGAAATGACCTTGTGCGCATGAGCGTGACAGCGAACAACAGCGCGCCTCGCCTGGTTCCTTGCCCCACCTGTGGGGGCGACAGTGTGTTCAGCCCCGAAAACGCATACCGGCCTTTTTGCAGCGCACGCTGCAAAGGGGTGGATTTGGGGGCTTGGGCCAGCGAAAGCTTTCGTGTGCCTGAGGACACCCCGCCCGACAGTGAAAATTTCGGCGACCCCAAACTGATGCAGTGAATGGACTCGGCGCGAGTCGATCCCTAGCTGGCGTGTGTGGCCCCCGCAAAACCGCGTTCTTCGGCCAACCCAGCCATCACCGGCACCGTACCCGGCAACACAGGGTGCGCCGTCACCGGCAAAGTCTGCCAAACCGCTGCTTGCTGTTCGCGCATTTGCAAATCACCTTGCCAGCGGAAAATTTTGCAGAAATTCAAACGCACCAAGGCGTGCGGATAGTCCACCAGTTGCTGTCGCCACAACTGCACATCTTCCACGGCCACCTGGATGCCCAGCTCTTCCCACAACTCACGGGACAAGGCTTGTTCGACCGTTTCATGGGCTTCGAGCTTGCCACCCGGAAACTCCCAGTAACCTGCATACACCTTGCCTTGTGGACGTGAGGTCAGCAAGAATGCGCCGTCGGGCTGCAGCAAAATGCCCACCGCCACGTCGACCACCGCCCGCTCGCTGCCGCCTTGGCGCGTGAGGGCACCGTCGGCAATCAACAGCGACTCGCTCATGCGCGAATCGCTTGCTGGCCCATGAAGTCGCGTGCGAACTGGTAGGCCACGCGACCGCTGCGCGAACCGCGCTCCAAGGCCCAGACCAAGGCCTCAGGGCGGGCCGATGCGATCACGGCAGGCGTCGCCCCCAGGGAGGCCATCCACTGCGCCACAATGGTGAGGTATTCCTCCTGCGAGAACGGATAAAAACTGACCCACAGGCCAAAGCGCTCGGACAAGGAAATCTTTTCTTCAATCACTTCGCCCGGATGCACCTCACCATCATCGGTGTGGGTGTAGCTCAGGTTGTCCTTCATGTACTCGGGCAGCAAGTGGCGGCGGTTGCTGGTGGCGTAAATCAAGACGTTCGGTGTGGCAGCGGCGACCGAGCCATCCAGAATCGACTTGAGCGCTTTGTAGCCCGGTTCGCCGTCTTCAAAACTCAGGTCGTCGCAAAAAATCATGAATTTTTCAGGACGGTTGGCGACCACTTCGACGATGTCTGGCAGATCCACCAAATCAGCCTTGTCGACTTCGATCAAGCGCAAGCCTTGCGCCGCATAGGCATTCAAACAGGCTTTGATCAGCGACGATTTTCCGGTGCCGCGCGCGCCCGTGAGCAACACGTTGTTGGCTGGCAAGCCGCGCACAAACTGCTCGGTGTTGCGTTGCATTTTTTCTTTTTGACCGTCGATCTCTTGCAGATCGGCCAAGCCCATGTCAGACACATGGCGCACCGGCTCCAGCACCCCGTGGCCAGAGGATCGCTTGCGGTAGCGCCAAGCGATCGCTGCGGACCAATCAGGCGCCGACAAGGGCTGCGGCAAGACGGCTTCGATGCGGTCAACGAGTTGGCTGACCTTGGCCAGCAGTTGTTCCATGGCGCTGCTCATGAGCGGTAGTCCGCGTTGATCGACACATAGTCATGGCTCAGGTCACAGGTCCAGACCGTGTCACTGGCCGTGCCACGCCCCAACACCACACGCACTGCAATTTCGCTTTGCTGCATCACGCGTTGGCCATCGGCTTCTTGGTAATGGGGGTTGCGCCCGCCCTGCAGAGCCACCAGCACATCGTCCAGATACAGGTCAATGCGGGTTGAATCCAGGTCCTCAATGCCGGCATAACCCACGGCCGCGAGAATACGGCCCAGGTTGGGGTCGCTGGCAAAAAAGGCCGTTTTCACCAAAGGCGAATGGGCGATCGCATACGCCACCTGACGGCATTCGGCAGCGGTTTTGCCGCCTTCGATCTGCACCGTGATGAACTTGGTGGCGCCCTCCCCATCGCGGACAATGGCCTGCGCCAGATGACGGGCCACTTGCAGCATGGCCGCTTTCAGAGCCTGACCATCAGCGCTGGTCAGCGAGGTGATCGGGGCATGGGCCGCTTGGCGGGTGGCCACGACAATAAACGAATCGTTGGTCGAGGTATCGCCATCGATGGTGATGCGGTTGAACGAGCCATCTGCCAATTCCGCGGTCAAGGCCTGCAGCAATTCGGGCGCGATGTTCGCGTCGGTGGCCATAAAGCCCAGCATGGTCGCCATGTTCGGGCGAATCATGCCCGCGCCTTTGCTGATGCCGGTGATGGTCACAGGCACACCGGCAATCGTCACACGCAGGCTAGAGGCTTTAGGCAGGGTATCGGTGGTCATGATGCCTTCGGCCGCTTGCGCCCAATGGTCGGCCTGTGCATCGGCCAGCGCGTGGGGCAGACCGGCCACAATGCGGTCCACCGGCAAGGGCTCCATGATCACGCCGGTGGAGAACGGCAAAATTTGTGCAGGCTGGAGGGACAGCAAACCGGCCAAGGCTGCACAGGTGGCGCGGGCATCGGCCAAGCCTTGTGTCCCCGTGCCGGCATTGGCGTTGCCGGTGTTGATGACCAGGGCGCGGATACCCTCGCCTGCGCTCAAATGCGCGCGGCACACCTGCACCGGTGCTGCGCAAAAACGGTTGCGGGTAAAGACGCCGGCCACAGCGCTGCCCTCGTCCAGCAAGATCACAGTGAGATCTTTGCGGTGGGCTTTGCGCACGCCCGCTTCAGTGATGCCCAGGCGAACACCCGGGACAGCCCACAAATCAGCAGCTTGGGGTGGTTTCAAATTGACGGGCATTCGTTTCTTTCTTCGCTGTCTCAGGCCAACTTGCCGTGGCAGTGCTTGTATTTTTTGCCACTGCCGCAGGGGCAGGGTTCGTTGCGGCCCACCATGACTTTTGGGGCCATGACCGGTTGTGCCGACTGGGTTTGCGCTGCACCCGTTTCATCGGGCGCGGTGTAGGTGACGTTGTTGATCGCCTCGGCTTGAGACTCGAGCTGTTGCGCCGCTTGCTCGACTTGTTCGGCCGACTGAATTTTCACATTCATCAACACTTGGGTGACTTCGTTTTTGACAGAGTCCAGCAACTGGCCAAACAATTCAAAGGCCTCGCGCTTGTATTCTTGCTTGGGTTGCTTTTGGGCGTAGCCGCGCAGGTGAATGCCTTGGCGTAAATAGTCCAGGGCACTGAGGTGATCACGCCAGTGCGTGTCAATGCTTTGCAACAACACCACGCGTTCAAAGGGCAAGAAGTTCTCGGTGCTTACAGCGTCCAGTTTCATGGCAAAGCTGGCATGTGCGGCCTCAAGCACTTTGTTCAAAATGTCTTCGTCGGAAATGGCCGCGGCATTTTTCACTTGTTCACGCAGCGGCAACTCGATGTGCCACTCGTCCGCCAATACACGCTCCAGACTGGCCAAGTCCCATTGCTCTTCAACGCTCTCAACGGGCACGTACTGACGCACCAAGTCGGTGAAGCTGCC
>CANGEE010000110.1 GCA_947452635.1 Comamonadaceae bacterium | reverse complement strand
TGGTATCCCAGCGTCAATGACAAATTCAACGACCTGCCCTTGGCCGAGCGAGGCAACGTGATCCGGACCGCCCCTTTTGGGCAACAACCAGGTGACAGACCTGTCCTCAGTGCGCAGGATGTGGACGACTTGGTGAGCTTTTTGAAAACCCTAACCGATGACCGAACGGCCCCCCAAGGCAGTCCGACGGTGGTGGCGCGCTAGCGAAGTAATGATCGTGGGTTTGGATGCGTACTTCGGCCAATAACAAGTCTGGCATTCCCCCAAGAAAGTTGGCAGCCGTCTAGATGACTGCTGTTGCGCAATTTCTTAAAATTTCTAGCTTGTCGGGAACGCCGGCTATCGCGACAACCCGTTAAGTCAAACAACAGGTCGAGGGGCTGCAACGGGTCGAGTCAGCCCGCCATCGCGAAGGCCTGAAAGACAGCTTAGGGCCTTCTCCGGGCCTTGAAGCCTCAGTGACCACCTGCAAGCTCTTGACCGAATCTGGGCACCACCGAAAAACAGCAACGTCGAAACGCGCTTGCGAAAAACTTCCATGTGCAGTGACGTGACGCAATCGTCCCTGACACTTGCGGCACTGTGGGCCTCCACCTGCATGGGTTTTCCCCCATTCTCTGAGCCTGTGTGACTGGTCATGATGACGCAGCTTTCCATCCACTCAGAGGCTCCATCAGATGACCCCCAGCGCCGACGTGACCAGCACCATGATGCAGGTGCCTTTGTCTTTGAACCACTTTTTGGAGCGGGCGGGCACCCTGTTCCCGAGCAACGAGATCGTCTCGCGCCTGCCCGATAAATCGCTGGTCAAGCACAGTTACGGTCAGTTCTACGATCGCACGCGCCGCTTGGCCCAAGGCCTGCAGAACCTGGGCGTGCGCAAGGGCGATCGGGTCGCTACCCTGTGTTGGAACCACCATGCGCACCTGGAGTGCTACTTTGGCATCCCCGCCGCAGGCGCAGTCATGCACACCCTGAATCTGCGTCTGTCGGCCGAGGAGATCGCTTGGATCGCCAACGATGCGCAAGACACCATTTTGATCATTGACGATGTGCTGCTGCCCCTGTACCGCCAGTTTGCGCATCTCTACACCTTCGACAAAGTCATTGTGTTTGCGTTTTCTGGCGCAGAAGTGCCCAGCGAATTCATGGATTACGAACAGTGGCTGGCCAGCACAGACGCCAGTCGCTTTGCGTACGCGCCGCACGCCGAAGACGACCCGGTGTCTATGTGCTACACCTCGGGCACCACCGGACGCCCCAAGGGCGTGGTGTACTCGCACCGCTCCACCGTGCTGCACACCTTGGTGGCCTCTCTGGGTGACTTTTGGTCCTTGCGCGGCACCGACGTGGTGATGCCGGTCACCCCCATGTTCCATGCCAACAGCTGGGGCATTCCTTATGGCGCGGTGATGATGGGGGTGAAGCTGGTGTTTCCTGGCCCCCACTTGCACCCTGATGACCTGTTGGATCTGATGCAGCTGGAGCCACCCACCTTGTCCTTGGGCGTGCCCACGATTTGGATGGGTTTGATCCAAACCTACGAGGCTGCTTTGTCCTCCCATCCTGGCCGCTGGAAGTTGCCTGCTGGCATGCGCAGCCTGGTTGGCGGTGCAGCAGTGCCTGAGGCCTTGATCCGCGCTTTTGACAAACATGGCATTTGGATTTTGCAAGGCTGGGGCATGACCGAAACCTCACCGGTGTGCACCATCTCTTACCCCAAGGCCGAGCTGCGTGACGCACCGCTGGACGAGCGTTACCGGCGCGCCGCCATGGCTGGCATTCCGGTGCCCTTGGTGGATTTGCGCATCCGCAACGACGAAGGTCAGGACGCGGCCTGGGATGGTCAACACGTCGGCGAGCTGCAGGTTCGCGGCCCCTTCATCACCGGCAGCTACCACCAGGTGCCGGTGAGCGAAGACAAGTTTTCTGCCGACGGTTGGCTGCGCACCGGCGATGTAGCCAGCGTCGACAGCCTGGGCTTTGTGAAGATCACCGACCGCACCAAAGACCTGATCAAGTCGGGGGGCGAGTGGATCAGCTCGGTCGATTTAGAAAACGCTTTGATGGCGCACCCTGGCATCGCCGAGGCCGCCGTGATCGCCATTCCCGATGACAAGTGGAGCGAACGCCCGCTCGCTTGCGTGGTCGCCAAACCAGGCCATGCGCCCACGGTGGCTGAATTGGCCACGCATTTGATGCAAATGGGTTTTGCCAAATGGCAAGTACCCGACCGTTACGAATGGATCGCCGCCGTGCCGCGAACTTCCACAGGAAAGTTCTACAAACTCAAGCTGCGCGAGATGTTTCCAAAGTGACTGCCCGAGGGAAAGCACCGATACCCAGGCGGGATTCATCTGGGACGATGCACGTTATCTTTACGATTTTCAGCAGCAAAACCGAAGGGGTTGAATGAACGCTCAAGAAACGAGCACCGCACCACGCGCACCGAAAGCACCCGATGTGTTGCTGTCGGTCCAAGAGGTGACGGTGAGATTCCGCGGCATTGTGGCTTTGGATGGTGTGTCCTTCGATGTGCACCGGGGTCAAATTGCCGGCTTGATTGGCCCCAACGGGGCCGGTAAAACCACCTTGTTCAATTGCCTGTCCCGCCTGTACGACTACAGCGAAGGTCACATTCATTTCGATGGTCAGCTGCTCGATCCGATGACGCGGCACAAAACCGCCGAGATCGGCATTGGTCGCACTTTCCAGAACTTGGCTCTTTACAAAACCATGTCGGTGCTGGACAACATCAAGGTCGGCGCCCACTGTCGTGCCCAACAAGGCTTCTTGGCCCACGCTTTGCGCCTGCCAGGTGTGGCCCAAGAAGAAGCCAAAATCCTGGCCGATGCGCAACGCTTGGTGGAGTTCCTGGACTTGCAGGATGTGGCCCATCGCAAAGTCTCAGACCTGCCCTTTGGCACGCAAAAGCGGGTGGAACTGGGGCGCGCCCTGGCCAGCCAACCGCAGTTGCTGCTGCTCGACGAACCGGCTGCAGGCTTGAACCATGAAGAGGTGAGCGCCCTGGGCGACTTGATTCAGCACATACGCGATGAATTCAAAATCACCGTGTTGCTGGTGGAGCACCACATGAGTTTGGTGATGAGCGTGTCGGACAAGGTGGTCGCACTGAACTTTGGCAAAAAAATTGCCGATGACACGCCGACCAATGTGCGCCAGCATCCTGAAGTGATTCAAGCCTATTTGGGGACTGCTGCATGAGCCGTATTTTGTTGGAAGTGAAAGACCTGCACGCAGGCTATGGCGCCACCGAAGTGATTCATGGCCTGTCGATGCAAATCGAAGAAGGTAGCATCACCACCCTGCTGGGCGCCAACGGCGCGGGCAAAACCACCACCCTGCGCGCCTTGAGCAAGATGATCAAAGTGCGCGGGCAGATTGTGTTTGATGGCAAGGCCATTGAATCATTGGCGACCGAGGACATTGTGCGATTGGGCGTGGCCCACGTGCCCGATGGACGCGGCACCTTTGGCAGTCTGTCTGCCGAAGAAAACCTGCTGCTGGGCTGCTACACCCGCAAGGACAAAAAAGAAGCCGCCCTGGACCAGGAAAAAATGTACACCTACTTTCCGCGTCTCAAAGAGCGGCGGCACCAACAAGCGGGCACCTTGTCGGGTGGCGAACAACAGATGCTGGCGATTGCCCGCGCCCTGATGCTGCGCCCGCGCTTGCTGCTGCTCGATGAACCTTCCTTTGGCTTGGCGCCGCTGATCGTCCGAGAGATCTTTGACATCATGCGCACCATCAACGCACTGGACAAGGTCACGATCTTGCTGGTGGAACAAAACGCTGCGATGGCTTTGGACTTGGCCAGCAACGCCTACTTGCTGGAAACCGGCAAGTTGGTCTTATCGGGTCGTTCAGAAGACCTCAAGCAAGACGAAGCTGTTCGTCGCTCCTACCTCGGTCATTGAGAGTCCCACACCATGGAAACCTTTGTTCACCAAGTTGTTGCCGGCATCGCCACGGGGGGCGTGTACGCCAGCCTGGCGCTGGCGCTGGTCATGATTTACCAGTCCACCCACCACATCAATTTCGCCCAAGGCGAAATCGCCATGTTCGCCACCTACATGGCCTGGACGCTGATCAACGCCGGGGTGTCGTATTGGCTGGCGTTTGTCGCCACGATTTTCCTGGCCTTCACGCTGGGGGTGTTGATTCAGCGCATCATCATTCAACCGGTCGAAAAAGCCCCCGTCTTGAACGTGGTGGTGGTCTTCATTGGCCTGCTGGTGATTCTCAACAGCATCGCCGGGTGGGTCTTCACTTACACCATCAAATCCTTTCCATCACCCTTTCCCAAAGAGCCCCCCTTCGGACTGCACTTTATTTCGTCGCACGAATTGGGTTCGATCGGTGTGACACTGGTGCTGTTGATGTTGCTGTACGGCTTCTTCAAATTCACCCCACTGGGGCTGGCCATGCGGGCCGCTGCACAAAACCCCGACTCCAGCCGTTTGGTCGGTATTCGGGTGGGCTGGATGCTGGCTTTGGGCTGGGGCTTGGCTGCGGCCATTGGCTCGGTGGCCGGCATGATGATTGCGCCGGTGGTGTTTTTGGAACCCAACATGATGTCCGGCATCTTGCTGTATGCCTTTGCCGCTGCCCTGGTGGGCGGCATTGACAGCCCAGGCGGCGCGGTGCTGGGCGGCTTCATCGTTGGCATTTTGGAAAATATTTTGGGCGCTTATGTCATCGGCACCGAACTCAAACTGTCGGTTGCCCTGGTGCTGATCATTGTGGTGCTGACCATCAAACCCGCCGGTTTGTTTGGCAAAGTGATTGTTTCAAGGGTCTGAACACATGTCTACCAACTTAGCTTCGAACCCCTCCACCCCTTTGCCTTGGATTCGCCTGGTCTTGGGCTTGGCCGCTGCCTGCGCCCTGCCATTTTTCATCACCAACTACCATGTGTTTCAAGCCTCGATGGTCTTGACCTACGCGATTGCCTTGGTCGGCTTGAACATCTTGATTGGCTACAGCGGTCAAATTTCGCTGGGCCACGGCGCCTTTTTGGCCATCGGGGCCTACACCAGCGCCATCTTGATGGACAAGGTCGACATGCCGTACTGGATGACCATCCCGATCGCCGCAGCCATTTGCTTGGTCGTGGGCTTTTTGTTTGGCTTGCCGGCGCTGCGCCTAGAGGGTCATTACCTGGCCTTGGCCACATTTGCCTTGGCCGTGTCTTTGCCCCAACTGCTGAAATTCAAGCACTTGGAATTTCTCACCGGTGGGGTGCAAGGCATTGTGATCATGAAGCCCGAGCCGCCTTGGCCCATGTTGTTCGGCTTGAAGCTCAACTCTGACCGATGGTTGTATTTCTTCACCCTCGCCATCACGGTGGTGATGTTCGTGATCGGCTGGAATTTGATCCGTGGTCGCGTGGGCCGTGCGCTGATTGCCATTCGCGACCAACCGATTGCTGCGGCCTCCATGGGCATCAATACCTCGCTCTACAAGAGCTTGGCTTTTGGCGTGAGCGCCATGTTCACCGGCGTGGCCGGGGCTTTGAGTGCGATTTTGGTAGCCTTTGTGGCCCCCGACAGCTTCACCGTCTTCCTGTCCATCACGCTGATGGTAGGCATGGTGATTGGCGGCGTGACTTCGCTGCCCGGCGCGTTGTACGGGGCCATCTTCATCCAGTTCATTCCGAACATTGCCGACCAGATTTCCAAAGCGGCCCCCTGGGCCATCTACGGCATCATGTTGATTCTGTTCATGTACACCATGCCCACTGGCATTGCAGGCGCTTTGCGCTTGATTGGCGACAAAATTCGCCCTTCCCCAAACTGATTTCCCTTCACTACGCTTTATTCACCACAAGGACCATCATGAAAAAGAGACAATTTGCCCTGACCGCGTTGTGCTTGTCAATTCTCGCCTTTGCACTGCCCGCTACAGCCCAAAAAAAATACGATCCCGGCGCCAGCGACACGGAGATCAAGATCGGCCAAACCATGCCTTACAGCGGCCCGGCTTCGGCCTACGGCGTGATTGGCAAGGTGGAAGCCGCTTATTTCAAACAAATCAATGAGCAAGGTGGCGTCAATGGCCGCAAGATCAACTTCATCAGCTTGGACGATGGCTACAGCCCCCCCAAAACGGTGGAGATGATTCGCCGTCTGGTCGAGCAAGACGAAGTCCTGTTGACTTTTGGCACCTTGGGCACACCGTCCAACACCGCGATTCACAAGTACATGAACGCCAAGAAAGTGCCGCACATGTTCCTGGCCACCGGCGCGTCGAAATGGAACGACCCTCAGAACTTCCCTTGGACGATTGGCTTTAACCCCAACTACAACTCTGAAGGCAAGCTCTACGGTCAGCACATCCTGGCGACCAAGCCGAACGCCAAAATTGCAGTGCTGGTGCAAAACGACGACTATGGCAAGGACTACCTGAACGGTTTCAAAGACGGCTTAGGCGCCAAAGCGGCCAGCATGATCGTGGCGACAGCGTCTTATGAAGTGACCGACCCGACCATCGATTCGCAAATCGTCACCCTCAAGGGTTCGGGGGCTGATACCTTCTTCAACATCACCACGCCCAAGTTTGCAGCGCAAGCCATTCGCAAGGTCGATGAAGTGGGCTGGAAACCCACCCACTATTTGAATAACGTCTCCGCTTCACCCGGTAGCGTCTTGAAGCCTGCGGGTCTGGACAAGTCGGTGGGTTTGATTTCCATGCTGTATGTGAAAGATGCCTCTGACCCCAAATGGGACAACGACCCCACCATGAAGGACTTCAAAGCCTTGCTGAAGAAATACGCGCCTGAAGTCAACGTCGATGACTCGAACGCCACCTACGCCTATGCGGCTGCGCAATTGATGGTCCATGTTCTGAAACAAGCGGGTGACAATTTGACCCGCGAGAACATCATGAAGCAAGCCACCAACCTCAAAGATCTGCAGATCCCCATGGTCCTGCCGGGTGTTGTGGGTAACACCTCTCCCACCGACTTTGCCCTGTTTCAAACCATGCAGATGGTCAGGTTCGATGGTCAAAAGTGGGTCGATTTTGGCAAGCCTGCTTCAGTCAAGTAAGCTTCAGTGAAGTAGTTCACGCCCCCAAAAATGCCGCTTGCGCGGCATTTTTTTCGTCTTGCATTATCTCGACTGAAGCAAGGTCTTCACGTCATCGGCCAAGGCTGCAGCCCCGCTGCCATAGCGGTTGTACAGCCGCACCCGCCCCTGCGTGTCGAAGGTGTAACTGCCGGCCGAATGGTCTAAGGTGTAGCTCGTCGCCGTTTTGCCGTCCACCTGCTTGTAATAAATTTTGAAGTCTTTGGCGATGGCCGCCAATTGCTCGGCCGTGGGGCGCAAGGCCAGAAAACTGGGATCGAAATTGACCATATAGGCTTTGAGCAATTCAGCCGTGTCGCGTTCTGGGTCCAGGGTGATGAAGACGCCTTGCAATTTGTCGCCGTCAGCGCCAAGCAGGCGTTTGACCTGCGCCAACTCTTGCATCGAAGTGGGGCAGACATCCGGGCATTGGGTGTAGCCAAAAAACACGACCACCACCTTGCCTGTGAAATCGGCCAAGGACCGTTGCTGGCCATTGTGGTCTGGCAGTGCAAAGCCTTTGGCGTAATCGGCACCGGTGATGTCCACCCCTTTGAAACTGGGACGATCCGGGCTGCAGGCGATCAGCAAGCCGCCCAAGGCCAAGCTGCCCCCCCAAGCCAGCCAGGTTCGGCGTTGGACAGCAGCGTTGTGGCGTGTGAGGGTCATGGTGAACTCAGAAAAGATAGTGGTCCACCAACAAAGCGGCGAACAAGGCGCTGAGGTGGATCAGAGAAAAACGAAAGGTCTTGCGCGCCAACTCGTCCGAATAGTTGCGCCACAGCGCCCAGGCATAGCCAATGAAGCCCAGACTCAGCACCACCGCCACCGACAGATAGAGCCACGAACTCATGCCATAAATGAACGGCATGAGGCAAGCAGCCATCAGCACAAAGGTGTAGAGCAGCACTTGCAAGCGCGTGAATTCATTGCCATGGGTGACCGGCAGCATGGGCAAACCCGACTTGCGGTAGTCCTCGACACGGTACAAAGCCAAGGCCCAAAAGTGGGGCGGTGTCCACAAGAAAATGATCAAAAATAAAATCAAGGCTTCGGGCCCCACATCGCCCGTCATCGCCGCCCAACCCAGCACCGGAGGCATGGCGCCCGATGCGCCGCCGATCACAATGTTTTGCGGCGTCAACGGCTTCAAGATCACGGTGTAAATCACGGCATAACCCACGAAAGTGGCAAAGGTCAGCCACATCGTCAAAGGGTTCACCGCCCAGTACAAAATCGCCGAGCCCGCAGCGCACAAGACCGCTGAAAAAACCAAGGCTTGGCGATCTGACAACTCGCCCTTGGCCGTTGGGCGCCACGCGGTGCGTTTCATTTTGGCGTCGATGGTTTTTTCCACCAAACAATTGAATGCCGCCGCCGCACCCGCCACCAACCAGATGCCCGCGCAGGCGATCAACGCCAAGCGCAGCTGCGGCCCTGTCGGGATGTCCGGCACGGCCAGCACGATGCCAATCAAGGCACAAAACACAATCAACTGGACCACGCGGGGTTTGGTCAACGCATAAAACTGGCGCCAGGTGGACGCTGCTGGAGTCACGATTTCAGTCATGCCAAAGGCCTTGTATCGATGCGGTCCACTACGGCGGGGGCACGCACATGAAAAGAGTCAGAAAAGCGTTGGCTGGCCGCCAGAGCCCAGGTCAGCACCACCACCAATCCCGCAGCGCCACCGGTGTGTAACACTGCAGCCAGCAGTGGCCAGCCCAGCACCACGTTAGACAAGCCAGTCAGCAATTGCAGCCCGATCAAAATCTGTAAGCATTGGGCTTGGCGCACCAGCATCTGGGCTACTTTCAAGCGCCAAGCCAAAAGCAGCACGGCCAGCGTCACCAACAAGGCCATTAACCGGTGCACCACATGGATGGACACCAAGGCGGAGAAAGGCAGGATCTCACCG
>CANGEE010000109.1 GCA_947452635.1 Comamonadaceae bacterium | reverse complement strand
TTGGCGACCGAGGGGCGAGACGCCTTGATGGTCTGGGGCCATATTTGAGCGCGCAGCAGGGACGCGGCATTGACGTGGCTGATGCGTAGCTCTGCGTGCTGTCTGCCTCCATCCGGTTTAATCACCTGTCTTAGACTTTACATAATATACATCGTATGAAGTTAAATAAGGTGAATTGCCAGGGCGTTCACAACCCGGCTTCAGGGTTTGGCATGGTCCTTCGCCCATTGCATGGCTGCTGCGTCAATCAAGGCCATTGAATCCATGCGGGAAGCCTGCCGGGCAAAATCAGCTGCTGACAAACCGAGCTGATTTTTCAGAGTGGGATCTGCGCCCGCCGCCAGCAGCAATTTGACCCCTTCGGCATTGCCATACATCGCTGACATCATCAAGGGTGTGGAGCCGTTGGGAGATTCGGCGTCGATATAAGCGCTGTGGTCTAACAAAATGCCCATCACCAGGTCCTTGGCACCGGATGCGGCGTAATGCAGCGGTGTCCAACCGGTTTTGTTGACATCGGCGTCTTTGGCGATCAGCAGATGCACTGTGTCCACATGGCCTTTGATGCAGGCCAGCATCAACGGTGTTTCATCTTTGTCACTGCGCCAATCCACATGGGTTTTAGGCCACTGAATCAACACCGTGGCCGTCTTCAGGGCATCGGCTTGCAAAGCCAAAAACAGGCCGTGGATGCCTTGTGAACTGAGGGTGTTGGGGTCAAACCCGCGCTGCAACAAACTCGTGACGGTGCGCGCATCGTCAAGGCCAATGGCCTTGAAATAATCCTCATAAGACCCGGCTTTGGACAACCCTGAAATCAAAGAAATAGTAATTAAAACAAGGCTTTTAAAAATATTTCTCATAAATTACTTTAAATAAATTACATGAGGTTTTAAGAGAAATCAAGCCGCCACCTTGGTGAACAAATCGTCAAAATTTTGGCTGGTCAAGCGGCCGATCGCCTCGCTGCTGGAGCCGCGCAACTGAGCCAGCAACTGGGCCACATAAGGCACATAGGCTGGCGAATTGGTTTTGCCGCGGAACGGCACAGGTGCCAAATAAGGGCTGTCGGTTTCGATCAGCAGACGGTCATCCGGCACAAATTGCGCCACTTCACGCAGTTCATGGGCTGTTTTGAAGGTCAAGATGCCGGACAAGGAGATGTAAAAACCCAGGTCCAAGGCCGCGCGGGCCACCGCCATAGACTCGGTAAAGCAATGAAAGACACCACCTGCTGAAAGCGCATCGCCACATTCGCCCTCTTCTTTCAATATCGCCAAAGTGTCCTCAGAGGCCGATCGGGTGTGGATCACCAAGGGCAAATGCGTGGCGCGTGCGGCGCGGATGTGGGTACGGAAGCGATCACGCTGCCAGTCCATGTCCGCCAGCGTACGCCCGCCCTTGCGCTCGTCCATTTGGTAGTAATCCAAACCAGTTTCGCCAATGGCCACCACACGGGGCAAGGCCGCACGCGCCACCAACTCCTCAAAGGTCGGTTCGTGGATGCCTTCGTTATCGGGGTGCACACCCACGGTGGCCCAAAAATTGTCGTGGTCCGTGGCCAATCGGTGGACGTCGTCAAAATCTTCCAACTTGGTGCAAATGCACAGTGCGCGCGTCACCAAGGCTTGGGCCATGGCCGCGCGAATCTCCGGCAAACGCTGGAACAGTTCAGGAAAGTTCAGGTGGCAATGCGAGTCGGTGTACATCGTGGAATCAGGCTGCAGAAAGAATGGCCAAACGCGCTTCACTCGCCAAGGCCTCCAGCATCAAGCCGGGGTTGAATGGATGTTCCGCTGTGCGCGCCGCTGTACCCAGTCGTTTGAACCAGGCGGTCAAGGTGGACAGTGACGCCTTGCTGGGTGGCAATACATCCGCTTGGAAAAACCTTGGCATCGCACCCGATTGGCGCAGGGCCAAGTCGTGACATAACTTTTGCAGCGCCTCAATCGCTTGCGCCGGCGTGAGATCGGCCAGGGCCGCCACCTCCCCGCGCGCCATGTCCTTGGGAAAAGCAGACCACCAAGCGGGCGTCTGACCCGCGGCCACTTGCCGCAGCACATCCGCGGGGCGGCCACCGGCAGCATGCAGCAAGACCTGGGCATGGGCTGATGGCACGCCTTGTTCTTCCAACCAAGCCAAAGCCTGCGCGGTGTCTGGCCAAGCCATGGTGTGGCCCAGGCAGCGACTGCGTATCGTTGCCAGCAATTGGTGCGCCGCCTCGGTCGCCAAGACAAATTTCACATCCCCCGGCGGCTCCTCCAGGGTTTTGAGCAAGGCGTTGGCCGTCACGTGGTTCATGCGTTCGGCGGGAAAGACCAACACCGCTTTGCCCCGGCCACGGGCGTTGGTGCGTTGCGAAAACTCCACCGCATCGCGCATGGCGTCGACGCGAATTTCTTTGGAGGGTTTGCGCGCTTTTTTGTCGATCTCGTCTTGCGCTTTTTCGCTCATTGGCCAACCCAACTCCAACATCACCGTTTCGGGCATGAGCACACACAAGTCGGCGTGGGTGTGCACCGCAATCGCATAGCAGCTGCCGCAGGCCCCGCACGCGCCTTGGGCTGTGGGGTGATCGCACAACCAGGCACTGGCCAAGGCCAAGGCCAGTTCATACTGACCCAGACCGGAAGGGCCGGACAAGATCCAGGCATGGCCGCGTTGGGCCAAGAGTTGTTCGGCTTGCGCAGCGATCCAGGGTGCATGCAGAACGGGCGTTAAAGAAGCGTTCATGCGGCAGGCCTCAGGGTTGGGCGCTGGGCCAGTCGGTTCAACACCGCTGATTTCACGTCCAACCACACAGCGTCTCGGTCTTGATCGGCGTTGATCTGGGCGAAACGGTTAGGGCTTTCGGCGCAGCGGCGCGCATAGCCTTGGCGAACTTGGTCGAAAAACGCCACCGGCTGGGCTTCAAACTTGTCGGGCACCCGGGCCTGAACCAAGCGCTGCGCGGCAATCTCGGGGGGCAAGTCAAACCAAATCGTCACATCAGGCTGCAACAGCTGGGTCTGGTGGGGTCGGTACTGGACCAAAAGTTCCAATGATTCAAGCATGGACCAGTCAAACCCCCTGCCCCCGCCTTGGTAGGCGAATGTGGCGTCGGTGAAGCGATCACACAGCACCACATCGCCTCGGGCCAAGGCCGGTTCAATGACTTGCACCAGGTGTTCTTGCCGCGCCGCAAACATCAACAGCGCTTCGGTCAAGGGGTCCATGGCGTCGTGCAAGGCCAATTCGCGCAGCTTTTCAGACAAAGGGGTACCGCCAGGTTCGCGGCTCAAAACCACCTGGCGGCCTTGATCGCGAAACAAGGCTGCGAGTCCTTGGATATGGGTCGATTTACCGGCCCCGTCAATGCCCTCAAAGGTGATGAATAAACCGGGTGTCATGGATTTCACTGTGGGAGAAAAAGCCTTATTGTCCACTGGCAGGCAGCGTAGCCGACTCTGTCAGGCCCGATCCACGCTGGTAACGGTTCACGGCGCGGTTGTGCTCGGACAAATTGCTGCTGAAGTGGCTGCTGCCATCGCCTTTGGCGACAAAATACAACGCCGGCGTGGCGGCAGGGTGAATCGCGGCGCTCAAGGCCGCTTTGCCGGGCATGGCAATCGGCGTGGGCGGCAGTCCGGTTCGGGTGTAGGTGTTGTAGGGGGTATCGGCGCGCAGGTCGCTGCGGCGCAAATTGCCATCAAAAGCGGTGCCCAAGCCGTAGATCACACTGGGGTCGGTCTGCAGCAGCATGCCGATGCGCAAACGGTTGGTGAACACCCCGGCGATCAGGGGCCTGTCAGCGGCTTTGCCGGTTTCTTTTTCCACGATGCTGGCCAAAATCAGGGCCTCGTCGGCGGACTTCAAAATGCTTTGCGTCTCGCGCGTCGCCCAGGCTTGGGCCAGGTGTTTGTCCATGGATTTCAAGGCGCGTTGCAAGACGACCAAGTCGCTGGCACCTTTGGCATAGGTATAGGTATCGGGATAAAAACGCCCTTCCGGGTGCTGCCCGGCGCGGCCCAATTTCGCCATGATCTGTTCTTCAGTCCATGAAAGCGAGTCGGCTTGGAGTTGCTCGGCCTTGGCCAGCGCCTGGCGCACTTGGCGGAAATTCCAGCCCTCAACCAAGGTCACTGTTTTCAAACTCTCCTCACCGCGAACCAGCATGGACAGCAGGGTCTGCGGTGTGGTGCTGTTGCTGATTTCGTAACTGCCCGCCTTGATCCCCCGGGCCTTGCCAGACAGGCGAAAACTTGCAAACAAAAGGTCGGCCGAGGTTGAGACCCCAGAATCGACCACGGCCTGGGCCACGCCCCGGGGTGTGGTGCCGGGCTCAATGGTCAGGTCCAGTACAGCGCCATGCGGGTGCAGCGGATAGGTCCACCATTGATAGGCACCCACTGCCAGTAAAACGAAAAGCAGGGATGTTCCGAATAAAAAAGTTTTCAACCAATGTCGCACAGCCCTATTGCCTTCTCAGTCATGAACTGAGGATGATAATTGAGGCATGCCTACCCCTTGCCCATCCGATCACGATTTGCCTTCAAGCCCTTTTGTCAGCGGCAGCGCTGCCCTGACCCATTGGGGTGTGATTCAAGCCCAAGGCGAAGAGGCTGCCCACTTCCTGCACAATCAGCTGACCCAAGATGTGTTGTTATTGCCGGTGGGGCAATCTCGCTTGGCGGCTTTTTGTTCGGCCAAAGGCCGCATGCAAGCCAGTTTTGTGGTCATCAAGACCGCGCCAGACACTGTGCTGCTGGTCTTGAACCAGGACTTGCTGGCGCAAACCCTCAAGCGCCTGTCGATGTTTGTGATGCGCGCCAAAGTCAAGCTCTGCGATGCCTCGGCGCTGTTTCAATTGCGCGGTTTGCTGGGGGACAGTGCCACTGCCGTGTTGCCCGATGCTGCCCCTTGGCACACGCGTGAACAGGACGGGGCCTACGCCATCGCGCTTTACCCCGCCCTCACGGCAGGCGGGCACATCGCCCGAGTTTTATGGCTGGCCCCTGCCGACCATGAATGGCCTGTGGCACCCGAAGCACCGCTTGCATGGTGGTCATGGGCTGAGGTCTTGTCTGGCGTGCCCTTGCTCAGTCAGGCGCTCTTTGAGGCGTTTGTGCCGCAAATGCTCAACTACGAATCGGTGGGCGGTGTGAATTTCAAGAAAGGCTGTTACCCCGGCCAAGAAGTGGTGGCACGCAGCCAATTCAGAGGAACCTTGAAACGCCGAACCGCTTTGGTGCACAGCCCGGTGGCCTTGTCTGCCGGTCAAGAGGTGTTCAGCCCTGCAGACCCCGAACAAGCCTGCGCCACCGTGGTGCTGGCTGCGCCAAGGCCTTCGGTGGCGGGCCAGGACCTCGGTTTTGATGCCCTGGTCAGCGGCACGATGGAAAGCATGCCAAACGGCTGGTATGTGGGCGCGGTCAAGGGCGATGGCGATGGCGCAGTACCCAAAGCAGACTTGGCCTTTTTGCCTTTGCCCTACCCACTGCTGGAAGACATTTGACATCCAGAGGTGGGTTGCCCACCCAAGGGCTCAAAGCGACAGCTGCATTTCAATGTGCGCGATGCCGGCCTCTTCAAACACCGCGCCATGCGCCATGAAACCCAAGCGCTGGTAAAACCCTTGCGCGCTGCATTGCGCATGCAAAATGACTTCGTGGTCGCCCCTGTTTTTGGCTGCTTCAATCAGCCCCTCTAAGACCCGACGCCCCAAATCACTGCCGCGCATTTGTTTTTTCACGGCCATGCGGCCAATCCGAGCCATGCCCGGGGCCACTTGCAGCAAGCGGCCAGTCGCCAGCACCATGCCCATGCGGTTGGTCACCACCGCATGCAAAGCGGTCGCGTCCTCGCTGTCCCATTCCATTTCAGCCGGCACTTTTTGTTCCTGCACAAACACTTCGGTGCGCAAGGGGCTGGCCATGGCCTGCAGATCGCTCCAAGGGCCGAGCAACAATTCAACCATGTCTTCGCCTTTTTCAAAGGCTTGCAGCATGCCGCGCAGCGCAGGCGGCACGGGCAGGCTTTTCTTCACCACCGGGTCTGCGTAGACATAAACCAGTTCACTGGTGATCAGCAGTTCATCACCGCGAAAAATGGCCCCCACAAAGGTCATGGACGAATTGCCGATGCGCTCACAGCGCAGGCACACGTCCAAAAAGTCGTCCATCTCGGCGCTGGCGTGGTATTCCACACTGGCTTTTTTCACATACATATCGCCGCCGAGTTGCTGCATGGTGGCGGCATAAGGCATGGCGACTTGACGCCAGTAGTCGGTCACGGCGGTGTCGAAATACATCAGGTAATGACCGTTGAAAACGATTTGCTGCATGTCCACCTCGACCCAGCGCACGCGCATGCGGTGAGAAAAACGAAAATCTTGGCGTTTCATGGTTTTAACTTTCAAAAGCGTGTTTCAAGGCGCGAGCGGCATCGGCATGGGCCGTCAAAGCATCAGGCAAGGCGCGGCCCATGGTGACAAAGCCATGCACCACACCGCGGTAAATTTCCAAATCCACCGGCACCCCCGCCATGCGCAGGGCGTCCGCATACAGCACACCCTCGTCCACCAAGGGGTCGCATTCGGCCAGGCCGATCCAGGCTGGGCACAGACCGCTGTGGTCGGGCGCATTCAAGGGCGCAAAGTGCCAGTCGCTGCGGTCAGCTTCGTCTATGTAATGGTCAAAAAACCAGTTCACCGTGTCTTTGTCCAGCAAAAAACCATCGGCAAATCGCTGGTGTGAAGGTGTGCCCTGTCGGTCGCCGCAACCGGGGTAAAACAACAATTGAAGTGCCAGCTTCAAACCCGCATCACGCGCCATCAAAGCACAGACCGCCGCCAAGGTGCCGCCCGCGCTGTCCCCGCCCACGGCCAAGCGCTGGCTGTCCAGGCCCCAAGCTTGGCCGTGCTGAGACAACCAGTTCAAGGCATCCCAGCTGTCATGCACCGCCACGGGAAAACGGTGTTCAGGCGCCAAGCGGTAGTCCAAGGACACCACGGCGCAGTGGCCCAAACGGCTCAGTTGGCGACACAACACATCATGGGTGGTGAGACTGCCCACCGTGAAGCCACCGCCATGCAGGTACAACAGGACAGGGGGTTTTCCAGGGCCCGACCATTCAGGCGCATACAGCCGCGCACTTAACGCGTGGCCGTCACGGGCGGGGATGTGCAGATCTTCAACCCGGTGCAGCGCCGGTGTCGGCAGATCCAGCATCGGGCCGCCGACATCGTAAAACGCCCGAGCCTGTTCCGCCGTCATGGCGTGCATCGGCGGGCGTCCTGCACGCTCAATCCGCGCAATGAGGCTGCGGGCATCGGCATTGAGAAGCGCCCGTGGGTTGAGGTGATGACTGCGCATGAAAAAAATGGGGCTGTAGGGTCAAAAGAAGTGCAAATTGCTGTGACTGTAAAGAGGTGCAGAGAGGTACTGCGCAGGGGTCATGACAGGCCGAGCCGTGTCGCGGGATGGGGGTGTTGCCAAAGTGACCTCGCCATGTGCTTTGCACCTGGCCTAAACCTATTCCTGACTCACAATGTGCACAGATCGTACATTGCCCTCTCCGGCTTGCCTGTCACCTGTTTTCAGATTGGAGTTTTGCCCATGTCCTTCATCAACTACGTCACCCAAATCCAGATCGACTTTGGTGCCATTGAACTGCTGCAACAAGAATGCGCCCGGGTCGGCATCAAGCGGCCCTTGATCGTCACTGACGCAGGCGTCAAAGCTGCAGGCATTTTGCAAAAAGCCTTGGACGCCCTGCCCGGCTTGGCCGTAGCGGTGTATGACCAAACACCTTCCAACCCGACCGAAGCGGCGGTGCGCGAAGCCACCGCCGTTTACAAAGCGGCGCAGTGTGACGGCTTGATCGCGGTGGGTGGTGGCTCATCGATTGATTGCGCCAAATGCGTGTCGATTGCCGTGAGCCATGAAGGGCCCTTGAAAACCTACGCCACCATTGAAGGCGGCTCCCTCAAAATCACCGACACAGTCGCCCCCCTGATTGCCGTGCCCACCACCAGTGGCACCGGCAGCGAGGTGGCGCGTGGCGCGATCTTGATCGTCGACGACGGGCGCAAGCTCGGCTTTCACTCTTGGTTCATTGTGCCCAAAGCCGCGATTTGCGACCCAGAATTGACACTCGGTTTGCCGGCCGGTTTGACCGCCGCCACCGGCATGGATGCGATTGCGCATTGCATGGAAACCTTCATGGCCGCGCCCTTCAACCCCCCGGCCGATGGCATTGCCCTGGACGGCTTGACACGCGGCTGGGCGCACATTGAACGCGCCACGCACAACGGTCAAGACCGTGAGGCGCGCCTGCAGATGATGAGCGCGTCAATGCAAGGCGCGATGGCCTTTCAAAAAGGCCTGGGCTGCGTGCACAGCCTGAGCCACAGCCTGGGCGGCGTCAACCCCAAGCTGCACCACGGTTCTTTGAACGCCATGTTTTTACCGGCGGTGGTGCGCTTCAACGCGACTGCCGAGACGGTGCAAAAAGAGCGCCGCATGCAGCGCATGGCCTACGCCATGGGATTGGGCGAAATCGAGGGCGCAGTGGCGGCAGCCGAAGCCGTTGCCCAAGCCATCACCGCCATGAACGCCCGCTTGGGCCTGGCCAGCGGCTTGGCCGCTTTGGGCGTGGAGCGGGCTTGGTTCGACAAAATCACAGAAGGCGCGATGGCCGACCACTGTCACAAAACCAATCCACGCCTGGCCACGGCGCAGCAATACCACGAGATGCTGGAAGCGTCGATGTAAAGCCGCACAAGCCCTGTGGCAGCGCCACAAACGCGGCGTTCAACCCGGCGTTTTTTACAAGGGTCGCAGCCGATCGGCGCGTGGGTTGTGCAGCCACTGTGCGAACTCGTCGGCCAGCTGCTGGCTGGCTTGCGCGGCCCCCGTCCAGGCTGCGACGCGTGCGGGCAGGTCCGTGGCATAGGTCGTGAAATCGCTGCGGTCGGGCAGCTTGCCATTGGGCAGGGTCTGCACCCATTCGGGGTTGGGTGCCAAGACGATGGTGTTGTCCAAAAAAGCCGTGGACTGGTGTCG
>CANGEE010000108.1 GCA_947452635.1 Comamonadaceae bacterium | reverse complement strand
GATAGTGGCGCCATCAACCCAACCCCTTGCTGGGATACGCTGAAGGCACACTGCAATCTCCGTGCCGTTTTCGTGTATTTCAATGTAAAGGTGCGGCTTTGCGCAATGCACCTGGGTTAGGAGTTTGGTATCGCCGTATGCTATTTTTTCTTTACGCGGCATTTACATATAGTGGCAATCGCTGGCCGTTTAGGCGGTGAAATCTGGCCACGATTGCGGTGAGAACGAATTAAAAGTGCATTGACCCCAGGGCAGTATGCAAAACTAAATGACTGCTGTTGTGAAATCGTAAAGTCCTTCTAGCTTTGCCTTGAACGTCTGCAATCGCGACAAAGCGGACAAGCAAAATTGAGAGTAATTCAAGTCACAGCCTCTGAAGCTTGAATGAGACAGGCCTCAAAGCGGCATTGCCAGTACCGCTGCGCACTGCAATTCGTAACCAGCCTGTAACTGCAAGTACCCCAGGCGAGGGGATTGGCGGTTACCATCGAGCATGTAACAAAGTTACCAACTTTGGCATGCGCTGCACAGCGCCCACGCGAGTTCACCATCATGACACTTCATCCCCTCTTGGCCGAGGTCACGGCCCGCATCACTGCGCGCAGCCACGCTACGCGGCAAGCCTATCTGCAACAGGTCAACGCCGCAGCGCAACGCGATCCGGGTGCCCAGCGCCTGGGATGCGCCAATGTGGCCCACGCATTTGCGGCCATGCCCGAGGTGGACAAGGGCCGCGCCACCGCGCTAGACAACATCCAAGTGGTGGCCCCGCGTGCGCCCAACATTGGCATCGTCAACGCCTACAACGATCTGCTCTCGGCCCACGCACCGCTGCAGCATTACCCCGATCTGATCAAAGACGAAGCACGCAAGTTGGGGGCCACCGCCCAGGTGGCTGGCGGTGTGCCCGCCATGTGCGATGGCGTGACCCAGGGCACGCCCGGCATGGAGTTGAGTTTGTTCAGCCGCGACGTGATCGCCATGGCGACGGCCGTCTCGCTCAGCCACGACGTGTTTGACGCGGCTTTGATGCTGGGCGTGTGCGACAAGATCGTGCCCGGCTTGCTGATTGGCGCTTTGCAGTTTGGCCATTTGCCCACGGTGTTTGTGCCTGCAGGCCCCATGACCAGCGGCTTGCCGAACAACGAAAAATCCAAAGTACGCGAGCAAGCTGCGCTGGGCCTGGTCGGCCGCCCTGCGCTGCTCGAAGCCGAATCCAAGGCCTACCACGGCGAAGGCACTTGCACCTTTTACGGCACGGCCAACAGCAACCAAATGCTGCTCGAAGCCATGGGCTTGCAAGTGCCGGGCACGGCCTTCATCAACCCGGGCGACGGCATGCGCCAAGCGCTGACGCGTGAAGCGGTGCGCACGGTGCTGGAGGGGGTCAAAGCCAAAAACTTCACGCCCATCGGCTGGTTGGTGGACGAGCGCTGCATCGTCAACGCCATGGTGGCGCTCTTGGCCACGGGCGGCTCGACCAATCACCTGATTCACTGGGTGGCGGTGGCGCGTGCGGCCGGCATCGTGATCGACTGGGACGACTTCTCGGCCCTGTCCGACGTGGTGCCTTTGCTCACCCGCGTCTACCCCAACGGCAGTGCCGACGTGAACCAGTTCCAGGCCGCAGGCGGTCCGGGCTATGTGATCCGCGAGTTGCTCGACGCGGGTTTGATGCATGAAGACGTGCTCACCGTGCGCTCGGGTGGCCTTCGTGAATTCACCCGCATGCCCTGTGCGGCGGATGGCCAACTGGTCTGGCACGAGATCGGGGCCAGCCGTGACGAGACCGTGGTTCGCCCAGCCTCCAGCCCGTTCAGCGACACCGGTGGCCTGAAGTTGCTGCAAGGCAATTTGGGCCGCAGTGTGATCAAAATTTCAGCCGTGCCTGAAGCCCTGCACACCATCGAAGCACCGGCCCGCGTGTTCGACTCGCAAGACGAATTGCATGCCGCTTTCCAGGCGGGTGAGTTGGACCGCCTGTGCATGAGCCACCCTTCGGGCGGGGTGGTCTGCGTGGTGCGCTGGCAAGGCCCGCAAGCCAACGGCATGCCCGAGCTGCACAAACTCACGCCGCCGCTGGCCGTGCTGCAAGGCCGGGGCTTCAAGGTGGCGCTGGTCACCGATGGTCGCATGAGCGGCGCTTCGGGCAAGGTGCCCGCCGCCATCCATGTCTCGCCAGAAGCCGCAACCGGTGGCCCCTTGGCCAAGGTGCAAGACGGGGACTTGATTCGCCTCGATGGCGTGGCCGGGACCCTGCAAGTCGTGCTGAGCGACGCCGAATGGACAGCTCGCCCCGTGGCCACCATGCCAGCCGAACTGCGAGCCGCCAATGGCGTGGGCATGGGCCGAGAACTGTTTGCCAACCTGCGCCGCAATGCGCTCAAAGCCGAAGAAGGAGCCTGCACATGGCTGTGAATCTGAAGGGTCCCTTGACCGCCCTGCAAGTGATGCAAGACGCCCCGGTGATCCCGGTGATTGTTTTGAACGATGTGGCGCACGCCGTGCCCATGGCGCGCGCTTTGGTGGCGGGTGGCATTCGCATGCTGGAAGTCACGTTGCGCACCCCGCAAGCGCTGGCCTGCATGGAAGCGATTGCCAAGGAAGTGGAGGGCGCTGTGGTCGGGGCGGGCACCGTGCGCAGTCCTGCCGACGCAGCCGCTGCCTCCAAAGCGGGTGCCCGTTTCGCGGTCAGCCCCGGCTATACCCAAGCCGTGGGCCAGGCCTGCCGCGACCACGGTTTGTCGCTCCTGCCCGGCGTGGCCACTGGCAGCGAGATCATGATGGCGCAAGAAGACGGCTACACCGAACTCAAGTTCTTTCCGGCCATGCAAGCCGGTGGCCCGGCCATGCTCAAGGCCTGGAGCGGCCCGTTCTTTGATGTGCGGTTTTGCCCGACCGGCGGCGTGACAGCGGGCAATGCGTCAGACTTTTTGAGCCTGTCCAACGTGGCCTGCGTGGGCGGCTCATGGTTGGTGCCTGCCGATGCGCTGGCGCAAGCCGACTGGACGCGCATTGAAGCGCTGGCGCGCGAGGCGACTCAGTTGCCGCGCTGAATCAGCGCAGGCCCGCGCCCTGCGCGTATTCCGCGCGCTGGATCAGTTCGATCTTGTAGCCATCCGGGTCGGTGACGAAGGCGATCACGGTGGTGCCGCCTTTGACCGGGCCGGGCTCGCGCGTGACGTTGCCGCCGCTGGCTTTGATTTTGTCGCAAGCCGCATACACATCGGGCACACCCAAGGCGATGTGGCCGTAGGCGCTGCCCATCTCGTAGCTTTCCACGCCCCAGTTGTAGGTCAACTCGATCTCGGCGTGATCCGGGTTTTTGCCGTAACCGACAAAGGCCAGCGAGTATTTGTAGTCTGGGTTTTCAGAGGTGCGTTGCAGCGTCATGCCCAGCACCTGGGTGTAAAAGTCGATCGAGCGTTGCAGGTTGCCAACGCGCAGCATGGTGTGAAGAAGTCGCATGGTGGTCTTTCGCGGTGTGTTTTCGGGAGGTTCAGATTTGGGGGTGGGCATGTCAAACACTAGGCACGCGTTGCTGGCGTGGGCATACAGTTTGCCGTCAGCGTCAACCAGTTGCGCTTCGGCCGTGGCCAGCTGGCGGCCACAGTGCACCACCTTGCCGATGGCGCGCACCCGCTGTACTTTGGGGGTGATGGCGCGCACGATTTTCACGCTCAAGTCGGCGGTGGTGTAGCCACGGCCCACCGGCATCAGGGTGTGTACGGCGCAGCCCAGGGCCGAGTCCAGCAGGGTGGCGAACCAGCCGCCATGCACCGTGCCCAGTGGGTTCAAATGCGCCGGGCTGGGCGCACCTTGAAACACCGCCAAACCGGGGCCGACTTCGACCAACAAGAAATTCAGGGTTTGCGCGATCGGCGCAAACGGCGTTTCGCCACGCAGCATGGCCTGCATCATCTCCAGTCCGGTCTTGCCTTGAATTTGCGCAGGCGTGGCCACACCAGGGCCAGGGCCCGCTTGCAGCAAGGGGGCCAGTTCGGCTTCGCGCGCCAACCATGCGGCCAGGGTGTTGTCGGTGCTCATGCGGTCTCCTGCGTCGGGTTGAAGTGGGCGTGCAAGCCAAGGTAAATGCCGTTGAGCAAAGCTTGTCGGCGTTTGGCTTCGGCGCGTTTTTTGGAGGCGATCTCGGACAGATCGATGTCTTTTTCGGCCAAAGGGGGCAATTCGTACCAACCGTCATCACGCAAGTTGGCCCCGGCCTCGAGCCAGGTTTTGTCGTAATTGGCAGTGATGTGAAATCGCCGCCACAGGTTGAGCGCAATGCGCTCGCGGTTGGCGATCAGCAACACGCTGTCGCAATGCCAAATGGCAGCCAAATTGCGCGCGGCGTGCAGCATCAAGTTGGCGGGGCGGCAGCCGTGCAAATCGCTGGTGGCTTGGCGCACCAGTTGCTGCGCCGCAGGCTGCGAGGTGCCTTGCAGGCGGCCCACCAGCAAGCAGGCCTTGCCATCTTGCAGGCCCAAGGTGCAGTTCAATTCAAACAGCGAATGGTCTTGGTAAATCAGGCTCAGGCAAAACTCGCCTTCGCGGTGGCCTTGCTGGGTGGCACTTAAACGCAATTCAAAAGCGCTCTCGCTTTTGGTTTGCCCTTGGTAGAGGGTTTGCGGTGCGATCAAAGCGCGTTGCGTCAAGGCCGTCAAACCCAAGTCCTGCACGCGTTGGTAATGGGTTTTCAGCACCGCCACGCGCTCGGCGCCGTTGTAGCGGCGACATACGAAGGGTCGGTAAATCTTGGTGATCAGCTTGGGCTGCTGCGCCATGGCTTCACGCAAAAAAGGGGTGACGTCCACAAAATCCAGCCAAGCTCGCGTGGCCCTTGGCCACAGCACAGCGCCGATGGCCATTTTCATCCGGTCTTTGGATTGGTAGGCCGGGTGAGACCAGAGGGCAGACAGGCGCTTGAGCATGGAGTAAAAAGGCAAAGTAGACAGGCCAGGGCAGCGCGCAGGGGTTGGGGTCAGGTCGGTACCCACGAGGACCCCGCAAGGCACCCGCAGGGATGGAGCCTGATTTTAGGCGCTTTCGTTGTTCAGGTCTCTGCCTGCATGTCGCTGATCTTGCGCATGTCTGCCACCGAGCGTTGATCACTGGTGTGGGTGATGGCATCGGTATAGCGTGTGTCCAATGCAATTTGATCCGGGCCATAAGCGTAGTTGGCGAATACCTGCGCCCCCAAAGCCGGATCGTGCGCCGTGATGCTGACCAACAAGCGCATGCCCGATGTATGCAGGGTGGACGTTTCAACGCTGCGCAGCAAAACCAGTGGGCTGTCGTCGGTGAGTTCGTGAATCAAGGTCCAGGTCAGCGGGAAAAACGGCATGTCCGAACGGCTCAAGCGCAGGTCGACCATGCTGCGAATTTTTTGCCCATCGGCTGCGGTCTCGCTGACGAAGGTGGTGACCCGCACGCGCGCATCATTGAGCGCATTCATGCGGCCGTTGCCAATGCGAATCATCAAGCTGGGCACGCCCGAGCGACGAACAACCACCGCATGCGACGCGAACAAGAGTTTGGCCTTGGGTTTGGAAAAGCGCACAAACACCAAGCCGGTCATGGTGGCGGTCAGCACCATGCCCACAAACATCTCGATGGCCGAAACGGTGTGGCTGTAGGTCGTGATGGGGGCCATATGGCCATAGCCCACGGTCGCCAGGGTCTCGATGCTGAAAAAGAATGCGTCCCTCAACGAGTAGGGCGGCATGTTGCTGACCGAGCCCGGTGCAACGTAATACAGCAGCGCAAAGCAAGAATTGATGACCGCATACAGCATGAACAAGCCGGAAAAGAACTGTGGCCAGCTCATGGTCAAGGCCAGGTGGTAAGGGTCTGTGATATCAAACTCGCGCACCCCTACTTTTTCGAGCTTCAACGTGCCCGAACCCGTGCCCGAATGCGTCACGGGTTTCATCGATGATTTTTTGTCCTGATGCATAAACGCTCCCTCTGGACTGGTTGAACGCCAGCTTTCAGGGTGCAGCATAAACCGGTTCGCCGCCGCCTCTCGCAAGCCGATAAGCGCTATCCAGTAACATGGGCTTGAATCACAACTGGCCCACTTGGGTGCAAAAGGACAATTCCAATGTTCAGTCATGTCATGTATGGGGTGAAAGACCTCGAAGCCTCTCGCCAGTTTTATGATGCTGTGCTTGGCACCTTGGGCCTAGGCCCGGGTGTGGCCAATGGCCAGCGTTACTTTTACCGCAGCCCTACCGGTTCCTTTGGCATCACCACGCCGATCAACGGCGAGCCCGCTTCGGTGGGCAATGGCAGCACCATCGGCTTTGCGGTGAAATCGCCTGAACAAGCCCATGCCTTTCATGCGGCGGGCGTGGCCCATGGCGGTGTGACTTGTGAAGACCCACCGGGCTGGCGCGAAGGCCCTGCGGGCAAGTTGTACCTGGCCTATTTGCGTGACCCCGATGGCCACAAGATTTGCGCGTTGCACCGCCCGGCCCCCTAAGCGGATTCGAAGCATGTGCGTGAAGCCAAGCGACAATACTGGTTTCGCCTGTCCCGACCTCGCCCCCAAAGAAGCTCCATGACCCAAGTCCCCCTCGCCGCCGATGCGACGTCTCCTGAGGCCAAAGTGGCCAAAGTGACCCAACCCCAAGCGCCCTTGTGTGAGCCCTGTTCGGGCATTCAACAAAACTGGCGCCGTGCCCCTGGACATGCCGAACTGGTGCAAGGCAGCAACCGCAAGGTCGATCGCGGCCAAGGCCAAGCCACTCTGACCCAGTATGTGTGTGACCGCTGTGGCACAGCCTGGGTCTACGAAAACAACAAAGCCGATCAGCATGTGGGTTGGTCCGTGGTGAGCCGTTGAGGCGGCGCGCATGAAAGCGCCCCCGAGACTGCAAACCCTGATCGAGGAGGGTTTGATCGACAGCGTGGTGCGCCAACTCATGAGTGGCAAAGAAGCCATGGTGTTTGTGGTGCGCTGCGGCAACGAGACCCGCTGCGCCAAGATCTATAAAGAAGCCACCCACCGCAGCTTTCGTCAAGCGGTGGACTACACCGAAAACCGCAAAGTCAAAAATTCGCGCTCGGCCCGCGCCATGGCCAAAGGCAGCAAGTTTGGCCGACAAGAACAAGAAGCCGCTTGGCAAAGCGCCGAGGTGGACGCGCTGTACCGCCTGGCCGCTGCCGGTGTGCGTGTGCCCCAGCCGTATAACTTTTTTGACGGCGTGCTGTTGATGGAGTTGGTGACCGACGCCCATGGCGATGCGGCACCCAGGTTGAACGACGTGGCCTTCACGCCTGCGCAAGCGCTGCAACACCACGCCACGCTGATTGCCGAGGTGGTGCGCATGCTGTGCGCCGGTGTGGTGCACGGTGATTTGTCGGAGTTCAATATCTTGCTGGCGCACGTGCACGGTGAAAACGGTGCCGACGGATCGGACGAACCCGTCATCATCGATCTGCCGCAAGCGGTGGATGCGGCTGGCAACAACCACGCCCAGCGCATGCTGCTGCGCGATGTGGGCAATCTGCGTGATTTCTTTGGCCAGTTCGCACCCGCCTTGCTCACGACCGACTATGGCCCCGAGATTTGGAGCCTGTACCAAGCCGGCTTGCTGAGCAATGACACACGGCTCACCGGTCACTTTGAACGCGCCAATGCCGATGTGGACATGGCCGCCGTGCTGCGCGAGATTGACGATGCACGTGCCGAAGACGCCGCACGCCGCTTGCGCATGGCGATGCCGCCGGCTTGAGTGGCACTGGCACACGCGCATGTTTGGGCACCCCCCAGCACCGCCTGCACCGCATCAGGGTGCGGCACCGCACGCGGTCTCGCGCCTGCGCGCCGCCCGCTTGGCGCGCAGTGCCAAGCCCTTTTTGGCGCGCGGCGGCATCAAGGGCGAGCGCTGCCTGGGCTGTCGCTTGCTGCCCA
The DNA here is from genome assembly GCA_947452635.1 of Comamonadaceae bacterium. Classification (GTDB taxonomy): domain Bacteria; phylum Pseudomonadota; class Gammaproteobacteria; order Burkholderiales; family Burkholderiaceae_C; genus Limnohabitans_A. Next base: position 1,171 of record CANGEE010000108.1, on the reverse strand, counting down.
GCCACTGCATCTGCAGCCTGCGCCCTGTGGTGCCTACGCACGCGGGCATGTGTTTGCTCATGGCCGACATCGAGCCACTCAAACCAAGCAATACCGGTTGGTTGATTGCCGATGTCGTGCCCGACACCTTTGCCTTTGGCTGGGCCCGCACCGAAGTGGACCCGGACTTGCTGGCACTGCTGGCCGACCCGCAGTGGCAGCCGTATGTGGTGTTTCCGGGGGAGTTTGTTGCACCAGAGAGAGTGGTTGAGCAGGTGGCAGATCAGGTGGTGCAGCGCGAGAAAATCCCAGGCACTGGCCAACGCCCGCTGTTCATCTTGCTCGATGCCACCTGGCCCGAAGCGCGCAAAATGTTCCGCAAAAGCCCGTACCTGAACGCGCTTCCGGTGCTGAGTCTGAACCCTGCGCAAGTCTCACGCTACCGGTTGCGCCGCTCGCGCCGAGGTGACCATTTTTGCACCAGCGAGGTCGCTGCGCTGTGTCTGGAGGGGGTCGGTGAGTCCCACGCCGCCCAAACTTTGCAGGCTTATTTGGACGTCTACACCCACAACTATCTGCAAGCCAAACACCAGTTGCCGCCTGCGCTGGACGGGGCTGAGCATGCTGCCCTTCAGGCTTTGCGTTTGTGCAAGCCTGACCCAGCCAGCTGAGTCGGCTGCGTGCGCCGTTACAACGGCTTGGCGTTCGCCTTGGCCTGCACCAGCTGGGCCTCCAGTTCGGCAATGCGCGCACGGGCCGCAGCGCCCTCAGGGATCGGCTCGCCGCTGTCTCTGAAGCGCACCGCCTCTTTGAAGCCTTCGACCTGTGCATAACGCCTGAACCACAGCCCTTCCGGGTTGTGGCGGGTGATGCCATCGAACACCGTGGCCATGGATTGGGCCTGCTCCAGACCCATGGTCAACATCACTTGGTTCACCACCATTTTGTGCATGGCCAAATGGCTGCTGGGCACCCCCGCAATGCGCTGGGCCAAGCGCATCGTGGCCGCTTCCAGTTCTGCAACAGGCACGCTCTCATTGGCCAAACCCCAGTCCGCAGCTTGGCGCCCGTCGATCAGATCGCCGGTGAACATCAACTGCTTGGCCCGGACCGGGCCCAGGCGAAAGGTCCACATGGCGGTGGTGGGGCAGCCCCAGACCCGGGTGGGCATGTAGCCGATGCGGGCATCGTC
>CANGEE010000107.1 GCA_947452635.1 Comamonadaceae bacterium | reverse complement strand
CAGGTACAGGACGATGTGGCAAGGCCGCTTCAAGGCGCCCAGGGCTTGAATCACCGCCATCAACTCCATGCGGTTGTTGGTGGTGCCCAACTCGCCGCCGGACAGCTCGCGCACATGGCGGCCCGCTTTGAGCAACACGCCCCAGCCGCCGGGGCCTGGATTGCCTTTGCAGGCCCCATCGGTATGTATTTCAACGTGATCCAAGAGCTGTCTTTCCAGTGGCTTGCGCCTTGATGTCGCAGGGCCTGGGCACCGCAAGCTGGGGGTCATGTGATTGCGCTGTGTGGTGGCGTTGCGCCGCCGGCACCGCCGACCCCACCCTGACGGGCGCCTTTTTCCAAGCGGTTCCCAGCAGACGACCGCCTGGCACGCGCTTGACCGCCACCACCAAATAGGCACCGCCCAAAATCGGCCACCAGCGCGCGCCCCAACGGTCCAGCCAAGCCATGCGTGCGAGCCAAGCGGTGTTTTGCACCGCAGGGCGCCAGCAGCCAAAGCGACTGACCTGCACCTCAAAGCCCAGCAGCCGAAGCCAATCACGCAAACGCCAATAAGCGATCAATTGGCCCATGCCGTCCTGCACTTGTTCGCGCCAGCCCAATCGGCGGTAGAGCGCCTTGCGTCGATGGTGCCAGCCCCATAGGCTGACGGGGTTCAGTCCGGTGATGACCACATGACCCTCGGGCATCAGGACCCGTTCAACTTCGCGCAAGGTGTCGTGCGGATCAGCGCACAACTCCAAGGTGTGCGGCATCACCACCAGATCCAGGCTGTTGGCCTCAAACGGCAATGCGGCCCCTTCAGCCACAAGATCGCAGGGGACCCATGGCAGTTCCTGGTGGGTCTCGGCGGGTGCAGCCCAAGAAAAAAGTTGCCAGCGGTGAGGCATGCGGTTGGCTTGCAAGCCGCGCAACTCGGGGCAATCGAGTTGCACGGCGTGATAGCCGAACACGTCAACCACAGCGGCATCGAGTTGAGATTGCTCCCAATCACGCAAATAGCCTCCCAGCGGGGTGGTCAGCCATTGACGCCAAGCGCTCGCCGTCTGAAAAGCCGACGCCGGGGTTGATACAAGAGTATCTATAATGGGTTTGATCATGAACCTTATTCCGCTGCCCGCGTTCTCTGACAATTACATCTGGCTGTTGCAGCACAACGGCAGAGCCTTGGTGGTCGATCCAGGGGATGCTCAACCCGTCCTCGACGCCTTGGCCCCAACCGGGTGGGTCTTGGACCATATTTTAGTCACCCATCATCATGCGGACCATGTTGGCGGGGTTGCGGCATTGACGGCTGCCACATCGGCCACGGTTTATGGGCCGGCCCATGAACAACTGCCCATTGACGTGATCCCCATGACGCAAGGTCAGGGCCTGTCTTGGCAAGGGGTGGACTTTGAAGTCATTGATGTGCCGGGACACACGGCCGGGCATATCGCTTACTGGGGTCACCCCCCCGGCATGGCACCGGTCTTGTTTTGTGGCGACACCCTGTTTTCGGGCGGTTGTGGCCGCTTGTTTGAAGGCACGCCAGCTCAGATGTTGCACTCTCTGGACCAATTGTCCGCTTTGCCCGAAGCCACCCAAGTCTGCTGTGCGCATGAGTACACGCTGAGCAATCTGAAATTTGCGCTGGAGGTGGACCCCACCAACCTTGACTTGATCGCTTACCAAACCCATTGCCAAACTCTGCGCGCGCAGGGTATGCCCACGTTGCCTGCGCACTTGGGCTTGGAGCGCAAGATCAACCCCTTTTTGCGCAGCAGACAGCCTGCTGTGCGCGCCTCGTTACGGCACCGCCCCCCCACACCGATGCACGATGCAGACTACCTGGCCGCCTTGCGTCAATGGAAGAACGAATACCGATGACCCTCTCTTTGTTGACCTCTTTGACCCGTTTTGTACAAACGGCCTTGTCGTGGACCCTGCTGGCGATACTGCTTCCCGGCTGCGCGACCCCGATCACCTCGCCAGCGCCCAACAGGGCCGACCTGCCCGTCGCACCTGCGGTCGATTCACCCCGCTCGGTCAGTCCTGCAAGTGCGAAGTCGCCATCGCTGCTTTTGACAGCCGCCCCTCTCGCTGCCATGAAGAACGATCCTGCGGCCGACATTTGGGAACGTATCCGCATGGGCTTTGCCATGCCCAATTTGGACAACGATTTGGTCCGTGATCGCGAGCAGTGGTATGCCGCCAAACCGGACTACATGCTGCGCATGACCGAGCGCTCGCGTAAGTATCTGTTCTTCATTGTGGAAGAGCTGGAAACCCGCCAAATGCCCACCGAATTGGCGCTGCTGCCCTTCATTGAATCGGCTTTCAACCCCCAAGCGGTGTCTTCGGCCAAGGCCGCGGGCATGTGGCAGTTCATGCCAGCCACCGGCAAATACTTTGAACTGAAACAAAATATCTTCCGCGACGACAGGCGCAGCGTCCAAGAGTCCACGCGGGCCGCACTCGACTATTTGCAAAAGCTGTATGGCATGTTTGGCGACTGGCATTTGGCTTTGGCCGCCTACAACTGGGGCGAAGGCAGCGTCACCCGGGCCTTGGCCAAAAACAAGGCCGCAGGCTTGGGCCTGAGCTACAGCGACCTGAACATGCCCAACGAGACGCGCTACTACGTGCCTAAATTGCAAGCCGTTAAAAACATCATCGGCCAGCCCGAGGCCTTCAACACGCGTCTGCCCCTGATTCAAAACCACCCCTATTTTCAGAGCGTCAAAATCACCCGCGACATCGATGTCAATTTAGCCGCTCGCCTGGCCGAGATCAGTCTGGACGATTTCAAATCCCTCAACCCCTCCATGAGTCGCCCTGTGATTTTGGCGGCAGGCACGCCGCAAATTCTGCTGCCTTGGGACAACGCCGATATTTTTCAGCGCAACTTGGACGCTCACCCCAACAACCGCTTGGCCACTTGGACGGCCTGGGTTTCGCCGCAAACCATGAAGGCCCAAGAAGCAGCGCGCATCGTCGGAATGCCCGAAGAGCAACTGCGCAGCCTGAACAACATTCCACCCCATATGCTGATCAAGTCAGGCTCTACCTTGCTGGTGCCGCGCAAAGGTGCGCTTGACGCCGATGTGACGGAGCATTTAGCCGATAACGCCCAAATGGCATTTGCCCCCGAAGTGGTCCTTAAAAGGATCGTGCTGAAAGCCCGTAAAGGCGACACCTTGGCCAGCTTTGCCAGCAAAAATGGCGTCAGCGTCAACAACTTGTTGAGTTGGAACAAGCTCAGCGCCAATGCCCCACTCAAGGCAGGTCAGTCGATTGCGATGCTGATCCCCACCACCCAAGGTCGTGCCATGGCCAAGGCCATTCCAGGCAAGGGTTTGCCCGCCAAACCGATGCAGGCCAACGCCTTACCGAGCACCCTGCGGGGCAAAGGCCATGGCGCCACGCCCCCAGCTCACGCCAAAGCGCAGTCTCACCAGAGTGGCATCAAAGTCGCCAGGAAATAACACGCGCAGCAACGCCTTAGATTGCGAAGCGTTTTTTGCTTTTTTGCACCGCTGCATTGGTGTAGGCCGCTTGCAACGCAGCCCTGTCTACGGCGAGAGGCCGAACAAGGCCCAGGCGCAAGGCGCGGCTGCGCCAAGCCGTGTGAAGCAGCTCCTCACCAAACAGGCCGTCCAGCGAGTAACTTTCGCGCACCTTGTCTACGGTCCCCAGGTAAAAAGCGCGATCCCCGAGCCAGGTTTGCGATGGCACGCTTTTGAGAAAATCCGTGGGGCCTGCGGTCTGTAACCACTTCAAAGCGCGCACCACCCCATCGGTCAGTCCCTGGACCAACTCCGGTTTGTTTTGAATGAAGTCTGTTTTGGCCAACAAGCAAGTGCCCGCACTGGGCCCGCCCAGCCACAGCTGAGCGCCTTGCAAGGACCGTGTCTCGGCCACCACCCGCAAATCGCTTTTGTACTCCAGCCAACTCATCAAAGGGTCAAGGTGGCACAAGGCATCTACCGCGCTGCTGCGCAAGCTCTCCATGGCGGAGCTCATTGAACCGACAGCCACAAAGGCCATGTCACGGGGATTCAAACCCGCCTGGAGACACCATAACCAAGCCATGGCATGGCTGGTGGAGCCCCAATCCGAAATCCCGATCTTCAAACGCTTCAAATCCACCATGCTGTGAAAAGCCGGCAAGTGCCGCATGGCGACGCCCAAGCTGACCTGCGGTGTCCGACTTTGCAGCACAAAGGCTTTGATTTTTTGCCCCTGCTCATTCAAGTCAAAGACCTGCTCAAAAGCGCCGCTGACCACATCGACCTGACCCGACGCCAAGGCCTGCTGGGTTTGGGTCTCCGCATCCACATCGTGCCACTCGATCTGAATTCCCCAGGGTTTGAAATAGCCCATTTGGTCGGCCAGCACCAGGGGTAAATGGACCATGCTGTTGCGCATGGTCAAACCCAAGCGTACTTTTTGAAGATCGACCACACCGGCGCGGGCTGAAGAGGCATCCAGCCAACCCGCTGCCAGCAGCAGATTGAATTGACGTCGCGGCCACAATCGTTTCACCCGGAACTCCCCAACAACTCGCCACCATGGCGATCATGCACAGAGCTTAATCAGGCGCAGTTTTTGGCACATCGGGAAACATCCCAAGCGGGTTTTCACGTAGAGGCGATGGGCCCTGGGCATGCCCGCCCGGTCATCCCTTGATCAGCGGCGATCCACCAGGGCGTGGGCGATGGTGCCCAAATCCACATACTCCAGTTCACTGCCGGCTGGCACGCCACGGGCCAAGCGCGTCACGCGCAAGCCTTTGCTTTTAAGCATTTCGGCGATCACGTGGGCGGTGGCTTCGCCCTCGGCCGTGAAGTTGGTGGCCAAAATCACTTCTTGCACGGCCCCGTCCACAGCGCGCTCCAGCAATTTGGCCAGGCCAATGTCTTTGGGGCCGATGCCGTCAAGGGGGCTGAGTTTGCCCATCAGCACGAAATACAAGCCTTTAAAGGAAGCTGTGCGTTCGATCGCCGATTGATCGGCCGGGGTTTCCACCACACACAATTTGCTGTGGTCACGCGACGCATCTTGGCAGGTGGCGCAGACCTCAGACTCGGTGAAGGTGTGGCACAACTGGCAGTGGCGCACCCGCTCAACCGCCTCTTGCAACGCGCGTGACAGCACCATCGCAGCGGCCCGGTCGCGCTGCATCAAATGGAAAGCCATGCGCGCGGCCGACTTGATGCCCACGCCGGGCAAGGCCTTCAAGGCCTGGGTCAACGCATCCAGCGTGTAGGCGTCAGACATCGATCAGAACGGCAGTTTCATGCCGGGCGGCAGACCGGCAGTCAGCTTTCCCATTTTTTGTTGCGAGGTTTCTTCGGCCAGGCGCACCGCGTCGTTCATGGCTGCAGCCACCAGGTCTTCCAGCATGTCTTTGTCGTCGGCCAACAAACTGGGATCGATGGTGACGCGTTTGACGTTGTGCTTGCAGGTCATCAAGACTTTGACCAAGCCGCCGCCAGAGGCCCCTTCCACGTCAATGAACGCCAGTTCGTCTTGCGCTTTTTTCAAGTTGTCTTGCATCGCTTGGGCTTGCTTCATCAGGCCAGCGAGTTGTCCTTTGTTGAACATAGGAGATTTCCTTCAGGGTAATTGAGAATGTTGGAACATCAAATCGGTTTGACGCTGTCGGGCACGATTTTGCCGCCAAAGTCACGCAGCATGGCTCGCACCAAGGGGTCGTTTTCAATCAAGGCCTGCGCAGCCCACTGACGCTCGTTGGCCGCTACGGCATTGCGCAGCAAAGGACTGTCGGTGACTTTGCCCAATTCAAAGGCCAACTCCACGCGATGGCCCAAGGTCGCCAGAGCCACCTTCAACCGCTCACGCGCCACAGGTTGGTTCAAAGATTCGCGCTCCAAACGCAGCTGCCAGCGGTCGGTATCCCGACCCAGCAATTGGGACTGCAAGGCCAACTCACGCACCAAGGCATTGATGAGTTCTTTCTCTGCCATGTCGCGCACCAGTGCGGCCCAAAATTCACCTTCTTCAGTGGGGATCAATTCCACCGCGATGGGCCGCTGCGCATGGTCACGCCGTGGCGATGTGCGCGGCGATGGTGCTGAGGTTTCCCGCACCGGCAAGGCGTGAAATGGCGGCGACTCGTGCTCCGCCTCGATGCCCGCCGTGGAGGGCGCATCCTCTTCCAAATCGACCCAAGGCGGTGGCCCATCGTCTTGCGCCATGGCGGGAGCGGGGGGTGCCGCCGGGGCTTGCGCAGACGCCTGTGCCATAGGCTGAGGCGGGCGGGATGGGGGGGCCGGGACTTGGGGGGTGGGCGCTGGCCGTACAAGCGCAGGCTCGGCCTGCGGCAAAGACGGCATCACCGATTCAGGGGCTGTTCGCGGGCTTTTTTTTTCAGCCGGGCTGGAGGTCATGGCACCAGGTTTGAACGCCAGCAGCCGCAGCAAGACCATGGTCAAAGCCACGTACTCGTCAGGGGCCAAGCCCAATTCAGCGCGCCCATGCAGACACAGGCTGTACAACAGCTGCGTTTCGTCCGCCGCCATGGCCTGCGCCAGCCGGGTGATCTCAGCAGCATCCGGGTCGCTGTCATCCTGTGCCATGTTCGGCACGGCCTGGATCACGGCCATGCGCTGCAACACCAAAGACATGTCTTCCAAAGTCGATGCCGCAGACAAACCATGGCGGCGCAAAGTCTCCACCAGGTCCACCACGGTGGCGCCATCGGCGCGGTCCAGCGCGTCGATCAACTGCAACACATGGCTGCGGTCCACACTGCCCAGCATCTGGCGCACGGTGGCCTCTTGCAACTGGCCGCTGCCAAAAGCAATAGCCTGGTCGGTCAAGCTCAAAGCGTCACGCATCGAGCCGCGCGCCGCGCGCGCCAGCATGCGCAAGGCCAAGGGTTCGGCCGGGATATTTTCTTGCACCAAGACTTGGGTCAAATGTTCAAACACGGTCTCTGGCGCCATGGGCCGCAGATTGAACTGCAAGCAACGCGACAGCACGGTGACCGGCACTTTTTGCGGGTCGGTGGTGGCCAGCACAAACTTGAGGTACTCGGGCGGCTCTTCCAGGGTTTTGAGCATCGCATTGAACGCGGTGTTGGTGAGCATGTGCACCTCGTCGATCATGAAGACCTTGAAGCGCCCTTGCACCGGCTTGTAAACCGCCTGCTCCAACAGGCTTTGCACCTCGTCCACGCCCCGGTTCGAGGCCGCGTCCAGTTCGGTGTAATCCACAAAACGGCCGGCATCGATGTCGCGGCACGCTTGGCAGACACCGCACGGCTCGGCGGTGATGCCGCCTTGCCCGTCCACGCCCTGGCAATTGAGCGACTTGGCCAAAATGCGCGAGACCGTGGTCTTGCCCACACCCCGCGTGCCGGTGAACAAATAGGCATGGTGCAAGCGCTGCTGCACCAAGGCATTGGTCAAAGCCTGGACCACATGCGCTTGCCCCACCATTTCGGTGAAGTTGCGCGGACGGTATTTGCGGGCCAGAACAAGGTAAGACATGCGCTTGATTCTATCGGCTATGCCAAGCCCCCCTTTGGGTATGCCCTACAATAGCCAGCGACGGGCCTTCCCGCATGGTGAAGCGGCCAACCGAGTCAGGTGGGGAACCAAGCAGCTCTAACTGTGGAGCCAGTGCCGGGGTCAAGGCTCGTCAACTTACATCCCCGTTTCAGCGCGCTTTTGCAGCCACTCGCACACGGCTTGGCCCACCCAAGCGCCGCTGGCCATGCTGGCGCTGAGCAGATAGCCCCCGGTGGGCGCTTCCCAATCGAGCATCTCCCCCGCGCAAAAGACACCTGGCAGCGTTGTCAGCATCAACTTGGCATTCATCGCCCCCAAGGTCACGCCACCGGCCGTGCTGATGGCTTCATCCAAAGGTCGCGTCTGGCGCAACGCCACGGGCAAGGCTTTGATCGCGCGCGCCAAGGCCTCAGGCTTGTTCAATGTCGGCGCATCCAGGAGTTCGTACAGCAAGGCCGTTTTGATCCCGGCCAAACCCAAGCGGCTCTTCAAATGCGAGGACAGGCTGCGCGCGCCTTTGGGGTGGGCCACTTCGGCTTGCACAAAAGCCAAGCTGCGGTCGGGCAACAAGTCCAGATGCAAACTGACCGCGCCATCGCGCAGCAACACCTCACGCAGGTCCTTTGCGGCGCTGTAGACCAAACTGCCCTCGATGCCGGTGGCCGTCGCCACAAACTCGCCTTGGCGGTGATGGCTGTTGCCTTGCACATCCAGCCACTGCATGGCCACGGTTTTGAAGGCTTGGCCGGCAAATTTCTGGGCAAAAAAATCGGTCCAACCCTGCCCATTGCGGCCCATCACATCAAAACCACAGTTGGCCGGCAGCAAAGGGGCCACGTCGACACCCGCGGCTTGCAAACGTGGCACCCATGTGCCGTCTGAGCCCAAACGCGACCAACTGCCGCCGCCCAAGGCCAGCACCACCGCTTGGGCCTGGACCTGCAACCGTCCCTGTGGCGATGCAAACACCAGCGCTGGCCCGCCCACGCCCAATCCCTCCACCCAGCGGTGGCGCATATGGAACTGCACTGGGGCATGCGCGTGACGCAAACGGTGCAACCAAGCGCGCAGCAACGGCGCCGCTTTCATTTCAGCAGGAAACACGCGGCCACTGCTGCCAACAAAGGTCTCAACACCCAGGCCTCGGGCCCAAGCACGCAGTTGCTCAGCGCCCAGGCGTTGCAACCATGTGGCCACGGCAGTGGAGCGCTCACCAAAGCGACCGATGAATGCCTCAAAGGGTTCGGTATGCGTGAGGTTCAAGCCGCCCTTGCCTGCCAATAAAAATTTGCGTCCCACCGAGGGCATGGCATCGAACACATGCACCGACACACCTTGCGCGGACAGCACCTCAGCGGCCATCAAGCCCGCAGGCCCACCGCCGACGATGGCCACGTCCACAGCCAAGCGGGTCAGCACAGAAGTCTGTTCAGTCAATGGGTGCATAAGGCTCGTGTTCATGTGGGTTAAGTCGCGCCGGTTCGAACCGGGGCTTGGGTTTCTGTCAAAATAAGGTCAGTATGAGTCTCTAAGTCGCAACTTCACAAGGAACAGGCCATGGCCAGCGAACTGATCAAACACATTACAGATGCCTCATTTGAGGCGGATGTCCTGCAAGCGGGTAAACCCGTGGTGGTGGAC
>CANGEE010000106.1 GCA_947452635.1 Comamonadaceae bacterium | reverse complement strand
GATGATGAATCGCAAGACCAGCGTGGTTTTGAAAAGCAAAACAATTTCAATGTGTTGGCCGAGCAGTTGCTTGAAGCGGAATGGGAGCGGGTGATGCGTTCGGAGTTGAGCGCTTCGTCGGTGGGGATTCAAAAAAACCGGTTGGACGCGCATGTGCTGCCCTTTTTCAGATACATCCCGCCCACGCAGGTCACCCATGTGGTGCTGGACGATTTTGTTTCACGACTCACCAAGCATGCATTGAGCACCACGACCATTTCGCAGTACCTGGTGATCGTGCGCAAACTCTTGAAGTTGGCCGTGCGCAAGGGCTTGCTCAAAGAGGTGCCGGAGTTGCCCAAGGTCAAAATCGCGGTGCAGCCGCGCTCGATGTTGACGCTGGCCGAATATGGCCGGGTTTGTCGCAGCGCCCTCAAAATGTCGCGCACCGGGGTGATCGCACCCGAGGTCAAATCCACCGAGGGGCAACGCGACCGTTTTTGGGTGGCGCCGCGCAATATGCGTTTGGCGCCCGATATGTTTTGGGTGATTCGTTTCATGGTGAACAGCTTTGTGCGTCCGGGTGATTTGCGCGAGCTCAAGCACAAGCATGTGACGGTGGTGCGCGGTGAGAGTGTTTATCTGCGCTTGAAGATGCCCCAAACCAAAAAGCACGACAAGCCGATGGTGACCTTGAGCCCTGCGGTGCAGGTGTATGAGTCGGCCCGCAGACACAGCCAAAGCCAGGGCTTGGGGGGCGATGAAGACTATGTGTTCTTGCCCGCAGAAAAAGACCGCAACTACGCTTTGGCGGTGCTGGGGTTTTGGTTCAAGTGGGTGATGCGTGAGGCTGGTTTGGCGACCACCGACGAGCTTGACCGCAACCGCACCTTGTACTGCCTGCGCCACACCTCGTTGATGTTTCGTTTGCTCTACGGTCAAGGCATTGACATGCTGACGCTGGCGCGCAATGCGCGCACCTCGGTGCAGATGATTGAGAAGTTTTACGCCTCCTCACTGGACGGCGAGATGAATGTCAAGATGCTGCAAAGCCGGCGCACGGTCAAGATGCATGGACGCTGACCGCTGTAGTCAGCAAGCCTTCGCTCAGGTGTAGCGCTTGCTGCGCAAATTGTTTTTCATGTCGCGCAGCAAGGGTTGCAGTTGCTCGCCCATGCGCAGGGCCACGGTGGTGGCCAAAATAGCAATGGTTTGGCGTGTCAAGCCGCTTGATGCTTAACTGAGTGCGACCCCGCGTGGATTACTTGCGGAAATAAAACTCACCAACCACTTGGTCGTAAATCGCGGGGACCTGCTCGTGTCCCACCGAGCGGGCCAGTTTGACCACTTCGGCCCTGACGGTGCGAACCACTTTGTCGACGCTGGTGTTGGGCTTGAGCATTTCACGCGCAAAAACACGCGTGAATAAGCCGTTTTTGTCTTTGTCCGCCGCGTTTAATTTATCCAAAGCTTGCTGACCCGATCCAGCTGAAAAGACAATCATCTGACCGGTTGCCGCTGTCGTGGGGGCCATTCCGCGCGTCCCGCCCCCCAAAGCGCGGCCATTGCTTTTGAATGGGTTATCGCGGCAGGCATCGATCATGGCCAAGGTGAACTTCACCTTTTTTTCGGCCATGTCATCCAACAACCGTTGCAGCGCGATGCCCTCATCTCTGAGCTGGTCTTCGTCTTGCCCGGCGACATCGATCGGAACCAGGTAATTGGAGTTGGCCAGTTGAACCCCGTGGCCGGCATAAAAAATAGCGACTTCATCGCCCGCTTCAACTTGATTTTTAAAGCCCCGCAAAGCAGCCTTCATTTCCTTTTCTGTCAAATCCATTTTCAAGGTCACTTGGTAGCCTACATCGCCCAAGCTCTTGGCCATGAGGCGAGCGTCTTCTCGGGCATTTTCTAGCTTGGTGACCGATTTATAGCTGTCGTTGCCTATCACCAAGGCTTTGCGGTTGGCGTAAACAGGCTCTGGCGCCAGGGCGGCTGCGGGTGGTTTGGCTGCAGGGGGTTGAGTGGCGGCCAGCGCGGCGGCGGCTGCTTCTGCACGCAAGCGGGCCAATTCGGCAGACAATTGTTGAAGCAAATCACGGTCTTTGCGGCGTTCCTCTTGATCCGCCTGAGCCAGTGCGTTGCTGCGTTGAACTTCAGCCAGGCGGGTGCGTTCTTTATCCGCCGCTTCACGGGCCAATCGCGCATCTTCTTTGGCTTTGGTTTCTTGGGCGAGGCGCAACTGTTCTTGGATGCGCGCTTCTTCTTCAAATTTGCGTTGATTTTTCAAAGCCTCGGCTTCGGCCCGGAATTGCTGGTCACGCCTTTGCGCTTGTGCGTCTAGCCGTGCTTTTTCTTGGCGTTCAGTTTCTTGCGCCATCAGCCGGGCTGAATTTTTTTGTTCTTGCTCTAGGGCTTGTTGGGCTGCAAGAGTGGTGCCCTGATCTGAGCGACCCAGGGCCATGGCTAAATTCTTCGGCACCAGCACATTACCGTTGTCGATAACGACTTTACAGTCACATGCCTTTGCGCAAGCTTGGATGTAGCCGTCGACTTTTAAAGTCAACTCTGCACGCCCGCTGGGGGTGGGATAGGTATTTGTGAAAATCTCTGCCGCATTGCAGCTGGTCGCAGCGACGATCATGTAGCCGATTGAATAGAGCGCAACGCTGTCAATGGACTTGCCCCAGGCATTGGATTTCTGAGACGCCAGCGGCAAATCACTCAGGCAACCCTCTTGGCCATCCGCGTAGCGAATTTTGGTTTTGGAGGAACACGAGTCGGCGCTCACCGGTCCGTTGTTGCGTTGATTTTTCAAAGCCTCGGCCTCGGCCTTCAATGGCTGGTCCCGTCTTTGCGCTTGTTCGTCTGGCCGTGCTTTTTCTTTGCCCTCAGTCGATTGCGTCACCAGCTGGACGGTATTTTTTGGATCTTGCTCTTTGGTTGTTTGGGTTGCAATAGGGGTGTCCTGAACTGAGCGACCCAGGGCCAAGGCCAGATTTTTGGGTAGTTTCACATTGCCATCGTCCACCACGACTGTGCAGTCACACTCTTGAGGGCATGCTTGGATGTAATTGTTGACTTGTGGCATCAACTGTGAACGCCACATGGACGTAGTACTGACGGAACTAGCGAAAACCTCGGTGGCATTGCAGTTGGATGCAGCCACGACGATGTAATTGGATGCGGCCTGCGCAACACTCTCGATGGACTTGCTCCAGGCCTTGGATTTTTGAGACGCCAGTGGCAAATCACTCAGGCAACCCTCTTGGCCATCCGCGTAGCGAATTTTGGTTTTGTATGAGCAGGAATCGGCGTGTGCAAGCCCAGCACTTGCCATGATCACACAAACAATAAAAAGCTTCAGTAGGCGGTGTAGCCCCATATTTTTCTCACATCATTGGTCAAATCAATATTTTTATTGGTTTGAGTAATTTTGATCAATTGTGCCCCATATGCAAGACCCTGGAGGGCCTTGTGGGCTCCAACACGTTGGCCTCAGCTTGTGATGGCGGCAGGGGGGGCAACCCCAGATCAGGTATAGCGCTTGCTGCGCAAATTGTTTTTCATGTCGCGCAGCAAGGGTTGCAGTTGCTCGCCCATGCGCAGGGCCACGGTGGTGGCCAAAATATCGATGATCAGCAAATGCAGCAGCCGCGAGACCATGGGGCTGTATTTGTCGTAGCCCTCGGGGTGGTCGGCGGTGAGGTGGATGTGCCCGGCGCTGGCCAAGGGGGAGCCGCTGGCGGTGATGACGATGGTGGTAGCGCCGCGTTTGCGGGCGATGTCGCAGGCGTCCATCAGGTCGCGGGTGCGCCCGGAGTTGGAGATGATGACCACACAGTCACCGGCTTGCAGCATCGAGGCGCTCATGACCTGCATGTGGCCGTCGCTGTAGGCGATGGTGTTCAGACCCAGGCGGAAAAACTTGTGCTGCGCGTCTTGCGCCACGATGCCGGAGTTGCCCACGCCATAGAACTCGATGCGTCGGTGGCTGGTAGGTGTTTCGGCCAGGGCTTTGGCAGCATGCTCGAGGGCAAAAAAACTGGCGTCGTTGCGGTACTTCAAAAATGCGGCCACCGTGTTGTCAATGACCTTGACCGCTATATCGCTGGTCTTGTCGTCCACGTCTACGCTGCGGTGAATAAAGGGTACGCCTTCGCTGACGCTGCCGGCCAGTTTGAGTTTGAAATCTGACAGGCCGTCGTAGCCCATGCTGCGGCAAAAGCGCACCACCGTGGGTTTGCTCACGTGCGAGCGGTCGGCCAATTCGCTGACGGGCAGATTGGCAAAAGCGCGGGGATCGGCCAAAACCAGCTTGCCCACCCTTTGTTCAGCCGGGGCCAGTGAGGGCAGTGACGCCTTGATTCGTTCCAACATGCGGTGTCTCCAGCCAGTTCAGGTTTCTTCGCTCCAGCAAAAGCCGTCGCGGGCAATCATAGCGCTGGCGGCACTCGGCCCCCAGGTGCCGGCCGCATAGGGCCGCGGACCCAAGCTGTCGTTTTGCCAGTGCTTCAAAATCGGCTCGACCCAGCGCCAAGCCTCCTCTTGTTCGTCGCTGCGCACAAACAGGTTCAAGCGGCCGTCCAGCACGTCTAGCAGCAAGCGCTCGTAAGCGCCCACGCGCTGGCTGCCAAAGCGTTTGTCAAAGTCCAAGTCCAAATGCACCGGGCTGAGGGTTTGGCCCTGGCCGGCTTGGCTGCGCTTGCTTTGGCCTTGGGCCAGCAGGTGCAGCTCTAAGCCGTCTTTGGGTTGCAGGTGAATCACCAGCGCGTTGGCTTGGCCCATGGGGCTTTGGTAGATGGCATGTGGGGTGGGGCGGAAATTGATTTCGATGTGCGCCTCGCTGGCGGCCATGCGCTTGCCGGTGCGGATGTAGAACGGCACGCCGGCCCAGCGCCAGTTGGCGATCTCGGTGCGCAGGGCGACAAAGGTTTCGGTGCTGCTGCTGGGGTTGACGCCTTTTTCTTCCAGGTAACCGGGCACCGACTGCCCGTCTGGGTGGCCGGCGCTGTATTGGCCGCGGATCACGTGCTGGCTCAGGGTCTCGGGCGTCCAGCGTTTGAGGGAGCGCAGCACTTTGAGTTTTTCGTCGCGAATGGCATCGGCATGGGCGTTGATGGGTGGCTCCATGGCGATGGCGCAGAGCAGTTGCAGGGCGTGGTTTTGCACCATGTCGCGCAGCGCGCCGGTGGTTTCGTAAAAGCTGCCGCGCTTTTCCACCCCCAGCTCTTCGGCGATGGTGATCTGAATGTTGGCAATGTGCTCGCGCCGCCACAGCGGTTCAAACAAGGCATTGCCAAAGCGCATGGCCAACAGGTTTTGCACCGCCGGTTTGCCCAGGTAGTGGTCGATGCGAAAGATTTGTTGCTCTTTAAAGACCTGGCCTACGGCTTGGTTGATGGCGCGGTTGGAGGCCAGGTCGTGGCCGAGCGGCTTTTCCAGCACGATGCGGGTTTTGGCGGTGTTCAGCCCATGCGCGGCGAGTTGCTCGCACACGGTGGTGAACAGGCTGGGCGCAGTGGACAGGTACATCACCACGCTGTCGGTCTCGCGCTGGGCCAGACGGGACTTCAGGGCGGCATAGGCTTGGGGCTGGGACAGGTCCATGCGCACATAGCACAGCAGCTGCGCAAAACGGGCAAACTCCTCGTTGTTGGGGCGCTTGGCGCCATCGACCTGCTCAAAGCGGGTTTGAATTTGCTGGCGGTATTGGGCATCATTCAGGTCGTCACGGCCCACGGCGATGATGCGGCCGTCCTCGGGCAAGGAGTCATGGCGGTAAGCTTGAAACAGGGCCGGCATGAGTTTGCGCCACACCAGATCGCCGGTACCGCCGAAAAATACGAGATCAAAAGCCATGATGTTTCTGAGTTACACGAGAATTTGATTTGTAATGTAACTTTGTTTCATTGATAATTCAAGTCTCATTTCAAGAAATTTGCCATGAATCAACTCGACGCCCTCAAACAATTCACCACCGTGGTGGCCGACACCGGTGACTTCAAGCAGCTGGCGCAGTTCCAGCCGCAAGACGCGACCACCAATCCTTCTTTGATTTTGAAGTCGGTGCAAAAACCCGAGTACGCACCGCTGCTCAGCGAAGCGGTGGCGGCGCACCGTGGCGCGCCGCTGGACGAGGTGATGGACCATTTGCTGGTGCGCTTTGGCAGCGAGATTTTGCAGACCATCCCGGGCCGGGTCTCCACCGAAGTGGATGCGCGCTTGAGCTTTGACACTGCCGCTACCTTGGCCCGCGCACGCCGCATCATGGGCTTGTACGAAGCACAAGGCATTGCGCGTGCACGGGTGTTGATCAAAGTGGCCGCGACCTGGGAGGGCATACAAGCCGCTGCCGAATTGGAGCGTGAGGGCATTCACACCAACCTGACGTTGTTGTTTGCCTTTTGCCAAGCGGTGGCCTGTGGCCAGGCCCAGGTGCAATTGATCTCGCCGTTTGTCGGCCGCATTTACGACTGGCACAAGAAAAATGCGGGCGCAGCCTGGGACGAGGCGGCGCAATCGGGGGCCAACGATCCGGGCGTGCGTTCGGTGCGGGCGATTTTCAACCACTACAAAAAACACGGCATTCGCACCGAAGTCATGGGTGCGTCGTTTCGCAACGTGGGCCAGATCACCGCGCTGGCCGGCTGTGACCTGCTGACCATCAGCCCGGATTTGCTGGCGCAATTGGCCGCCACCGACGCGCCTTTGCACGCCGCCCTGGACGCGCAAGCCGCACAAGCGCTGGATTTGCCAGCCGTGGCCTACAACGAAGCGTCTTTCCGCTTGGCTTTGAACGAAGACGCCATGGCCACCGAAAAACTTGCCGAAGGCATTCGCGCCTTTTGCGCGGATGCGGTGAAACTTGAAGACCTGATGAAGAAAGCCTGAGATGCGCTGCGATCAAACCTCTGCGTGGGCGCCATTGCAACAACATGCACAAGCCTTTCGGGGTTTTGACCTGCGCCATGCGTTCGCTGCCGATGCAGACCGCGCAGCGGCGCTGAGTCAGTCCGCGCCTTATGTGTTTGCCGACTTGTCGAAAAACCATGTGGACGCTGCGACCGAGGCCTTGCTGCAAGAGATGGCGCAGCAAACGGGCGTGGCGGCGCAGCGTGACGCCATGTTCCGCGGCGAGCACATCAATGTCAGCGAAGACCGTGCGGTGATGCACTGGTTGCTGCGCCAACCGGCGGGCAGTTTGCAAGGTGAATTGGCCGCGCCGTTGGCGCAGGTGCACGAGACCTTGAGCGCCATGCTGGCGTATGCCGAGCAGGTGCGCGCAGATGAGCAGATCACCGATGTGGTGAACATCGGCATTGGCGGCTCCGACCTGGGCCCGCAAATGGCGGTGCTGGCGCTGCAAGACTTTGCCCTGGCGGGCAAGCGCTTTCACTTTGTCTCCAACGTCGACGGCCATGAGCTGGCTGGCGTACTCAAGGGCTTGAAGGCGGAGCACACCCTGTTTTTGGTGGCATCTAAAACCTTCACCACCCAGGAGACCATGACCAATGCCCATTCGGCCTTGCAGTGGTTCAAGGCGCAGGGCGGCCATGACGTGGCGCGCCATTTTGCGGCGTTGACCACGAATGTGCAGGCCGCCGCCGCTTTGGGCATCCGCACCACCTTTGGTTTTTGGGATTGGGTGGGGGGGCGTTACTCCCTGTGGTCGGCCATTGGCCTGCCGGTGGCGATGGCCATTGGTGCGGCCGGCTTCAAAGACTTGTTGGCCGGGGCGCACGCCATGGACCAGCATTTCCAGGCTGCGCCGCTGGCGCACAACTTACCCGTGCGCTTGGGGCTCTTGGACGTGTGGTACCGCAACTTCATGCACTACACCAGCCGTTCCATTGCGCCGTACCACAGCGCTTTGCGTCGCTTGCCCGCGTACTTGCAGCAGCTGGAGATGGAGAGCAACGGCAAGCGCGTCGACCGCCACGGTCAGGCGCTGACCTACGGCACTTCGCCGGTGCTCTGGGGCGAGCCGGGGACCAACGGCCAGCACGCGTATTTTCAGATGCTGCACCAAGGCACCGACATCGTGCCGATGGAATTCATGGCCGTCAAAAAGCCCACGCACAGCCTGAAAGACCACCACGAACTGCTGCTGGCCAATGTGATCGCGCAAGCGCAGGCCTTGATGCTGGGCCAAGACGACGCCGGTGGGCACAGGCATTTCACAGGCAACCGCCCCAGCACCTTTTTGCTGCTCGATGAACTCACGCCCGCCAGCTTAGGCGCCTTGATCGCCTTGCAAGAGCACCGCGTGTTTGTCAGCGGCGCGGTGTGGGGCATCAACAGTTTTGACCAATGGGGTGTGGAGTTGGGCAAGGTGCTGGCCAAAGACATCCATGCCCGCCTGGTGTCGGGCGATGCCTCGGGTTTAGACGCCTCGACCGCGAGTTTGCTCAACCGCGTGCGCTGAACGCTTCAATGCTTGTGTGTGCTGTGGTCGTGCACGGGTGCTGAGACGGGTGCTGAAACGACGTTGATCCTGCCGCGCATGCCCGCTTCGTAGTGGCCCGGAATCAAGCACGCCATTTGCAATGCCTGCGCTTGTGCAAAGTCGACCACCAATTCACCGGTCTGGCCGGCGGCCAACGTGATGGCGGCGCTGCGACCGTGGCTGTGGGCTTTGCCATGCCCCGCACCTTGCTGCATGGCCTGGGCATGTTCGCGAATCTCTGCGTCGCTGCCGAGCACCATTTCGTGCGCGGTCTTGCCTGCGTTATGCACCACAAAGCGCACCGTTTCTCCCGCTTGCACCTCAACCTGCGACGGTGTGAAGCGCATCTGGTCGTCCATGCGCAAAGCGATGCTGCGACTGACCACTTGGGCTCGCAAGGCTTGAGGCGCATGGTCTTCATGGAACGCCTCAGCGGGGGCTGTGGCGTTGCTATCGCCATGGCCGTGCGCGCCCGAGGCATCGTGGCTGTGCCCCGTGGCCGCCCACTCGGGGTGCTGCGCTAGCCATTGCCAAGCGCCCCAGCTGCCTGAGGCCACCAGCGCGCCCAGTACCATCACGTACACCGTGGCTGCGCGCTGCCAGACGCGGGGGGCGCTGAACGCCAGGGCCAAGACCGAGACAAAGAAACCCAAAGGCACGACCCAACTGCTGCGCGCAGGCGAATCGGGAAAGTGCTGCAAACCGCCGGTGAAAAAGCCCAGGCCAATCGACAACAGCGAACCCAGGGCCAGGGTTTGCAACAGATTGCGCGGGTGGGGGTCTGTCTGGTTTTCGGTCATGCGGTGCTCCAGTACCGCCCCCAAAACAAACAGGACG
>CANGEE010000105.1 GCA_947452635.1 Comamonadaceae bacterium | reverse complement strand
TCGTGCGCCGCCACGGTTTGGCCGATGGCGCAAATGTCGTCGCGCTCACCTTCGACCGTCATCAAAGCGGTTTTGCGGATCGCGTGCGTGTCTACCCTGCGGCCTTTGTACATCAGCTCGCCACGCGCCAGGTCATAGGTCTGAAAGACTTTTTCCACCGTCTCTAAATAGAACTCGGCGTGCAAATCGTTCACCGCCAGGTACTCGTCGTAAAAAGTTTGAATGGCGTGGGCTTTGGGCAAATCGCCTTCGAGCAGGTGTTGGTACATGCTCTTGAAAGCGTTCTTGTGGCGATCCATGTTCATGCTCATGAAGGCCGACAGTTGCACAAAGCCCGGATAGACCCGGCGCATAAAGCCCGCATGGGGCAGCGGCACGTGGCTGATCAGATTTTTTTCAAACCAATCAATGGGTTTGGTGATGGCCAAGTCATTGACGCCCGTGGGGTTGATGCGGCAGTCCACCGGGCCGGCCATCAAGGTCAGGCTGCGCGGCTGGGCCGGGTGCTGGTCCTGCGCCATCAAGGCCGTCGCCGCCAGGGCCGCCACGCAGGGCTGACACACCGCCACCACATGCGTGTTGGCCCCTAAAGCGGCCATGAACTGCATCATGTGCTCGATGTATTCGTCCAGCCCAAATGTGCCGTGCGCCAGCGCAATGTCGCGTGCGTTGTGCCAGTCGGTGATGTAGACGTCGTGGTCTTGCAGCAAGGTGCGCGCGGTCTCACGCAACAAGGTGGCAAAGTGGCCCGACAAGGGCGCAACCAGCAGCACCACAGGCTGCGTTTGGCTGTCTGCAGCCAGCACTTTGCGAAAGTGCAGCAAAGTGCCAAACGGCGTGCTCAAGGTTTTTTCTTCTACCACCGGCACCTGCTGGCCTTGCACCGTCACTTGGGTGATTTCAAAGTCCGGGCGCGTGTGGGTCAAGCGCATGCGCGAAAACACCTCACCCGCCGCCGACAGGCTGCGCAGCCAGCTGTGCTCGGTGTGATCGAACCACAGCGCGCCGGCGCCGTGTTGCGCGGCCAAGCGCAGCGGGGACATCAGGTCAGATTGAAGCTGGTAGGCCTGGTAAAGCATGGTCGGTCCTGATGATTCGGTGTGCAAAGACCTAGGCAATTTGCGGGCCAGCGAGAAGTGGATCCATCGCATGCCTTTGTGCGTGAAGTGCACCGTGCGGGTGCTGAGATGTGCAACTACGGGGCACAACTGGTGCGCGATGGGACCCGGTGCACACCAATTTCTGGCACAGGGCTTGCAATTGACTTGTTCAGCCAAGTCCTTTCAACCTACTCACGGAGACGCGTCATGAGCAGCACAGTTTTAACTTTGAGCAGCCGCAATTACGGCGCCTGGGCCCTGCGCGGCTGGTTGATGGCCAAGTGGGCCAAGCTGCCCTTCAAAGAGCACATGGTTTCGCCCGACGACCCGGCCATGCGCGCCGAGATCATGTTGCTGTCCTCCTCCATGCGGGTGCCGGCGCTTAAGCACCAAGGCATTCATGTGTGGGATACGCTGGCCATTGGCGAATACCTGAACGAGATCAAACCCAAGGCCGGCCTGCTGCCGGCCGACTTGGCGGCGCGCGCCCATTGCCGCGCCATTTGCGGTGAGATGCATTCCGGTTTCAGCGCACTGCGTTCATCGTTGCCGATGAACATCAAAGCGCACTTTCCCCAATTCAAAATATGGTCGCGGGCACAGGCCGACATCGATCGCATCACCGACATCTGGCGTGAATGTCTGGCCTCTTATGGCGGCCCCTATTTGTTTGGCCAACAGCCCTGCATGGCCGATGCGATGTACGCGCCCGTGGTGACGCGCTTTTTGAGTTACGACGTGCCGCTCGATCGCGTGTGCAAAGCCTATGTCCAAACCATCATGGCCATGCCCGCCATGCAAGCGTGGGTGGCGGCTGCGGCTTTAGAGCCCGACGAAATCGACATGTTGGAAGCTGAATTTTGATCAGACCGTGATTCAGCTCTGAATCCCCATGAAAAAAACCAACCCCAAGTGCGCTCGGGGTTGGTTTTTCACGACGGGCGGCGCAGGGCCACTAGCCCAGAGCCAGGCCTTCAGTTCCAAGGCGTTGGATCGGGTATGTCGCACACCGGTTCAACCGAGATGGTTTTGAAGTCGGCCGGCGAGACGATTTCCAGGTACTCCATATCAGGCGAGTAGTCGAACAAAAAGTGGCGAATCCCGGGGCGCTGATGCACGCAGTCCCCGGCTTGCACCAAAGTGACCTTGTCTTCGTACATGAACTTGGCCCAGCCTCGGGTCATGATGACGATTTGAAAGTCTGCCTCATGGCGGTGCCAGCCGGTGCCCTTTTCTGGGGCTAAATTGGCTTTCACCAAATGGGCAATCACTTTGCCGTTCGTCGCTTCGGCCACGCCCAGATCGCGGTACAGAAAGAAATCCCGCAACCCGCCCAGGGCAAAAGCGGTATCGGTGGGTTTGACATGAGAGAACGCGGTGGTGGTGCTGTCAAGCATGGGGCACTCCTTGAAGGTCAGCATGGCACAGATGCTGTGCAGAACCCTTAGCACAAACTGTTCCTGAATTGGCCAGCCTCAAAGCCGTCGGCATGCACCATTGCGGGCAAGCTGGTGCAAGGCGCAGGTCATGCTGATAGAAACGCGTACAGACATGGGAATGTCATCAAACTGCTTACAATGGAATTAATCTTTTCACCGCCATGCTCCCCCTGCATCCCCCACGCACACTGGCATCGCACGCATGGCGATCATGGGGTCTGCGGGCCTTTACCCGTACCGGCACCCTCATCATCTTGTCTTGCCTGACATGGACGCTGATGCATTTGATCAGCTACCCTGCATTGGATGGCCGTCATGACATGTTGGAAAACTATGCCTGGTCGCATTTGATCGGTTGGGGCACGCACAAGCACCCGCCCTTATTTTCTTGGGTGGTGGGGCTGTGGTTTTCTTGGTTGCCGCATCAGTCCACCTATTACAAGGCGCTGGCTTACTTGAATGTGGCGATGGCTTTGTGGGGCGTGATGAAATTGGCCGATGCGCTGCAATTGCCCGAGTTGGGTCAGCCGGCGGTGATTTTGCTGTTGTGGAGCCTGCCCTACACCACCTTGGCGGCCAAATTCAATGCCAACAGCCCCTTGCTTTCGCTATGGCCCTGGACCGCTTATTGTTTGATCCGGTCTTGGACGGACAGCGGTTGGCGGCAGGTCGTCGTTGCCGCTGCGCTGGGGGTTTTGGCGGGCGCCAGCATGTTGAGCAAATACTACAGTGGCATTTTTTTATGCGGCTTGCTTTTCGTGTGTCTGGCGCACCCGCAGGGTCGGCGCTGGTTGCGCACGCCCTGGCCCTACCTGGCTCTGGGCTTGATGGTGCTGTTGCTGTGGCCACACGCCCTGTGGGTGTGGGAGCATGGCGGCGTCACACTGAAGTATGTCGAGGATCAGGGCAGCGGCCATGTCTATCAAAAGGGCTTGTTGACCTTTGCTTTGTCGCCCATCCTTTACTGGTTGCCCGCTTGGCTGGTCGTCGTGTGGGTGGGCGGCCTGGCGTTGAGCCGGGCACAGCCGCAGGCCCCCAAGTGGCGTGTGTGTGTCCGTTGGGCCGGTCAATCTTGGATGCCCCAAGGGTGGCATGACCCTTTGTTTGGGCTGGCCTTTTGGCCTTGGGCCATCAGTTTGGTTTTTGGCTTGAGTGCATTTGTCAGCCTGTCCACCTCCTGGGCCATTCCGATTGGTTATGCGTTTCCTTTGCTGTGGTTGCGCAACTTCAAAACACAGGCGCAAGGCAAGGGCATGACGGCTTCTTGGTCTGGTTTGCAAGTGGCGGTTTACCCCGTGTTGATCGCGCTGCTGGTCTGCGCGGCCTTATTGGGTTGGCGCAACGCCCAAAAGACCGATGCCAACTACTACCAACCCGGTGTGAGTGTGGCCCGCACGCTGCTGGCCGATTGGCACCAGCGCCATCCCGGCACTGCGTTGAAATGGGTGGGTGGTGACTGGGCTGAAAATGCAGTCCTGTCTTTTTATGGCGATCCGCAACTTGTGGTGATCCCCGGCCTGCCTGACTCCGAGACGGTTCGCCATTACGAGGTCGGTGATTTGAGCGGCCAACCCGGTTTGATTTTTTGCAGCCTGGGGCCTGTACCCACTGAGCGACTGGGCATCAGCCATTGTGAAGCGCAAGCCCAGGACTGGTTGCGCCGCCGCGGTTTGCCGCTCGAGACCTACACCTACCACATACACCGCAAGGGTTGGCGATTCCCAGGTCGGCTGGCATTTGAGTACGTGGTTTTTCATGTGGCCCAGCCCTGATTCTGGGCCGGCCTCGGCGGGCCCATGAGTCTGGGATAATCAGTCCCTATGAGCGGCAATACCTTTGGCACCCTTTTTTCGGTCACCAACTTTGGTGAATCCCACGGCCCAGCCATTGGCTGCGTGATTGACGGCTGCCCGCCGGGCATGGCTTTGTCGGAGGCCGACATCCAGCCCGACTTGGTCCGGCGTCGCCCGGGCACTTCCAAATTCGTGACCCAGCGCAACGAGCCCGATGCGGTGCAAATCATCTCCGGCGTGTACGAGGGTGTGACCACCGGCACGCCGATTTGTTTGTTGATTCAAAACACCGACCAGCGCAGCAAAGACTATGGCGCTATTTTGCAGACCTTCCGCCCGGGCCATGCCGACTACACCTACTGGCGCAAGTACGGCGTGCGCGACCCGCGCGGCGGCGGCCGCTCCTCGGCTCGCCTCACCGCCCCCATGGTGGCGGCTGGGGCCGTGGCCAAGAAGTGGCTGAAAGAACACCACGGCACCACTTTGCATGGCTGCATGACGCAAATTGGCGATGTGCCGATTGGCTTTGAGTCCTGGGACCATGTGCCGAACAACCCGTTTTTCGCGCCCGTGGCCGATGTGAGCGCCCTCGAAGACTATATGAACGCCCTGCGCAAGTCGGGCGACTCGTGTGGCGCGCGTTTGCGCGTGGTGGCGCAAGGCGTGCCCGTGGGTTGGGGCCAGCCGCTGTTTGACAAACTCGACGCGGACATCGCTTACGCCATGATGGGCATCAATGCGGTCAAGGGCGTGGAGATTGGCGCGGGCTTTGGCTGCGTCACACAAAAAGGCAGCACCGCAGGCGATTCGCTCACCGTGCAAGGTTTTGAGGGCAATAACGCGGGCGGTGTGTTGGGCGGTATCAGCACCGGCCAGAACATCGAGGTGTCGATCGCCGTAAAGCCGACCAGCTCAATTTTGATTCCGCGCCAAACCCTCAACACCGAAGGGCAAGCCGCCGAAGTCATCACCAAAGGCCGTCATGACCCCTGCGTGGGCATTCGCGCCACACCGATTGCCGAGGCCATGCTGGCGCTGGTGTTGATCGACCACGCCTTGCAGCACCGCGCCCAATGCGGTGATGTGCAGCACGCCCATCCGGCCATTCCCGCAGGGCGGGAATGACGGCGAGCACAACGGTAGGTCGCAAACAACTGCTGCCGTTTGCGGCGGTATCGGCCAGTTACTTCGCGCACATTGGTTTCTTCAACCCCTATCTGCCGCTGTGGCTCAAAGAAATGGGTTTTGGCCTGTTGGCCATCAGCGTGCTGACCTCGGTGCAGGCGGCCACCCGCTTGTTCGCCCCCTATGGCTGGGGTTGGTTGAGCGACCACACGGGTGAACGCGTCAAGCTTCTGCGTTACGGTGCCACGGCCGCGCTGGTGGCGGCTTGCTTTTTGTTTCTTGATCTGACGCCGGTGTGGTTGGGTGTGGTGCTCTTGATCATGTTCACCCACACCAGTTCGATGATGCCCATGAGCGAAGCGGCCATGGCGCACCTGGTCAGCCAAGGCGGTGCTTTCGATGCCAAACGCTATGGCCGTGTGCGCTTGTTTGGATCGCTGGGTTTTTTGGTCACGGTGTTTGTGGCGGGGGCCTGGTTTGAAGGCTTTGGCATGCAGCACTTTCCAGCTTGGACGGCGCTCAGCCTGTTGGCCGTCACCGTCAGTGTGTGGCTGCTGCCAGACCTGAAAGAGGCGGTACCCGCCCTGCACGAGAAAACCCTGTTGTGGCCGGTGTTGCGCCAGCGCCCGGTGCAGTGGTTTTTTGTCGCGGCGTTTTTTCATGTGCTCTCGCACATCGGGATTTATGTTTTCTTTTCCTTGTACCTGGACGCGTTGGGCTACAGCAAAGTGCTGATCGGCTTTTTCTGGGCGGTGTCGGTGGTGGTGGAGATCGGCTGGTTCTACACCCAGTCCAAATGGCTGCCCAAGCTGCCGCTCACCGCTTGGCTGGTGGTGTGCTCAGCAGCCATGTTGCTGCGCATGGGTTTGACCGCGCAATGGGCGCAGCTGCTGTGGGTGCTGCTGCTGGCGCAAGCCCTGCATGCCCTGACTTTTGCCGCCCATCACACGGTGTGCATTGCTTTGCTGTCGCACCATTTTCCGGGGCGCTTGCGTGGCCGCGGGCAAGCCTTGTATACCGTCGTGGCCTATGGTTTTCCGGGGGTGATCGGCGGCTTGCTGGGCGGCATGCTGAGTGATCACTTGGGACTGGCCAGTGTGTACTGGGCCAGCCTGGGCACCAGCGCCATCGCCACCGCGGCGGCCTACCAAGTGTGGCGGCACCACCATCCTGCGTTTACCCCAGATACCCCTGTTGCCCCTGTGCAAACGCGCAGTTGAATCACCATGCCTGTGCCCTCAAGCCCTCTGCCCTCAACCCCTCTGGTGTGTCCTGATTTTTTGCCGCCTCCATTGAAGCAGCCACTGGCCAATGGACGCCGCTGGCAAACCCCGTGTGGCGATGGCCATTTGGTCTGGCACGACTGGGGCGACGCGCATCACCCGGCTGTGGTGCTCTTGCACGGCGGCAGCGGCAGTTGGACGCACTGGGTGCACACCATCGCGCCCTTGCGCGACGCGGGCTGGCGTGTGCTGGTGCCCGACTTGCCGGGTTTCGGCGACTCACATTTGCCGCAGGGCTGCAGCGACACGCACGACCTGCCTGCCTACCTGCACCAAGGCCTGCGGCTATTGGCCCCGCAAGGTCCGGTGCGCTTGGTGGGCTTTTCGTTTGGCGGCATGACGGCAGCTTTGTGGCTCAAAGACCATCCGCAAGATGCGCAGCAATTGGTGCTGGTGGGCGCGCCCGGCATGGGCATCAAGGTGAGCGAGCGTGTGCCACTCAAGGGCTGGCGACACTTGCTTCATGCCGAGCAACGCGATGCGGTGCACCGCCACAATCTGCTGGCGCTGATGCTCAAAAACCCACAATCCTTGGATGTCCTGGCGCTGGACCTGCACCGTGCCAATGTGGAACGCGACCGCATGCCGCGCCGTCGCTTGTCGGGCACCCCCATCTTGGCCGAGACCTTGCCGCTGCTGCAAGTTCCTGTCAGCGCCATTTACGGTGCGCATGACGCGCTTTACGCCGAGCGCATGCCTGAAGTGAAAGTCCTGATGGAAACCCTCACGCCCGATTGGCGCGGTTGGCATTCTGTGCCGTATGCGGGGCACTGGGTGCAATATGAAGCGGCGCAGACCTTTAACCAGGTCTTGCATCGGATCTTGGCCTGAACCATGGTGGAGCCCAGTCGCACCGCCACCGGGGCCTGCGCATCTGGGCAGTTATGGGCTTGTGTCTGCGTGTGCTTGAGCTTGATGGCTTGTGCCAATGTCGGCGTCACCTCAGCTGACTATGGCCGCGAAAATGTGCGTATCCGAACCGATCAAGTCCCGGATGCCCCCCGATGGAAACGGGCCACCACCCACTACGGTTTGGGTGAGGTAAAGCCCTTGGTCCCGACTTTTGAGGGGCAGGGACGGCTCATGGCCAGTTGGACACCCAGTGCTCAGCCCGATGCGCCCACCTACGTCATTGCCCACGGCGGCGGGGGCGTGGGCGGCATGTTGTTGGTGATGGCGGCAGAACTGCGCGCGCGCAAGCAGGCCAATGTACTGATCCTGGACAGCATTTGGAGCCGAGGCCGTCTCAACAACGGTGGAGAAAGCATCAACAGCGCCGGGCCAACGTTGAGTTCCAACGTTCGGATGTTTGATCTGGTGGCCGCAGGTCGTTGGCTTGCGCAGCAAGGCGTCAACCCCTTAACAACGTATGTGATTGGCGAAAGCCAAGGTGGCTGGGGTGTGTTGCGAGCCTTCACGGACGAGCCGTTCATGCGCGCCTGGATGCAACCCTATTACGCCAAAGGCATTGCTTTGTATCCGGTCTGCGGCCGTGTCCTGGAAAACATTTATACCGTCCATCCGTTAGGGCCTTATCACAGCCCGGTATTGTTGTTGACTGCTGGCTTGGACACCTTGACCCCCGTGAGCGAGTGTCCTGAGATCACAACCCAATCGGTCAGCCAATGGCTCCACTGGGACGATGTCACTCATGCCTTCAACATCAATACGCATGGCTTGTTCATGCCGCCCGTGGATGGCGTTTGCCAGCAAATGAAAAACAAAGGCGGTGTCCATCAGTTTTGTCACCATGCACGTCGGACTGCACAAATGATGGATGAGATTTTGAAATTCACCTCGCCCTGAGCACGTTTTCCAAGCTGCCTTCACAATGTACCCCCTGCGTATGAACGTTTGATTTTCCTGAAAGTAGCCATGACCACCACCCTCAAAATCGACTTCGTCTCTGACATTGCCTGCCCCTGGTGCGCCGTTGGCTTGGGCGCTTTAGAAGGCGCGTTGAGCCGCTTGCAGGGTGAGGTGCAGGCCGACTTGCACTTTCAGCCCTTTGAGCTGAACCCGAACATGCCCGAAGGTGGCCAAGACCTGACTGAGCACATCACGCAAAAATACGGCTCTACGCCCGAGCAGCAAGCGCAGATGCGGCAAAACATTTACGACCGGGGTGCCGAGGTGGGTTTTGCTTTTGCGCCCGGCGGCCGTGGCCGCGTGTACAACACCTTTGACGCCCACCGTTTGCTGCACTGGGCGCATGAAGAAGGTACAGCCGGTCAACAACACGCACTGAAAAAAGCCTTGCTTGCCGCCTACCAAGGCCGCGCCGAACGCGTGGAAGACCACGCCGTTTTGCTCGCCTGTGTGCAAGAAGTGGGCTTGGACCTGGCTACAGCACAAGCCATTTTGCAAAGCGACACCTACGCCACCGAAGTGCGTGAGCGCGAGCAGTTTTATTTGCAGGCCGGCATCCACTCGGTTCCAGCGGTCATCATCAACGACCGGCATTTGATCTCGGGTGGCCAGCCGACCGAGGTGTTTGAGCAAGCCCTGCGCCGCATTGCCGCTGGCCAAGCTTGAT
>CANGEE010000104.1 GCA_947452635.1 Comamonadaceae bacterium | reverse complement strand
ACGAGCAAGATCCCGACGTGATTCAGGGACCGCGCTGCAGCACGCAATACGCGCAAGACAAAAGACATCATCAAGATCACGTTCGTCATTCCGCGCGATTGGGCACCAAAATCTCACGCTGGCCGCTGCCACTCATGGCGCTGACCAGGCCGGCTTTTTCCATGTCTTCCACCAAGCGGGCGGCGCGGTTGTAGCCAATTTTCAAATGCCGCTGTACGAGAGAAATACTGGCTTTGCGGTTCTTCAACACCACCTCCACCGCCTGGTCGTACATCGGGTCTTTTTCGCCGCCATCGCCGTCCAAGGGGCCGTCATCGCCATCGACCGTGCCGCCTTCGAGCACGCCTTCGATGTAGTCGGGATCGCCTTGCGACTTGAGGTAACTGACCACCCGGTGCACTTCATCGTCACTTACAAAAGCGCCGTGCACGCGAATGGGGAAACCTGTGCCCGAAGGCATGTACAGCATGTCGCCCATGCCCAGCAAGGCTTCGGCACCCATCTGGTCCAAAATGGTGCGGCTGTCGATTTTGCTGGACACCTGGAACGCAATGCGGGTCGGGATGTTGGCTTTGATCAAACCCGTGATCACATCCACGCTGGGGCGTTGGGTGGCCAAAATCAAATGGATGCCAGCAGCCCGGGCTTTTTGCGCCAAGCGGGCAATCAGCTCTTCAATTTTCTTGCCGACCACCATCATCAAGTCGGCCAATTCATCGATCACCACCACGATGTGCGGCAAGCGTTTGAGCGGCTCGGGATCGTCCGGCGTCAAGCTGAAGGGGTTGTAAATGAACTCTTCGCGCTCGGCGGCTTCGTCGATCTTGGTGTTGTAACCGGCCAGATTGCGCACGCCCATTTTGCTCATCAGCTTGTAGCGCCGCTCCATCTCGGCCACGCACCAGTTCAGGCCGTGGGCGGCTTGCTTCATGTCGGTGACCACCGGCGCGAGCAAATGCGGAATGCCTTCGTAGACCGACATTTCCAGCATCTTGGGGTCGATCATCAGCAAGCGCACATCACGCGCTTCGGCCTTGTAGAGCAAGGACAAAATCATGGCGTTGATACCGACCGATTTGCCCGAACCCGTGGTGCCGGCCACCAAGACGTGCGGCATCTTGGCCAGATCGGCCACCACCGGGTTGCCGCCAATGTCTTTGCCCAAACCAATGGTCAACATGGACTTGGCTTCGTGGTAGACCTGCGAGCCCAAAATTTCGCTCAGCTTGATGGACTGGCGTTTGGCGTTGGGCAACTCCAGCGCCATGAAGTTTTTGCCCGGAATGGTTTCAATCACCCGGATCGACACCAAGCTCAATGACCGCGCCAAGTCCTTGGCCAAGTTGACCACCTGCGAGCCCTTGACGCCGGTGGCCGGTTCAATTTCATAACGCGTGACCACCGGGCCCGGTGCAGCGGCCAGCACCCGCACTTCAACGCCAAAATCTTTCAGGCGTTTTTCAATCATGCGGCTGGTCATTTCCAGCGTTTCCAGGGCCACACCTTCTTGGCGCACCGTCAAGTGATCCAGCAAATCCACTTGCGGCAACTTGCTGTCGGGCAGTTCGTTGAACAGGGGTTTTTGCCGTTCTTTTTGCACCCGCTCGCTGGGTTGCACAGCCTGGGCGGTAGGCTCAATCAGCACCGGCGTGTGGACGACGGGCAGGGGTTCGGGCTTGACCTGCGCCCGACTCAAAGGTGCCATCGTCGGTTCGGTCAAGCCAGCGTTGTCATCGCCCATGTCATGGGCCGTCGGCGCCAAAGGCTCCAGGGGCATGGGGTGAGCGCGCTCGCGCAGGGCTTGCTGGCCCAGCGCGTAGTCTTGTTGGATTTCGAGTTTCTCTTGCCGTAAGGCCATCCAGCCATCGATCCGCGCGCCAATCGATTCGGCCAAGCGGCCCCAGGAGAAACGAAAAACCAAGGCAATGCCCAACACGCTCAGCACCAAGCTGGCCAAGGCCGAACCGGTAAATCCCAACCATTGCAAACTCAGCTTGCCGACCGCATAACCCAAGGCGCCGCCGCTTTGACCGGGCAAACTCGCGTCAAGCTTGTACAAGCGCAACCACTCCATCGAGCAACTGGCTGCCAACAAAAGCAACAAGCCCAACCAAAAAGCCGCTCGGCTGCGCGTGAATTGGAAAGAAGGCGCAGCTGGCGCTTGTTCGCCGCGCAGCCACACTGCCAGCGCCACCAACCAAGCGCGAGCGCCTGCGGCCAAGCACCACCAAGCCGAAAAGCCCAACAAGAAATAAGCGATGTCGGCCATCCAAGCACCTGCTTTGCCAATCCAATTGTGCACTTGGCCGTCCGTGCCCGAGCTGGACCACGAGGGGTCTTGCACGTTGTAACTGATCAAGGAAAGAAAGCACAGCAGCAAACAGGCCCCGGCGACAAACAAGCCGAACTCTTGTGTGAAACGGCTCCAGCCAGGACGGGCGGCGGCCTCTTCTTGCGCGGTGGGTGAGCCCGAGGGATTGACGAGTGTGTGAATGGAATACGTCATAGGTTTGTCCGTAAGCTTACCCGATAGAACCCCTGTTTTTCAAATTGCGCCAGCATCACAGGCAAGGCACCGCGGTGACCGGAAAACCTTGCTTAACCAATGAAACAGCAAGCTTCTTACAATGGGGGTATTGTCAGGCGTTGCGCCTGATCTCTTTGAAAAGCAGTATCTCTATGTCTCACAGCCAACACGCGCAAGTTCTGATTTTGGGCTCCGGCCCTGCCGGTTACACCGCCGCCGTTTACGCCGCCCGCGCCAACCTCAAGCCCCTGCTGATCACCGGCATGGCCCAAGGTGGTCAACTGATGACCACCACCGAAGTAGACAACTGGCCTGCCGACGTCCATGGCGTACAAGGCCCGGAGTTGATGCAGCGCTTTCAAGCGCATGCGGAGCGCTTCAACACCCAAATCGTGTTTGACCACATCCACACCGTGGAGCTGACACAACGCCCGTTCACCTTGACCGGTGACAGCGGCACCTACACCTGCGACGCGCTGATCATTGCCACCGGCGCCTCAGCCAAGTACCTGGGTCTGCCCACCGAAGAGGCCTTTATGGGCCGCGGCGTCTCTGGTTGCGCCACTTGCGACGGTTTTTTCTACCGTGACCAAGTGTGCTGTGTGGTCGGCGGCGGTAACACCGCTGTGGAAGAAGCGCTGTATTTGTCCAACATCGCCAGCAAGGTGTATTTGATCCACCGCCGCGACAAATTCAAGGCCGAACCGATCCTGGTGGACAAGTTGATGGACAAAGTAGCGGCCGGCAAAATCGTGCTGAAAACCTTCCAAACGCTCGAAGAAGTCTTGGGTGACGCCTCTGGCGTGACCGGTGTGCGCCTGAAATCCACCCAGGATGGCAGCACCGAGGATGTGGAACTCAAAGGCTGCTTCATTGCCATTGGCCACGCGCCCAACACCGAGATTTTCCAAGGGCAATTGGACTTGGAGAACGGCTACATCGTCACCCGCAGCGGTCTCAAAGGCTTTGCCACCATGACCAGCGTGCCCGGCGTGTTTGCTGCCGGCGACGTGCAAGACCACGTTTACCGCCAAGCCATTACCAGTGCAGGCACCGGTTGCATGGCCGCTCTGGACGCCCAGCGTTTTCTAGAACAAGAAGGCAGCTGAAACGCGCTCAACCGCCCAGCCTTTTCGGATGGCTGTCAAAATTCGTTATAATCCGAGGCTTTGCTGAATATCGGCAGCTTGTCTCAGGACTGCTGCGTGTTTTGCGATCGGGTTACCGCCACCCTTCTGGCGAGGTGAGGTTGGTTTGCCCAGTCAGTGTCATTCGGACACCGGCCCTCAGGCACCAGCTGTTTATATCGGAGTGCATATGGCACGCGTCTGCGACGTAACGGGCAAAGGCCCCATGACGGGGAACAATGTTTCCCACGCCAACAACAAAACCAAGCGCCGGTTCTTGCCGAACCTGCAATACCGCCGTTTCTGGGTCGAGACCGAAAACCGTTGGGTGCGCCTGCGCGTCTCCAGCGCCGCTCTGCGCCTGATCGACAAAAACGGCATTGATGCCGTGCTCGCAGATTTGCGCGCACGCGGTCAAGCCTAAACCCATAACAGGAGCTGCACACCATGGCAACCAAAGGCGGACGCGAAAAAATCAAGCTGGAGTCCACAGCTGGAACTGGTCACTTCTACACGACCAGCAAGAACAAGAAAACCATGCCCGAAAAAATGTCGATCATGAAGTTCGACCCTAAAGCGCGCAAGCATGTGGAATACAAAGAAATCAAGTTGAAGTAATGCAATCTGATTTCTCAGGCTTTGTGCCTGAGAATGCGACCACAAAAAAACCGCTGAAATTCAGCGGTTTTTTTTGGCTTGCTTCTAAAGAAGCTGTTGGTTGACGGGTATCAAGCCGTCTTCACGGCCACTGCGCGCAGCTGGGTCGAGAAGTCGCGCAATGCGGTAATGCCACTTTCTTCGGCACGACGGCACCAGGCCTGCAAGTCGGCGGCCAACTGCTCGCGGGTGTGCGAAGTGTTGAGCCAAATTTGCGACAGCTCTTCGCGCATCACCACCATTTTGTCCAGCACCGGGTAAGCCGCCAGGGTTTGCTTCAGCAAAGACACGGCATCGGCCGGCACTTTTTCGACATCCCGGTGGAACCAGCGCGAGGCGACTTGGATCACATGGTCATCGACCTTGGCCGAGGACACCTCTTGGCGAAACACGCCACGCATCTGACGCGCATAACCGGCCATGACTTCGTAGCGATTGGCGATCAAGGCTTCGAGCGTCTTCTCGTCGGCCACAGGGCGCACCTCGCCATAAGCCAGCTTGGGCGGCGTCTTTTTCACTTTGGCCAAGCCGATGGACTGCAAAATGGTGATGTACATCCAGCCAATGTCAAACTCATAAGGCTTGACCGACAACTTGGCCGATGTCGGGTAGGTGTGGTGGTTGTTGTGCAACTCTTCGCCGCCAATGATGATGCCCCAGGGCGAAATGTTGGTGCTGGCGTCGTGCGCTTCAAAATTGCGGTAGCCCCAGTAGTGGGCAGCACCATTGATGATGCCGGCGGCGGTGATCGGGATCCACATCATTTGCACCGCCCAGACCGTCAAACCCAAGGCGCCAAACAAAGCCAGGTTGATGACCAGCATCAAGCCCACACCTTGCCAGGAAAAACGGGTGTAGACATTGCGCTCCATCCAGTCATCAGGTGTGCCGTGGCCATAGCGGTCCAAGGTTTCTTGGTTCTTGGCTTCTTGACGGTACAACTCCGCGCCGGTGAACAACACGGTTTGGATGCCATGCACATGCGGGCTGTGCGGGTCTTCGGCCTGCTCGCACTTGGCGTGGTGTTTGCGGTGAATCGCGGTCCACTCCTTGGTCACTTGACCGGTGGTCAGCCACAGCCAAAAGCGGAAAAAGTGCGAAACAATGGGGTGCAAATCCAAAGCACGATGCGCGGAATGGCGGTGTAAATAAATCGTGACAGCGGCAATGGTGATGTGGGTGAACACCAAGGTCACGACCAACACCTGCAACCATGAAAATTTCAGCAAGCCGTGGGCCAGCCAATCGATGACCGCGTTCAGTACGGCCCAGTCGGGTAAAACTATCAATTTTGTCTTTCTAGATACCTTTGACGGCAATCTTTAGATTTTAAGTTTTTGGCCATTAAAAGGACAGGACTTTCGAAGGCCAGGGCTTTGATGGCGCTGTCAAAATTTATTTTTTAACCCAAAGGGCCGCAAAAAATCCATCGGTGCCATGACGGTGTGGCCACAAACGCAAAAACTCAGCCTGATCGCCGCTGCACAGCGAGGCCGCCTGGGGCACTTTCAAGCGTTCCAACTCGGCGCTGGCGCTCAAGACTTCAAACGCCGGGTTGGCTTGAGTGAAGGCCTGCGCAATCGCTTCGTTCTCTTGCATCAACAAGCTGCAAGTGGCATAGACCAAACGGCCACCGGGTTTGAGCAAGCGAGATGCGCTTTGCAAAATCGCCAATTGCTTGAGGGCCAACTCTTCCAAGGCCTTGGGCGTTTGGCGCCACTTCAAATCGGGGTTGCGGCGCAAGGTCCCTAGGCCAGAACAGGGCGCATCCACCAACACCCGATCAATTTTGCCGGCCAGGCGCTTGATGCGGTCGTCGCGCTCATGCGCGATCGCGGCCGGATGCACATTCGACAATTGGCTGCGTGCCAGGCGCGGCTTGAGCGCATCCAGTCGGTGGCCGGAGACATCCAACGCATACAAGCGCCCGGTGTTGCGCATGCTCGCGCCAATGGCCAAAGTCTTGCCACCGGCTCCGGCGCAAAAGTCCACCACCATCTCGCCCCGGTGGGCGTCCAAGAGCAGCGCCAACAGCTGCGAGCCTTCGTCTTGCACCTCGATGGCACCACGCACAAAGGCATCCAGCTTGGTCAGCGCAGGCTTACTCTCGATGCGCAAGCCCCAGGGTGAATAAGGCGTAGGCTGGGTGGCGATGCCCGCCGTCTTCAGTTCTTTTTGCACATCGGCGCGCTTGTCATGCAGGGCATTGACGCGCAAATCCAAGGTGGCGCTTTGCCCCAGACTTTCGACCAAGGGCCAGAACTCGCTACCCAACTGCGCTTTCAAGGGCTCGACCATCCATTCGGGCAGGTTGTGGCGATGGCGGTCTAAAAATTCTTCGGGCTTGACGCGGTCACAACCCTCCAGCCAGGTTTTTTCGGACTCGCTGATGGCACCGTATAAAAAATCGCGTGGCGCATGGAAACCCAAAATCGCCATGCGGCGCTCTTTGGCCCCGCTGCCGGATCGGGCCAGGTACTCAAAGCGCAGTTTGTGACGCAAAACGTTGTAGGCAGTTTCTGCCAAGGTGGCGCGCTCACGGGGGCCGAGTTGGCGGTGTTCACGGAAAAAACGCGAGACGACCGAATCGGCAGGGTGTTCAAATTGGAGCGTCAGCCTGACCAGTTCGGCGCAGGCATCAAGAAGGGCTTTAGGATGCATAGCCCTGTATTGTCCCACTCTCGTCTGACTGCTCTTTTCAAGGTGAATCTGCGCCCATGTCCGAAAACCTGCCTCCTTTGATCGTCACCCGCCCCGGCATCTACCGCCATTACAAGAATTTGCTGTACGAAGTCAAAGGCACGGTGCGGCACAGCGAATCTTTAGAACCCATGACCTTGTACCAAGCGCTGTATGGCGAACGTGGCTTGTGGGTCCGGCCTGCGGCCATGTTCAACGACAGCGTTGACATCAACGGCGTGATCCAGCCGCGCTTTACCTGGGTGTCAGAGACTCTCGCTGAGCCTGCTACACAGCCTGCATCAGAGCGCGGCGGCGGCGCGGTTTAGCCAATCTTCAATGGTGCGAGGATAGAGTAAATGCTCTTGCGTCAAAACGCGCGCGCCCAATGTGTCGGCGGTATCGCCGGGCAGCACCGGCACCACCGCTTGCGCCAGGATGGGGCCGTGGTCAAGCTCGGCAGTCACTTGGTGCACGGTGGCACCGGCGAACTGGCAGCCCATGTCGATGGCGCGCTGGTGGGTATGGAGGCCACCAAAAGCGGGTAAAAGCGAAGGGTGAATATTGATCAGACGACCAGCAAAGTGCTGCACAAAGCCGGTGGACAAGATGCGCATAAACCCCGCCAACACCACCAACACAGGGTCATAGACATCCAATTGGGCTTGCAGCGCAGCGTCAAAGTCTTCGCGGCTGGCATAGGCCTTGTGGTCCAGCACCGCCACGGCAACACCTTCGGCTTGAGCCCAAGCCAGTCCTGCGGCATCCGCGCGGTTGCTCACCACCACCGCCACACGCACCCCGAAACGCTCAGCCCAGCGGCGTTGAACCGAAGCCTGCACGATGGCCGCCATGTTCGAGCCTGAGCCCGAAATCAAAATCACGATATTTTTCATCCAGCAGGGATTATCCCAGCCCCTTCAAGGGTAGGACTTCACGCACAATGAACCGGTTTGTCACAGCAAGGACAAAGCATTTCCGCACGGTCGTGCTATAAATTAACCTTCACTTTCCGCTTGGGCTGACGGCCTGGGCATTTCGCCACCGGCATTTCGCAGAGAGACACCCCATGGATTTGGCATTCACCCCCGACGAACTCGCGTTTCGCGACGACATTCGCACCTGGGTCAAAGGCAATTTACCCGCTGATATTTCCCAAAAAGTACATGCCGCCATGCGCTTGACGCGCGACGACATGCAGCGCTGGGCGAAAATTTTGGGCCAAAAAGGCTGGCTCGGTTGGGGCTGGCCCACGCAGTTTGGCGGCCCGGGTTGGAACGCCGTGCAAAAGCATTTGTTTGAAGAAGAATGCGCTTTGGCGGGTGCGCCCCGCGTGGTGCCTTTTGGTCCGGTGATGGTGGCCCCCGTCATCATGGCTTTTGGCAATGCCGAACAGCAAAAGCGCTTTTTACCGGGCATCGCCAGCGGCGAAGTCTGGTGGAGCCAGGGTTACAGCGAGCCGGGTTCGGGTTCGGACTTGGCCTCGCTCAAAACCCGCGCCGAGCGGGTCGGCGACAAGTACATTGTCAACGGTCAAAAAACCTGGACCACGCTGGGCCAGTATGGCGAGTG
Organism: Comamonadaceae bacterium; assembly: GCA_947452635.1. Classification (GTDB taxonomy): domain Bacteria; phylum Pseudomonadota; class Gammaproteobacteria; order Burkholderiales; family Burkholderiaceae_C; genus Limnohabitans_A. Next base: position 921 of record CANGEE010000104.1, on the reverse strand, counting down.
GATTTTCTGCCTGGTGCGCACCAGCAACGAAGGCAAGCCGCAAACCGGCATTTCCTTCTTGCTGATCGACATGAAGACCCCCGGCATCACGGTGTGCCCCATCAAACTGCTGGACGGTGAGTGCGAGGTCAACGAAGTCTGGTTTGACAATGTCGAAGTGCCGGCCGAAAACCTGATTGGCGAAGAAAACAAAGGCTGGAACTACGCCAAGCACCTGCTGGCCCACGAGCGCACCAACATCGCCGACGTGAACCGCGCCAAACGCGAACTCGAGCGCTTGAAGCGCATCGCCAAAGCCGAAGGCGTGTACGACGATCTGCGCTTCCGCGACGAAATCGCCAAGCTCGAAGTCGACATCGTGGCCCTGGAAATGCTGGTCTTGCGCGTGTTGTCGGCCGAGAAGTCGGGCAAAAATTCGCTCGACATCGCCGGTCTGCTGAAAATCAAGGGCAGCGAGATCCAGCAGCGCTACACCGAACTCATGATGCTGGCCGCAGGCCCCTACAGCCTGCCCTTCATCTTTGAAGCCATGGACGCGGGCTGGCAAGGCGACTTTCCCGGCGGCGAGGTGGCCAATGCGCCGTTGGCCGCCAACTACTTCAATATGCGCAAGACCACCATTTACGGCGGCAGCAACGAAGTGCAACGCAACATCGTCGCCCAGACCGTGCTCGGCTGAAGCCATTGAACAGACAAGGATTTCAAAATGGATTTCGATTTTTCTGACGACCAAGAACAACTGCGTGACGCGGTGCGCAAATGGGTGGACAAGGGCTACGACTTTGAGCGTCGCCGCCGCATTGAAGCCGCAGGTGGCTTTGATCGCGCTGTCCACACCGAACTGGCCGAATTAGGCCTGACAGGCTTGTATGTGAGCGAAGCCCAAGGCGGCATGGGCATGGGCCCGGTCGAAGGCATGGT
>CANGEE010000103.1 GCA_947452635.1 Comamonadaceae bacterium | reverse complement strand
GTGATCAACGAGTTTGGCGCGTCCAGCACCATCGCCATTCCCGCTGAGCGGGCCTTGACGGTGTATGTGGACAAGCGCGAACTGGTCACGCTGATGACCTTGGGCGCGCACCCCGAGTGGCTGGTGTTGGGGTTCTTGCTGAACCAGCGCTTGATCGCCTCGGTGGCTGAGATCGAATCCATCACCGTGGACTGGACGGTCGGCGAAGGTGAGCTGGGCCAGCCCGGTGTGGCCGCCGTCAAAACCCGACAGGGTCTGCCCGACACCCCCCAGGCGCCGCGGGTGGTCACCACCGGCTGCGGCCAGGGCAGCGTGTTTGGCGATTTGATGGCCGATATTGACGCCATCGTGCTGGCGCCGGGCCACATCACCCAAGCCACTTTGTACAGCTTGGTCAACGCCATCCGTTTGCAAGAAACCACCTACAAATCGGCCGGCTCGGTCCATGCCTGCGCCTTGTTTCAGGGTGACGCGATGCTGATGTTTGTTGAAGACGTAGGGCGTCATAACGCGGTCGACACGATCGCCGGCTGGATGGGGATGCACGAGGTCTCAGGCCAAGACAAAGTTTTCTACACCACCGGGCGCTTGACCAGCGAGATGGTGATCAAGTCCGCGCAAATGGGGGTGCCGATTGCGGTCTCGCGCAGCGGCATCACGCAAATGGGCCTGGACGTGGCCCGGCGCGTAGGTCTGTGCGCGATTGGCCGCGCCACCCACAAGCGGTTTTTGTGCTTCAGCGCACCCGAACGCTTGGTGTGGCAGGCCGAGTTGGCCATGCCCTTGGAACTTGTAAAACCGTAGTCCTGCGCGGACAGTGGGGTATCGGTTAAGGTGCGGGCATGCATGTGAATTTACGTTTGGCGTTCGCCCTGGGTTGGCGCAATTTGTGGCGCGATCTGCGCGCCGGTGAGCTGCGGTTGTTGATCGTGTCCGTCACCTTGGCTGTGGCCGCTTTGACCGCCGTGGGCTTTTTTGCCGACCGTTTGCAAGCCGGTTTGTGGCGCGATGCGCGTCAACTCTTGGGCGGGGATGCGGTGGTGGTGAGCGACAAGCCCACGCCGCAAGCCCTTCTGGACGAGGCCGCGCGCAGCGGTTTGCGGCGCAACACCTCCATCACTTTCCCGACCATGGCGCGCGCACGCGATGGTGCCAGCAAACTGGTGGCATTGAAAGCCGTCAGCCCTGGGTACCCCTTGCGCGGCCAGCTGCAGATCAGCACCGGCCAAGCGCCGGCCCACGCCGCCCCCGGCATTCCAGACCCCGGTGAGGTGTGGGTGGACGCTGGTCTGTTGGAAAGTTTGGGCATTGCCCAGGGCGACTTCTTGCAACTGGGCGACAGCCGTTTGCGCATCAGCGCGGTCATTGTGCAAGAACCTGACCGGGGCGCGGGCTTCATGAATTTTTCACCGCGCGTCATGCTCAACCAAACCGATCTGGCCGCTACCGCGCTGGTGCAACCGGCCAGTCGTGTAACGTATCGCATGGCCGTGGTGGGCAGCGGGCCGCAAGCCGATGCCAGCGCCAAAACCTTTGCCACCTGGGCGCGCACGCAGGCGGAGCAGGGTCTGGTGCGTGGCGTGCAGGTGGAGTCGCTGGAAAGCGGGCGTCCTGAAATGCGCCAAACCTTGGACCGGGCTGAGAAATTCCTCAACCTGGTGGCTTTGCTGGCGGCCTTGCTGTGTGCCGTCGCAGTGGCCTTGGCGGCGCGCACTTTTGCCGCGCGGCATCTGGACGCTTGCGCTTTGCTGCGGGTGCTGGGCCAAAGCCAGCGTACTTTGACGATCAGCTACACCTTTGAGTTTGTCACTGCGGGCTTGCTGGCCAGTGCCTTGGGCGTGCTGCTGGGCTGGCTGCTGCACCATGTGTTTGTGCAGGTGTTGGCCGGGCTGCTCGACACCGCCCTGCCGCCGGCCAGTGGCCACCCCGTGGTCTTGGGTTTGAGCATGGGCCTGACCTTGTTGCTGGCCTTTGGCTTGCCGCCGGTATTGCAGCTGGCGCAAGTGCCGCCGCTGCGGGTGATTCGGCGCGACGTGGGCGCGCTGCGGCCTGCCGCAGCGGGCGTCATGGGACTGGGTTTGTTGGGCTTTATGGGCGCGCTTTTGCTGGCCAGCAGCGACGTGAAGCTGGGCTTGATCACCGTGGGCGTCTTTGCTTTGGCGGCTGTGCTGTTTGCCGGTGGCGGCTGGCTGGCCCTGTGGCTGATTGGCCGGCTGATGCCGGGCGAGCATGCGCCGCGCTGGTTGCGGCTGGCCACCCGCCAAGTCACCGCCCGCCCGGTGTATGCCATGGTGCAGACCAGTGCTTTGTCTTTGGGTTTGCTGGCCTTGGTGTTGTTGGTCTTGTTGCGCACCGACCTGATCAGCAGCTGGCGTCAAGCCACGCCCGCCAATGCGCCGGACCGTTTTGTCATCAATGTGCAGCCTGAGCAAACCCAGCCCTTCCAAGCGGCCTTGGCCCAAGCGGGCGTGCAAGGCTATGACTGGTACCCGATGATCCGTGGCCGTTTGGTGTCCATCAATGAACGCCCCATCCAACCGGGTGACTATCCGCAAGAAAGGGCCAGGCGGCTGGTGGACCGTGAATTCAATTTGTCGGCCAGCGCGCAGCGCCCTGCGCACAACCCAGTGGTGGCCGGGCGCTGGCAAGACAACGAAGCGGACGCGGTGAGTGTGGAGGAGGGCATTGCCACCACCCTGGGCTTGAAGCTGGGCGACCGTTTGCAGTTTGACGTGGCCGGGGTGCAAACCAGCGCGCGCATCACGTCCTTGCGCAAGGTCGATTGGGGCTCGATGCGGGCCAACTTTTTTGTCATGTACCCGGTGGCCAGCTTGCCCGATGTGCCACTGAGCTACATGGCGGCTTTCAAAGGGCCGCAGCAAAAAGGCTTTGACAACGCTTTGGTGCAGCAGTTTCCCAACATCACCAGCGTGGACATGCGCGCCACGCTGCAGCAGGTGCAAAACGTGATCGACCAAGTGATCCGTGCGGTTGAATTTTTGTTTGCCTTCACCCTGGCCGCGGGTGTGATGGTGTTGATGGCGGCGGTCACTGCCACCCGCGACGACCGCACGCGTGACTTTGCCATCATGCGCGCCCTGGGGGCCAGCAGCACCTTGCTGGCGCAGGTGCAGCGCGCTGAACTGTGGGGCGTGGGCATGCTGGCGGGTTTCATGGCCAGCAGCGCCGCCATGGTGGTGGGCTGGGCCATGGCCCACTTCGCGTTTGAATTCAACTGGACTGCGCCGTGGTACGTGCCCTTCGCTGGCGCTTGGGCGGGTGGCCTGCTGGCTTGGGCTGCGGGTTGGTGGGGCTTGGCCGGTGTGCTGAAACAACCGGTCGCGCAAACCCTGCGCCAAGCCGCGTCCTGACCTTGCAAGGACTTTTCCAACATGCAGATACAAGACCCTCCACCTTTTGACACCCCCTATGAATGGGCTGGCGGTCAGGCCATGGTGCGCGCCCTGGTCGACCGGTTTTACGACCTGATGGACCTGGAGCCTGCCTACCAAGCACTGCGTGCCGTGCATGGCTCAGAGCTGACCTCGGCCCGCGACAAATTGTTCTGGTTTTTGAGCGGCTGGCTGGGCGGCCCGCAGGAATACACCGAGCGCTTTGGCCATCCGCGTTTGCGCATGCGCCACATGCCGTTTGCCATCGGCATCTTGGAGCGTGACCAGTGGCTCGCTTGCATGGCGCAGGCCATGCAAGAAACCGGCTTGGATGCGGCTTTGCGGGCGCGCTTGGAACAAAGCTTTTTCCAAACCGCCGACTGGATGCGCAACCAAAACGTATGAACAGAAAGGCGCGTCAGGCCCGCTTCAGTGCCCTGACTTGAGCAACACCACCAAGGCCCCCGCGCCGCCTTCGGCGGGCTTGGCCTGGACAAAAGCCATCACCTGGTTTTTCTGCACCAACCAGCTGTGCACCTTGGATTTGAGCACCGGTGTTTTGCCTGGTGAGCCCAAGCCCTTGCCATGCACCACGCGCAGACAACGCAAGCCTTGTTTGTGGGCCTCGCGAATGAAATCGGCCAGGGCCTGGCGTGCTTCGTCGCTTCTCAAGCCGTGCAAATCGATTTCTTTTTGAATTGACCACTCGCCTTTGCGCAGCTTGTGCGTCACATCACGGCCGATGCCTGGGCGGCGAAAACTGAGCATGTCGTCGGTGTCGAGCAAGGTGCTGACATCGAACTCGTCGCTCAAGGCGTCGCGCAGTACAGCGGCATCGTCTTTTTCGCGCTGCCGCGCCACGGGTGGCACGGGCACAGGTTTTTTGATGGCTTGCTGCTTGTCTGGCAAGGTCTGGACAGCCCCTACCGCCATCGTGAACAGGTTTTTGTCGGCGTGCGCTTGGCGCGCCGCAGCAGCCAATGCCGCAGCCCGCGCCACTTCTTCGGCATGCGCCTGCGCGATTTGTTTTTGAACCTGTTTCAGGTCGGCAAGGGTCTTGAATTTCAACCGCCTATGGTGCCACAAAGCCCAAAGCCTTCAGTGGGCAACGGACTCAGATCAGGCCCTGCTCGGCCATCGACAAGGCCTGCCCTTGGGCCACGATCACATGGTCGAGCACCCGCACGTCCACCAAGGCCAAAGCCGCTTTGAGGGTTTGCGTCAAGGTCTCGTCGGCGCGACTCGGTTGCACCGAGCCGCTGGGGTGGTTGTGGCTGAGCACCACGGCGGCTGCTCGGTGGTGCAGCGCGCGCAACACCACCTCGCGGGGGTACACACTGGTTTGGCTCAGCGTGCCGCGAAACAGCTCTTCCATGGCTTGCAGGCGGTTTTGGCTGTCTAAAAACAGCACTGCGAACACTTCGTGGTTTTTGTGTGCCAAATGCAGTTGCACGTATTGCTTGACAGCCTCGGGCGCATGAAAGGCCTGGCGCTCGCGCATTTGTTCGGCCAATCCCCGGCGAGACAACTCCAGCACGGCGGCAACCTCGGCGCGTTTGGCGGGCCCCAGTCCTTTGATCAATTTCAACTCGGTGGTGCCGGTGTGGAGCAAGCCGGACAGGCCGCCAAAGGTGTCCAGCAGCTCTTGTGCCAACTGAAACACGTTTTTGCCCGCCATGCCGGTGCGCAGCAAAATGGCCAGCAGTTCCACGTCGCTCAGCGCAGAAGGGCCACGCGCCAGCATTTTTTCCCGCGGGCGCGCGTCCGCAGGCAAGTTCTTGATGGTCATGCGTGAGCCCTCCCTGGGCGGCCTTGAAAAGATTTTTTTGTAGGCTTTCTGAGAAGCTTTTTACAATGAGCACATTAATTCACAAATGCCCACCCCGTTGGCATTCCAGAAAACCCTTATGTCCACTGTCCAATCCGGTTCTTTTTTGACTCTGCACTACCGCCTGGCAGGCCCGCAGGGCGACATCATCAACACTTTCACCGACAAACCCGCCACTTTGTCTTTGGGATCGGGCGAACTCTCGCCGGCCATGGAAGAACGCCTCATGGGCCTGGCCGAAGGCACCCACACCACCTTTGAGCTGCCTTCAGGTGAAGCCTTTGGCGATCGCAACCCTGAGATGGCGCAATGGGTGGCCCGCAAACTGCTCAACCAGTTGGGTGACCCGATGGAAAAATACGCCGCTGGTGATGTGGTGCAGTTCCCGACCCCGGACGGTTTGGACTCTTATGCGGGGACGGTCTTGGACGTGAATGCCGAGGGGGCCGTGCTGTTTGACTTCAACCATCCGTTGGCTGGGCAACCCGTCACTTTTGAAGTGCGCTTGATTGGAGTTTTGTGATGAAAATGCATGACATTTTGTTGGCCGAGCCCCGCGGTTTTTGTGCGGGTGTGGACCGGGCGATCGAAATCGTCGAACGTGCGCTGGCCAAATTTGGCCGGCCTATTTATGTGCGCCACGAAATCGTGCACAACACCTTTGTCGTCAATGACTTGAAAGACAAGGGCGCGATCTTCATTGAAGCGCTGGACGATGTGCCCCCTGGCGCCACCCTGGTTTTCAGCGCGCATGGTGTCAGCCAAGCCATTCAAAACGAGGCAAAAGCCCGGAGGTTTCAGATTTTTGACGCCACCTGCCCACTGGTGAGCAAAGTGCATGTGGAAGTGGCCAAGCTGCACAAAGAGGGTTATGAGTTCATCATGATCGGCCACAAAGGCCACCCCGAGGTGGAAGGCACCATGGGCCAACTCGACAGCGGTATCCACTTGGTGGAAGACGTGGCCGATGTGTCCCGCGTCCAGCTCCAGCAATCCGAACGCTTGGCGGTGGTCACCCAAACCACCTTGAGCGTGGACGATGCGGCCGAAATTTTGGCTGCAGTGAAAAAGCAATTTCCTTGGGTGCGTGAGCCCAAGCAGCAAGACATTTGCTATGCCACCCAAAACCGCCAAGACGCGGTCAAGCTGATGAGCAGCCAAGTGGATGTGGTGATCGTGGTGGGCAGCCCGACCAGCTCCAACAGCAACCGGCTGCGCGAACTGGCCAGTCGACTGGGCACAGACAGCTACATGATCGACAGTGCCGATGAGCTGCAATCGGCCTGGTTGGAGGGCAAATCGCGCGTCGGCCTGACGGCAGGTGCCTCGGCACCGGAAGTCTTGGTGCAAGAAGTGATCACCCGGCTGCGCGCTTTGGGCGCGGTCAGCGTGCGCAAGATGGAAGGCATTGAAGAGACCATCAAGTTCCCATTGCCTAAAGGGCTGCGAATCGAGGCTTGAAGGCCGAGGCCTGAAACTACAATCCACCCATGCTCGATATTATTCACCTCCGCAAAGACCTGGCCAGCGTGATCGCCCGCTTGGAAACCCGCAAATCGCCACAAGCCTTTTTGAACGTGGAGGTCTACAGCGCCTTGGAGGCCGAGCGTAAAACGCTGCAAACCCGCACTGAAGAGCTGCAAAGCCAGCGCAACACCCTGTCCAAACAAATTGGCATGCGCAAGGCCAAAGGCGAAAGTGCCGACGACATCATGCGCGCTGTGGCCGACATCAAAGTGGAGTTGGACACCTCGGCCACCCGCCTAGATGCCCTCCAAGAGGAGCTGCAAGCGTTGCTGTTGGCTGTGCCCAACCTGCCGCACGACAGCGTACCCGTGGGCGCGGACGAACATGGCAATGTGGAAGTGCGCCGTTGGGGCCAGCCGCGCAGCTTTGACTTTGCCGTGAAAGACCATGTGGACCTTGGCGAAAAACTCGGCCTGGATTTTGACATCGGCATCAAGCTGTCGGGTGCGCGTTTTACCTTCATGCGCGGGCCGATCGCCCGTTTGCACCGCGCCTTGGCGCAGTTCATGCTCGACGTGCAAACCCAGGAGCACGGCTACACCGAGTGTTACACCCCCTATGTGGTGAACGCCGAAACCTTGCGCGGGACCGGCCAGTTGCCCAAGTTTGAAGCCGACTTGTTTGCCGCCAAAAAAGGCGGTCAAGAGTCAGAGGCCGCACCCGACACCCAAGCGCTGTACCTGATCCCGACCTCCGAAGTCACGCTGACCAATGTGGTGCGCGACGAGATCTTGAACGAGGCCGATTTGCCCATCAAGCTGACCGCGCACACCCCGTGCTTTCGCTCCGAAGCGGGCAGTGCAGGGCGCGACACGCGGGGCTTGATCCGCCAGCACCAGTTTGACAAGGTTGAGATGGTGCAAATCGTGCACCCCGAACAAAGTTACGAAGCCCTCGAAGCCATGACGGGCCACGCCGAAGCCATTTTGCAAAAGCTGGGCTTGCCTTACCGTGTCATGTCTTTGTGCACCGGTGACATGGGCTTTGGCGCCAGCAAAACCTACGACCTGGAGGTGTGGGTGCCGGCGCAGCAAACGTATCGGGAGATCAGTTCAGTGTCTAACTGCGAAGCCTTTCAAGCGCGCCGATTGCAAGCGCGCTTTAAAAACGCGCAAGGCAAAAACGAACTGGTCCACACCTTGAACGGCTCTGGCCTGGCCGTGGGCCGCGCCCTGGTGGCGGTGCTGGAGAACGGTCAAAACGCCGACGGCTCAGTCACCGTACCCGAAGTGCTGCGACCCTATCTGGGCGGGCTGTCCTCTTTAACTCCCACATAACCCTATTTCCATCATGAACACCGCCCGCCTTATTCCTCTGATGCTCTGGTTGGGTCTGACCTTGACCTGGGGTTTAACCGCATGCAGCAGCACCTCTTTGAATCGCCCTGCATCGGGTGAGCAGACGCCCGCGACCGCTGCATACGCCTCGCAACTGCTCGGCCCCATGGCCCTGCCTGCGGGCACCGTGATTCGACCTGAACAGTCGCTCATCATCGGCTCGGGCGACAACTGGGTAGGGCGCGTGGTGCTTGACGTGGGACGTGATTTGGATGCGGCTTACGCCTTTTTTCTGGACAGCTACCCCGCCCAAGGCTGGAGTGTGGTGTCGGCCATTCGCGGCAAAACCAGTTTGATGGTCTTGACCCGGGGTGACCGCACAGCGACCCTGGAGATGAGCGATGGGGGCTTGCTGGGCGGTACGGTGGTGATGACCGTGGCCCCCAAAAACGCCAATGTTGCAGCGCCCAAGAAGCCCTGAGCCACCCAAGCAGCAGCCTGGCGCTCTGCTAGAATTGCATCTTCGACAAAGACGCAAACGCTGGAGGGGTGGCAGAGTGGTCGAATGTACCTGACTCGAAATCAGGCGTAGTGGCAACACTACCGAGGGTTCGAATCCCTCCTCCTCCGCCATTTGTGTAGTTTTTCACTGCACAACGTTAGTAATCCCAACCCTCAATGTTCGTTCTGTTGATGTTCCTCATCAACACTCCACCGAGTGGCTTGGCATAGTGCTCTTGGATCACAGCGACTGAAGTTCTACAGTTGTTGGCGATTTCATAGATCGGCACCCCATTCAGCAATCTAAAGCAAATGTACGTTGAGCGCAATGACACGAAGTCACGCTTGAGTGGTGGCTTCGACTTGGTGACTTTCAGGTTTTTCTTCTTGAGAATTTCGTTGAACATCACTCTGTGATGGATCAAAAATAACTTCTCATCGCACTTGGAAGGGTCAGTTATTCCTCGTCGCTCAAGGATGCGCCTGAAGGGAGCCACAGCGCCGTAGTAGCTCTGACAGCTACCCTTACCCCTCTTGCCATCAATATTGCTTATGACGAGTATTTCTTTGTTCGTCAGCTTTTCGGTGACGATTTTCACATCAGACACTTTGCAATTTCGCATCTCTCCCACACGCATTCCAGTACTCGTACCAAACAGCACGAAGTCATACAGCTCCATCGCATGAGAGAACTGACGCTTGTCACGTTTCTCAAGGTACTTGGCGTGAGCAAAAATGCTGTTGTGCAACTTGCTGTACTCAGCAGAATTGAACCATGGGCGACTGCTGACCCCCTTCTTCGTGTCGTATTCGTCTTTGAAAACAGGCAACTGCTTCAGATAGCCTAGCTTGTAGGCATAGTTCAGTACGACTCGAATGGCATTCTTATATTGATGCAAAGTCCCACGCTTGATGGTGGGGTACTGAGTTAGCCCCCTGAATGACAGTCCCATCGGTATTCCTTAAACTAACAACTAGGAATAAGACTATGGATATGACTATGTCATCAATAAGACCTAACCGGGTGGAAGTGGTCACCAGTGTTCAGCGCCGCAGGCGCTGGACCCCGGAGC
>CANGEE010000102.1 GCA_947452635.1 Comamonadaceae bacterium | reverse complement strand
GGCCGGCCGGCACCGCGGTAGGCGTCCACCGGAGCGGTGTTGGTGAACCAGGCGTCCACCTCGACATACACCTGCGGTGTGTTGTATTGACCGGCCAACAAGGTGGCGTACAAAATCGTCGGCACGGCGGTCGAGAAGGTCGACAGGTAGGCCCCCAGGTTGGCGTCGGTGTGCACTTTGAGCGCCAAAAACTTGCCGTCTTTGTCGATCGCCAACGAAGCGTGGCTGGAATGATCCCGGCCATGGGCATCGCTCAAAAAGGCTTCCGAGCGGTCGCAGTTCCATTTGATGTTGCGGTTGAGCTTTTTCGAAGCCCAGGTCAGGCACACGTCTTCGGCGTAGAGGTAAATCTTGGCCCCAAAGCCGCCGCCCACGTCGGGGGCGATCACGCGCACTTTGTGTTCGGGCAAGCCCATCACAAACGCGGTCATCAGCAAACGCTCAACGTGCGGGTTTTGGTTGGACACGTACAGCGTGTATTCGTCGTTGGCGCGGTTGTAAGAGCCGATCGCGGCGCGAGGTTCCATCGGGTTGGGCACCAAGCGGTTGTTGATCAGGTCCAGGTGCGTGACGTGCGCGGCGCCGGCAAAAGCCGCGTCCACCGCGGCTTGGTCGCCAATCGCCCATTTGTAGCAATGGTTGTCGGGGGCTTCTGCATGCAAGGCTGTGCCGCCTTTGGCGTCACGCACATCGACCACAGCGGGCAGCACGTCGTAGTCGACCTCGACCAGTTCTGCGGCGTTTTTGGCTTGCTCCAAGGTTTCGGCCACCACCATGGCCACATGGTCGCCCACATAGCGCACTTTGCCGTTGGCCAAGATGGGGTGCGGTGGCTCCTTCATGGGCTGGCCGCTGGTGTCGGTGATCAGCCAGCCGCAGGGCAGGCCGTTGATTTTGGCGTCCACCACATCAGGACCGTCCAACACGGCAATCACACCCGGTGCAGCCAGCGCGGCCGCCTTGTGGATGCTTTTGATATGGGCGTGGGCGTGGGGCGAGCGCACAAAGACCGCATGGGTCATATTGGCCAGGTCGATGTCGTCGGTGTAGTTGCCTGCACCGGTCAAGAAGCGGTAGTCTTCTTTGCGGCGCAGAGACTCACCGATGTGAGGCAGTTGGGAGAAATCTGAGGCACCCATGACGGACTCCTTAAGCTTTCATGGCGACAGCACCGTGCTGCACCGCTTTGACGATGTTTTGGTAACCGGTGCAACGGCACAGATTGCCCTCGAGTAATTCACGAATTTCGCCTTCGTTGGCATTGGGGTGGCGGTTGCACAAATCCACCGCGCTCATGACCATGCCGGTGGTGCAAAACCCGCATTGCAGGCCATGGCATTCTTTGAAGGCGGCTTGCATCGGGTGCATGGTGCCGTCAGGCTGGGCCAGACCCTCAATGGTGGTGACCTCTGCGCCTTGGGCTTGTGCAGTCAGCATATTGCAGGACTTGACCGCGCGGCCATTGACGTGCACGGTGCAGGCACCACATTGGGCCGTGTCGCAACCCACGTGGGTGCCGGTCAGGTGCAGGTGTTCGCGCAGGGCTTGCACCAGCAATGTGTTGGGCGCTGCGTCGACAGTAACCGCTTTGCCGTTGACCTTCATTTGAACTTGCATCTCACAATCTCCTCGGGTTGATTCACCCCTCAGTAGATCATGGCCCTGTGACCGTTTTTTTAAGCGTTTACCCTAGGGCCTTTCAAAATCAAGCTTTTGGCCTTCCCGGTACGATGCGTTCTTTACAAAAAAGGGAGTTTTCATGACCGATGCTGCGCAGCGTCCTATTTTGGACATTGACCATATTCACCCGGCGATTCGAGGTGCCGTCGCGCAAGAACGCCAGGCGTGGGTGCAGGAGGTGCAAGGCGCCTTGGCCAATACCCCGGTGGTGGTGGTCGGGATGCGGCACAACCCCTATTGCAAAAAAGCCTGCAAAGCCGTGGCGGCCCAAGGCGTGAATTACAAATACCTGGAATATGGCAGCTATTTCAGCGGCTGGCGCAGCCGCAATGCCTTGAAAATGTGGACCGGTTGGCCCACATTCCCCATGGTGTTTGTGCACGGCGTGTTGATCGGCGGCGCCACCGATCTGCAGCGCTTGATTGATTCAGGCGAATTCAAACAAAGGGTGAATCGCTGAGCACGGCGCTGGGGACAGCAGCGCTGAACTGCATCTCACCGCCCAGCGCATCGAGCAAATCGCGCAGCAAGGGGCCGAGCGTGCCGGTCGACAGGGTCACGTCAGTGTCAAACTTGTCGTCGTCGCCACCGGCGTCCTCCATCACCCCATCCAAGAGCGCGACTTTTTTCAGCACCAAACTCTCGGTCAGCACAAAGCTGGCTTTGCCTTCCCAACTCAAAGCCAAATGGGTGGGCAATTTGCCTTCCATCACGTGCTTGCGCACCTCGTCGGTGGCCAGCAGATGGCGCGTGAACTTGACCACCGCTTGATCTTCGCTGCTGGACTTGAGCACGCATTCGCGCTCTACACTGAAAGCCGGGGGCAGGGCATCGTCGCTGGCGGCCAGCAGCCACTGCGACATGGCCGCTTGCGGGGACACGGTGGTTTGCAGCAGCGTCAGGGGCAGGCCGTCCAGCACCCGCACCAGCGCGGTGATGACTTCGTCCGATTTGCCTTGGCTGGCGGCATCGGTCAGCAGCAAACGTGAGGCCATGTCGATCCACACCATGACCGTGCTTTGTTTGGCAAACGCCAAAGGCAGCAGGGTGTGCACAATGTCTTCGCGAATTTCACGCGATTCTTTTTTGCCAGGTTTGCGGCCGGTGCTGGCCTCGATTTCTTGAATGCGCTCATCCGCTTTGCGCTTGACCACCGCGCCGGGAACGGCCTTGGTTTCGATTTGCAGTTTCAAGATCCATTGTCCGGCAACCGACTCCACCAAAGGGCCGTGCGCCTGGCCACGGGGTTCGGTCCAGCCCACCGATTTGTCTTGGCTGGGGCTGCATTCCACAAAACGGTAGCGGTCTAAAGCGGCTTCCAGTTGGGGCAGCGAAATCGTCCAATCGGCCCCGATGCGGTAGGCCATCACATTTTTAAACAAATCAATCCTCTGAGCGTCAAGCACAGGCCGCAGCAGGCGGCGGCCCAAAGCTGGATCTTAGTGGATGCAGGCGTGAAAAAAGGGGGCAGGTCAAAGAGGGCGTGAATCTCAAACAGATGGCCTCAAAGATCTTTGCCCATGATGACGTCAGGCAAGATCGTCACGATCTGCGGGAACACGGTGATCAGCACGATGCACACCACCAGACAGATGAAAAACGGGATCGAGGCTTTGGCGATCACATTGCTGTCTTTGCCGGTCATGTTTTGCAACACAAACAAATTGAAACCCACCGGCGGTGTGACCTCGGCAATCTCGACCAGCAGCACAATGAAAATACCGAACCAGACCAAATCAAAACCGGCTTTTTGGATCATGGGCATGACCACCGCACTGGTCAGCACAATCATGCTGATGCCGTCCAGGGCCGTGCCCAGCACCAGGTACACCGCCACCAGCGTGCCAATCAACGCATAGGGCGACAGGTGCATGCCGTCCACCCACTCGGCCAGCTCACGCGGAATGCCGGTGAAGGCCATGGTCTTGGTCAAAAAGGCCGCGCCCGCCAAGATGAACATGATCATGCAGCTGGTGCGGGTGGCACCCATCAGGCCTTCGCTGAAGTTGTGCCAGGTCAGCGCCCGGCCCCAAGCGGCAATCGCCAGCGAGCCTAGCACGCCAAAGGCGGCGCATTCGGTGGCTGTAGCCCAACCGGCGATCAACACCCAAACAATGAAAATGATCAGCAGGGCGCAGGGGATCAAATTGCCCGAGAGCCTGATTTTTTCCATGAAGGTGGTGGGTGGATCGGCCGGTGGCACCTGGTCGGGGTGGCGCAGGCTCCACCATGCGATGTAGCCGGAGAACAGCAGCATCAACAAAAAGCCAGGCAAAAAACCCGCCAAGAAAATCCGGATGATGGACGCGTCGGCGGCCACGGCGTAAACCACCATGGTGATGGACGGCGGAATCAAAATCCCCAGCGTGCCCGCGGTGGCCAAGGCACCGATCGCCAAGTCTTCGTTGTAGCCGCGTTTTTTAAGTTCCGGCAGCGCCACCTTGGCAATGGTGGCGCAGGTGGCCGCAGACGAGCCCGAGACCGAACCGAACACGCCGCAGCCCAAGATGGTGGTGTGCATCAAGCGCCCGGGGATGCGGTTGAGCCAAGGGCGCAGGCCATCGAACATTTCTTCTGAGAGTTTGGTGCGAAACAAAATCTCGCCCATCCAAATGAACAGCGGCAAAGCGGCCAACTCCCACGAAGCGTTGGATTCCCAAAAAGCCGAGAACAGGTTTTTCCCTGGCAAGGTGGAGGTGAAAAAGGCCTGACCGACCCAGCCCACAATCGCCAGCGTCATGGCGATCCACACGCCCCCGGCCAGCAACAACAGCATGATGGCGAGCAGCAGCGCGCCCATGAGCAAGGTTTCCATGGGGGTCCTGTTAAACGTCTGAAGAAAAATCGCCGCGCGCGTGGCGCTCTTCCACCGCCACCTGGTAATGAGGCTTGTGGCCACGCAGCACGGTGATGAATTCGTCCAGCACCGCCGCCAGCAGCAACCAACTGCCCACCACAAAAGTGGCTTGCGGTATCCAGATCGGAATCACCACCAAGCCGGTGGCCATTTCATGGAATTCGTAGCTTTCCCAGGTGAAGGCGGTGGCCGACCAGGTGAGGTAGCCCACGCTGACGCTGGCGATGGCCAAACACAGCGCGTCCAGCCAACGCCGGGCTTGGGGCGATAAGGCTTCGAGCAGCAAAGTGACGCGCACAAAGTCGCCATGCCGAAAAGCATGGGCCATGGCCAAGAAGGAGGCGGCCGCGCACAGCCAGGCCACCAGGTCGTTGATGCCGCTGACTTGCAGATTCAACTGCCGCCCAATCCCACCCACAATCATCAACACAAACAAGGCCAACACGCACAGCGCCCCCAGGGCCCCTGCGGCGTCTATCCCTTTGCGCAGCAGCGCTTGCAGTCGGTCGAGCATGCGGTTTACTTCTTCGCGCGCAGTTTGGTGTACTCGGCGATGATGGCCGCGCCTTCAGCGCCCGAGGCTTTTTGCCAATCGGCCAGCATCAAAGCGCCCACTTGCTGCATATCGGCCATCAACTTGGCCGAAGGCTTGTGGATGGTCATGCCCTTGCCGGTCAACAGGCGTTTGTATTCCTCGGTTTTTTCTTGGCTGACTTTCCAGCCACGTTCTTGCGCATCGGCTGCGGCTTTGGTCACGGCGGCTTGCGTCGCCGCATCCAACGCATTGAAGGCTTTGAGGTTCACCAGCACCGCATTCTTGGGCAACCAGGCTTGGGTGTCGTAGTAGTTTTTAATACTCTCATACGTCTTGGTGTCGTAGCCGGTGGAGACCGAGGACATATAGCTTTCGATCACGCCAGTGGCCATGGCCTGGCTCAATTCGGCTTGCTGAATTTGCACCGGTTGCGCGCCAATCAACTCCGCGATCTTGGCGGTGGCGGGGCTGTAAGCGCGCCATTTGATGCCGCGCAAATCGGCGACCGAGGCCACTTCGCGTTTGCTGAAAATACCTTGCGGTGGCCAGGCCACCGCGTACAACATTTTCAAGCCTTGGGCTGCCAGCAGTTTGTCCATGGCCGGTTGGGAGGCTTCGTACAGTTTGCGCGCGTCACCATAGCCGGTCGCCAAAAAGGGCACGCCGTCCAGCGCATAAATCGGGCTTTCGTTGGCAAAGTTGGCCAGCAAGATTTCACCGATTTGCGCTTGGCCGCTTTGCACCGCGCGTTTGATCTCCGGTGCTTTGAATAGCGAGGCGTTGGCATGCACCGTGATTTTCAGTTTGCCGCCGCTGGCGGTGTCGATGTCTTTGGCGAACTGGGTCAGGTTTTCGGTGTGGAAGTTACTGGCCGGATAGGCGGCAGGTAAATCCCATTTGGTTTGCGACAAGGTGGCGCTGGTGGCCAGCAAGAGCGAGGCGGTCAGAGCGAAAGTGGTGAGTGAGCGACGTTGCATAAAGACTCCAAGTGAACAAGCTTGTGCAGAGCAGTGCAAGACGCGTACCCGCTGCATGCACCTTTAAAGGGAATGGCTCCCTGTGGACTTGAATGGTGAGGCAAAGCGTTGACAGGCGGGATAGGTAATTTCCCTAAATGTTGACAATTTGTCAATAAATTGTTGGTGTTACGGCTAGACTGCGCTGTCTGTCTTGCACCGAAAGCTGGGGCCATGCCACGCAAAACTTCAACTCCTTCTCCTGTGCCTGCTGCCGCGGGCAAAACCACCACGCCGATCGTCTCTTCGGCGCATTTGGTCTCTGCGGAGAGCGCTGAAATGAGCGAGTTCGAGTTCGGCTTGATCGTTGCGGGCAATGCGTTCCACCGCTGGATCGTGCACTGCATGACGGCGGCGGGCCTGAAAGACCTGACCCCGCTGGATGTGCTGGTGCTGCACCATGTGACGCACCGCGCGCGCGACAAACGCTTGGCCGATATCTGTTTCATCATGAATGTGGAAGACACGCATGTGATCAATTACGCCTTGAAAAAACTACAAGTTTTGGGCGTGGTGGCCTCGCGTAAAAACGGCAAAGACGTGACTTATGCCGCCACCGAAAGCGGCCGGGCAGCGGTGCAACGTTATCGCGACATTCGCGAGTCTTGCTTGATCGATGCTTTGCAGGCTGATAACGCGCTGAACAAAGACATTGGCGACCTGGCACGCTTGCTGCGCGTGCTCTCAGGCATGTACGACCAAGCGGCGCGTGCCGCAGCTTCCTTGTGAAAGTGAACACCATGAACGCACCCAAGGCCTTGCCCCATGCTGCCAAGCGCTGGCAATTTTGGATTGACCGCGGCGGCACGTTCACCGATGTGGTCGGTAAACGGCCCGACGGCGGCTTGGTCACGCTCAAGTTGTTGTCCGAAAACCCTGAGCAGTACCGCGATGCGGCGGTGGCGGGCATCCGGCAACTGTTGGGCCTGGCACCAGGCGCACCGGTCACGCCCGAAATGGTGGAATGCGTGAAGATGGGCACCACCGTGGCCACCAATGCGCTGCTGGAACGCAAAGGCGAGCCCACCCTGTTGGTGACCACCGCTGGCTTTGCCGATGCCTTGCGCATCGCCTACCAAAACAGACCGCGTTTGTTTGACCGCCACATCGTCCTGCCCGAGCTTTTGTACCAAGCGGTGGTGCAAGCGCAAGAGCGCATGGGCGCGCAGGGCGAAGTGGTGCAAGCTTTGGACGAAGCGCATTTGCGCGCCCAGTTGCAAACCCAGTTCGATGCGGGGCTGCGTAGCGTGGCGATTGTGTTCATGCACGGGTATCGCTTCACGGCGCACGAGCAGGCGGCCGCGCGTCTGGCGCAAGAGGTGGGCTTTACCCAGATCAGCACCTCGCACGCCACCAGCCCTTTGATGAAGTTTGTCAGCCGCGGCGACACCACGGTGGTGGACGCGTATTTATCCCCCATCTTGCAGCGTTATGTCGAGCAGGTAGCCAACGACATGCCCGGCGTGCGATTGATGTTCATGCAGTCCTCTGGCGGGCTGACCGATGCGAATGCCTTTGCCGGCAAAGACGCGATTTTGAGTGGCCCTGCGGGTGGCATTGTGGGCATGGCGCGCACCGCCCAGCAGGCCGGGCATGACAAGGTGATTGGTTTTGACATGGGCGGCACCTCGACCGATGTGTCGCACTACGCCGGCGTGTTTGAGCGCGAGTTTGAAACCCAGGTGGCCGGCGTGCGCATGCGCGCACCCATGATGAGCATCCACACGGTGGCGGCCGGGGGCGGCTCCTTGCTGCAGTTTGACGGCGCGCGTTTGCGTGTCGGGCCGCAAAGCGCGGGGGCGCACCCGGGTCCGGCCAGCTACCGCCGTGGTGGCCCCTTGGCGGTGACCGATGCCAACGTGATGGTGGGCAAGGTGCAGCCCGATTTCTTTCCCCGGGTGTTTGGCCCTCGCGCCAACGAAGCCTTGGATGCGCAGGCCGTGCAGCAGCAGTTTGCGGTGTTGGCGGGACAGATGAAACGCCCCGCTGAAGAAGTGGCCGATGGCTTCATCCGCATTGCCGTGCAGCAAATGGCGAACGCCATCAAAAAAATATCGGTGGCGCGCGGCTACGACGTGACGCGCTACACCTTGCAGTGTTTCGGTGGGGCGGGTGGGCAACACGCCTGCTTGGTGGCCGATGCCTTGGGCATGACCCAGGTGTTTGTGCACCCGCTGGCGGGGGTCTTGTCGGCCTACGGCATGGGCTTGGCCGACCAAAGCCTGATCCGCGAGCAAGCGGTAGAGGTGCGTTTGACGCCCGAGGCGCTGGCGCCCATGGCGGCGGTGGTTGACACCTTGACCGAGGCGGCCACCCAAGCCTTGGCGCAGCAAGGCATGGGTGCCGATCACTTGAAAACCATGGCGCGCGCGCATGTGCGCTACGAAGGCAGTGACGCCGCCCTGATCGTGCCTTGGGGCTCTTTGAACGACATCCGCGCCGCGTTTGAAGCCGCCTACCGCCAGCGTTTTGCTTTTTTGATGCAAGGCAAAGCCTTGGTGGTTGAAGCCGTGTCGGTCGAGGCGGTGATTGAGGGCGACACCACGCAAGAGGCCACGCACGCACTGCATTCCCCGCGCGAAGTGCCGGTGCGCGCACCGCTGCGCATGTTCACCGCGGGTTTGGACGGTGTCTCATGCTGGCATGAAGCTTGTTTGGTGGCCCGCGAAGACCTGCGACCCGGCGACCGCATTGTCGGCCCGGCGGTGATCGCTGAGCAAAACGCCACCACCGTGATCGAGCCCGGCTGGCAGGCCCAGGTCACGGCGTTGGACCATTTGCTGTTGCTGCGCGTGCACGCGCGCCAGGTGCGCCACGCGGTGGGTACCACGGTGGACCCGGTGCTCTTGGAAGTGTTCAACAACCTGTTCATGAACATCGCTGAGCAAATGGGTTTGCAGCTGCAAAACACGGCCTACTCGGTGAACATCAAAGAGCGATTGGACTTTTCTTGCGCCTTGTTCAATACCCAAGGCCATTTGATTGCCAACGCGCCGCACATGCCGGTGCATCTGGGCTCGATGGGCGAGAGCATCCAAACCGTGATTCGCGAAAACGCTGGCCAGATGCAGCCCGGCGATGTGTTTGCCTTGAACGACCCTTACCACGGCGGCACGCATTTGCCCGATGTGACGGTCATCACACCGGTTTTCTTGCCGGGCCATGAAACCCCGGTGTTTTATGTGGGCTCACGCGGCCACCATGCCGACATTGGCGGCACCACGCCTGGCTCCATGCCGCCGTTCTCCACGCGCATTGAAGAGGAGGGCGTGCAGATCCAAAACTTCAAGCTGGTGGACCAAGGGGTGCTGCGTGAAGCCGAAATTCTGGCACTGCTGCAAAGCGGCGAATACCCCTCGCGCAACCCTCAGCAAAATATGGCCGATTTGCGGGCCCAAATTGCCGCCAACGAAAAAGGCGTGCAAGAGCTGCACAAGATGGTGGCCGAGTTTGGTCTGGAGGTGGTGCAGGCCTATATGCGCCATGTGCAAGACAACGCCGAAGAGTCGGTGCGCCGCG
>CANGEE010000101.1 GCA_947452635.1 Comamonadaceae bacterium | reverse complement strand
GCATCACAAACCAAAAGTTGCCTAGAACGCGAAAAACTAAAAATAGAGAAGCATACCCGGTGACCACTTTGGAGCAATCAATCTGATTTTTCAAGCGATGAGAACGTCTCCTAACGCGACAAACCGGGTGCTCGGCCACAGCTTCCTGACCACCAAGCAGTTAGCAAACTCAGCTGCCTAGAATCTGGAATACGCAGATCAAAAACTGGATAATTAAGAATAATTTGTCAAATTTAGACAAATTTAAAAAAATATCCTAAGTTGCTGACTTTAAAAGACTTTCAATGACATATTCGCCTTGGAGACTGAGTTGCGCCCCAATGATGGATTGGACAGACAGGCATTGTCGATTTTTTCACCGTCTGCTGACCCGTCACACCTTGCTCTACACCGAGATGGTGACCACGGGCGCTTTGCGCCATGGCAGTGTGCAAAGGCATTTGCGTTTCAATCTCGAAGAGCACTCGGTGGCGCTGCAATTGGGCGGCAATGATGCGGCCGATCTGGCCTATGCGGCCCAACAGGGACAGGCCTGGGGTTACGACGAAATCAATCTCAACTGCGGATGCCCATCCGACCGGGTGCAGCGCGGCGCGTTCGGTGCTTGTTTGATGAACGAACCGCAGACTGTGGCCGATGGGGTCAAAGCCATGTTGGACGTGGTGGATGTGCCCGTCACGGTCAAGCACCGCATTGGCATTGACAAGATTGAGCGTTACGACTTTGTGCGCGACTTCGTCGGCACCGTCAGCGAGGCCGGTTGCGGGGTGTTCATCGTGCATGCCCGCAATGCCTGGCTGGACGGCTTGAGTCCAAAAGAAAACCGCGAAATCCCGCCCCTGCGTTACGAGTTGGCTTACCAACTCAAAAAAGACTTTCCCGCCTTGACCATTGCGGTCAACGGCGGCATCAAAACCAATGAAGACATCGCCCGGCATTTGCAGCAGGTGGACGGTGTGATGATCGGCCGCGAGGCCTACTACAACCCCTGGCTGCTCACGACGTGGGACGCCGAGTTCTTTGGCGACACCCATCTGCTGCCCACCCGCGAGGAGGTCGAAGAGGCCATGGTCGTCTACATGGAGCGCGCCTTTGCCGAAGATGGCTGCCCGTGGTATGCGATTGCCCGCCACATGCTGGGCCTGTATCACGGCGAACGCGGCAGCCGGTATTGGCGTCAAGTCTGGAGCAACCACCAGCTCAAGCCACTGCCGCCGCGCCAAGTGTGGGCGCTGGCGCGCCAAGCCTTGGCCCGTGGCGCTGAAAAGCCCGTCGATGCCTATTGAAGCGCAGCGCTTGGCGGCGCACACCCGACTCGCCCTGGTGCTCATTTGGTTGACGCCCTTGCTCTGGACGGTGAACCAAGTGAGCGCGCGCATCGCGCCGGGTGTGGTGGCGCCCCATGTGCTGGCATTGGGTCGCTGGAGTCTGGCGGGCTTGGTCCTGACGGTGTTGGCGCGTCAGGAGCTGTGGCGCATGCGCCAGTGGGTATGGGCCACTTGGTACCAAGCGCTCATTTTGGGCGGCTGTGGCATGTGGATCTGCGGCGCATGGGTCTATATCGCAGGCCAAAGTACCAGCGCGATGAACATCTCCCTGATTTATGCCTCATCGCCCATCATGATCGCCGTCGGCTCGGTGCTCTGGCTGGGGGAGACATTTTCCAAAAGGCAAATGCTGGGCGTGGCGTTGGCCTTGATCGGTGTGGCCCATGTGGTGGTGCGGGGTGATTGGTCGCATTTGACGCAGGTGGAATTGGTGGCCGGTGACCTTTGGATCTTGGCCGCCGCGATCGCTTGGGCCGCTTATGCTTTGCTGCAGAAAAAGTGGCACAGCCCCTTGAGTGCCACGGCACGTTTGGCCACCATTTGCATCGGCGGTGTGGTGCTGCTGTTGCCCTTTGCCGTGTGGGAGTTGGCCTCGGTCGACACCCCGCCGCTGAGCCAGGCCGCCTTGGGCCTGGTGGTCTTGACGGCGGTGGTGCCTGGCTTGGGGGCCTATTGGATTTACGGTTGGACGCAGAAAATCTTGGGCACCAGCCGGGTGGCGGTCACGCTGTATTTGGGACCGCTGTATGCGGCTTTGGCGGCATGGCTGCTGCTGAACGAGCCCATGGGTTGGCACCATCTGGCAGGGGCACTCTTGATTTTGTCGGGCGTCGGTTTGGTGATGGCTTTCAAGCGTCCTGAATGACACTGCGGCCCACCGCGCGATGCGGGGTGGCTGTTATTGCGCCGCTTGCAAGCCGTTCATGAAGTGTGCCGTCATGCGCTGCGCTGCCAGTTCGGGCTGGCGAGCCAACAAGGCTTGCACAATGCTTTGGTGCTCGGCCAGCGACTGCGCAATCCGGCCTTCTTTGAACAAAGAATGGTGCCGGTTCAGCTTCATGACCTTGCGCAAGTCCGCGACCATCTGGTCGCGCCAACGGTTGTCGGCAATCGACAAAAGCAGCATGTGAAAGTTTTCGTTGATCGCGAAAAAACGATCGCGTTCGTTCACAGCGCTTTCAAGTTCACTTTGCAGGGCTTCGATTTGCGTCAATTGCGCCTCATTGGCGTTGCTGGCCACAACCCGCGCGGCATCCGATTCCAGCAATGACAGCAGGTGATACACATCACGCAGGTCTTTTTCCGAGACGTCGGTCACATAAGCGCCGCGCCGCACTTTCATGGTCACCAAGCCTTCGGCGGCCAAGACTTTCAAGGCCTCACGCAAGGGGGTGCGGCTGATGCCCAGCGCCTGCGCAATGCGCAACTCGTCAATCCAGCTTCCCGCCTCCAACTCGCGCGCAAAAATGCGTTGCCGCAGCAGTTCGGCGACTTCTTCGTACAGGGCGCGAGGGGCAAGAGACAGGGCTGACATGGTTCAGGAGGAGGCTAGGGCAGGGGCCAAAGGCGGTATTTTTTGCAAATGTGCAGACGAAGGAGATTGTAAGCCGGTTAAAATATTTTGCATAAATAATTATGAATCACGAAATTTGTAAGCAGATCAGCGGTCCCAAGCCCCAAAATCTGTCCCAGCTCATTTTTGTCTCGAAAGTGCCCCGTCATGTCGTCCAAACCCTTTGAATTCAACGCCGCCAACTTGGAAGCCTGGCAAAAAGCAGCGGTCAAATCGGCCCCCGGTGGCGATGTCAACGCGCTGAACTGGAAGACGCCTGACGGCATCACCGTCAAGCCGTTGTACACGGCGCAAGACACCGCCAACCTGCCTTACGTCCACACGCTGCCGGGCTTTGAGCCGTTTTTGCGCGGCCCCCAAGCCACCATGTACGCGGTGCGCCCTTGGACCATCCGCCAGTACGCGGGTTTCTCCACAGCCGAAGAATCCAACGCGTTTTACCGCAAGGCGCTGGCCGCTGGCGGCCAAGGCGTGTCGGTCGCGTTCGACCTGGCCACGCACCGGGGTTACGACTCGGACCATCCCCGTGTCGAAGGCGATGTGGGCAAGGCCGGTGTGGCGATCGACTCGGTCGAGGACATGAAGATTTTGTTTGAGCAGATTCCTTTGGACAAGGTCTCGGTCTCCATGACCATGAACGGCGCGGTGCTGCCGGTGTTGGCCGGTTACGTGATTGCGGCTGAAGAGCAGGGCGTGGCGCAAGACCAATTGAGCGGCACCATTCAGAACGACATTCTGAAAGAGTTCATGGTGCGCAACACCTACATCTACCCGCCTGAGCCCTCGATGAAGATCATCGGGGACATCATCGAGTACACGGCCAAGCACATGCCCAAGTTCAACTCGATCTCGATTTCGGGTTACCACATGCAAGAGGCGGGTGCCAACCAAGCGCTGGAGATGGCCTTCACCCTGGCCGACGGCAAAGAGTATGTGAAGACCGCGATCGCCAAGGGCATGGACGTGGACGGTTTTGCCGGGCGCTTGTCCTTCTTCTGGGCGGTGGGCATGAACTTCTATTTGGAGATCGCCAAGATGCGTGCGGCGCGTCTTTTGTGGTGCCGCATCATGAAAGGTTTTAACGCCCAAAACCCCAAGAGCCTGATGCTGCGCACGCACAGCCAGACCTCAGGCTGGTCGCTCACTGAGCAAGACCCCTACAACAATGTGGTGCGCACCACCATCGAGGCCATGGCCGCTGTGTTTGGCGGCACCCAGTCGCTGCACACCAACTCGTTTGACGAAGCGATTGCCTTGCCCACCGAGTTTTCATCGCGCATCGCCCGCAACACGCAATTGATCATCCAAGAAGAAACCCACATCACCAGCGTCATCGACCCTTGGGCTGGCAGCTACATGATGGAGTCTTTGACACAAGAGATGGCTGACAAGGCCTGGGCCATCATCGAAGAAGTCGAAGCCATGGGCGGTATGACCAAAGCGGTGGACAGCGGCTGGGCCAAGCTCAAAATCGAAGCGGCGGCAGCTGAAAAGCAAGCGCGTATCGACTCGGGCAAAGATGTCATCGTGGGCGTCAACAAATACAAACTGGGCAAAGAAGATCTGATCGAAACCCGCGATATCGACAATGTGGCGGTGCGCGAAGGTCAGATCGCCAGGCTGAAAAATATCAAAGCCCAGCGCGACAGCGCCAAGGTGCAAGCCGCGTTGGAGGCTTTGACCGCTTCCGCCGAGTCCGGCCAAGGTAACTTGCTGGACTTGACGATCCAAGCGATGCGCTTACGGGCGACCGTGGGTGAAGTGTCTGACGCGCTGGAGAAGGTGTTTGGCCGCCACCGCGCCGATACCCAAAAAGTGACCGGTGTGTACGCTGCCGCTTACGATTCAGCCGAAGGCTGGGAGCAACTGCAAAAAGAGATTGCCGAATTCGGCGATCAGCAGGGTCGCCGCCCGCGCGTGATGATCGCCAAGCTGGGCCAAGACGGCCATGACCGCGGCGCCAAAGTGGTCGCAACCGCCTATGCCGACTTGGGCTTTGACGTGGACATGGGCCCGCTGTTCCAAACGCCCGAAGAGTGTGCCCGCCAAGCCATTGAAAACGATGTGCATGCTGTGGGCGTGTCCACCCTGGCCGCCGGTCACAAGACCTTGGTGCCGGCCATCATTGCTGAGTTGAAAAAGCAGGGTGCGGACGACATCATCGTCTTTGTGGGCGGTGTGATCCCGCGTCAAGATTACGAGATGCTGTACGACGCCGGTGTGAAAGGCATTTACGGCCCCGGCACCCCGATTCCTGCCAGCGCCAAGGATGTGCTGGAGCAGATCAAGAAAGCTGTGGCCTGATCACCCGCGTGGGTGGCTCAGCTCAACTGAATTTCAAGCGATGACGCCTGCGCAATTGCTTCAGGGACTGCTGCAGGGCCAATCGGCCGTGCAGCGTCGCGCCATGGCCAAAGCCATTACCTTGCTGGAGTCGACGCGCGCCGACCACCGCGCCTTGGCCGACGAACTGCTCACCAGCATGCTGCCGCACGCTGGCAACAGCTTTCGCTTGGGCATCAGCGGCGTGCCGGGTGTGGGCAAGTCCACTTTCATTGAGGCTTTGGGTTTGTACCTCATCGCGCAGGGGCACCGCGTGGCGGTGCTGACCATCGACCCGTCCAGCACCGTCTCTGGTGGCTCCATCTTGGGTGACAAGACCCGCATGGAACACCTGAGCATGCATCCGCAGGCCTACATCCGCCCCAGCCCTTCGAGTGGTACCTTGGGCGGTGTGGCCGAAAAAACCCGCGAGTCCATGCTGGTGTGCGAAGCCGCGGGTTACGACGTGGTGATCGTCGAGACCGTGGGCGTCGGCCAGTCTGAAACGGCGGTGGCCAGTATGAGCGACATGTTTGTGCTGTTGCAACTGCCCAATGCGGGCGACGACTTGCAGGCCATCAAAAAAGGCGTGATGGAGATCGCCGATCTGGTGGTCATCAACAAGGCGGACATCGACCCCATCGCTGCCACCCGTGCGCAATTGCAGATCACCAGTGCTTTGCAATTGCTGGGCATGCACGCCTCGTCCGGTCATATGCACGGCGACGACTCGGTCTGGCACCCCAAGGTGGTGCAGATCAGCGCTTTGCTCAACCAAGGTGTAGACAGTTTTTGGGCTGCAGTGAGCGAGTTCCAAAACCTGCAAAAAGGCAACCGTCGTTTTGCGATGCGCCGGCAACAACAGGCCTTGTCGTGGATGTGGGAGCGCATTGACGCGGGCCTTAAACAAAACTTCAGGGCGCAGACCCAGGTGCGAACACTGCTGCCCGAATTGAGCCAACAAGTGGCAGCGGGCCAACTGGCCGCTTCCACTGCAGCCCGTCAACTGCTCAGCGCCTATCAGGCACAGAGTTAACTTGAAATCTTCCTGGAAAAAAGAGAGCCAACATGCAAGACATCAATGAACAACTGGAACACAAGCGCGCTGCGGCCCGCTTAGGGGGCGGGCAAAAGCGCATTGACGCGCAGCACGCCAAGGGCAAGCTGACCGCACGCGAGCGCATCGAGGTGTTGCTGGATGAAGGCACCTTCGAAGAATGGGACATGTTCGTCGAGCACCGTTGCACCGACTTCGGCATGGAAGACAACAAGATTCCGGGCGACGGTGTGGTCACTGGCTACGGCATGATCAACGGCCGTTTGGTGTTTGTCTTCAGCCAGGACTTCACGGTCTATGGCGGCGCTTTGTCGGAAACACACGCTGAGAAAATTTGCAAAATCATGGACCAAGCCATGAAAGTGGGTGCCCCGGTGATCGGCTTGAACGACTCGGGCGGTGCACGGATTCAAGAAGGTGTGGCCAGCTTGGGCGGCTATGCCGATGTGTTCCAGCGCAACGTCATGGCTTCCGGCGTGGTGCCGCAAATCAGCATGATCATGGGCCCCTCGGCCGGTGGCGCGGTGTATTCGCCAGCGCTCACCGATTTCATCTTCATGGTCAAAGACACCTCCTACATGTTCGTCACCGGCCCTGAAGTGGTGAAAACCGTGACCCACGAAGAAGTCACCGCCGAAGAACTCGGCGGCGCATTGACACACACCACCAAGAGCGGTGTGGCCGACATGGCGTTTGAGAACGATGTCGAGGCGCTGCTCATGCTGCGCCGCTTGTACAACTACTTGCCTTTGAACAACCGCGAAAAAGCACCAGTGCGTCCCAGCGGTGACCCGTCTGGGCGCATGGACATGAGCCTCGATACCCTGGTGCCCGAGAACGCCAACAAGGCGTATGACATGAAAGAGCTCATCGTCAAAACCGTGGACGATGGCGACTTCTTTGAACTGCAGCCCGACTACGCGAAAAACATTTTGATTGGCTTTGCCCGCATGGAAGGTCAAACCGTGGGCATTGTGGCGAACCAGCCTTTGGTGTTGGCGGGCTGCTTGGACATCAAAAGCTCGATCAAGGCGGCACGCTTTGTGCGCTTTTGCGATGCCTTCAACATCCCCGTCATCACCTTTGTCGACGTGCCCGGCTTCATGCCCGGCACCTCGCAAGAATTCGGCGGCATCATCAAACACGGTGCGAAGCTGCTGTACGCCTACGCCGAGTGCACCGTGCCGAAAATCACCGTCATCACCCGCAAGGCCTACGGCGGCGCCTATGACGTGATGGCGTCCAAGCACTTGCGCGGCGACGTGAACTTTGCCTGGCCCAACGCTGAGATCGCGGTGATGGGGGCCAAAGGCGCGGTGGAAATCATCTTCCGCGAAGACAAGGGTGACCCCGAAAAACTCGCCGCCAAAGAAGCCGAATACAAAGCCCGTTTCGCCAACCCCTTTGTCGCAGGCGCTCGGGGCTTCATCGACGACGTGATCCAGCCGCACGAAACCCGCAAACGCATTTGCCGCTCGCTGGTCATGCTCAAAGACAAAAAGCTCGACAACCCCTGGCGCAAGCACGGGAATATTCCGCTGTAAGCCCGAAGGAGAAGAAGAACATGTTTACCAAAATCCTGATCGCCAACCGTGGTGAAATCGCTTGCCGCGTGATCGCCACCGCCCACAAAATGGGCATCCAAACCGTGGCCGTGTACTCCGAAGCCGACAAAGAGGCGCGCCATGTGCAACTCGCCGATGAAGCCGTGTTGATCGGCCCTGCGGCCTCGCGCGAGTCGTACCTGGTGGCCGACAAAATCATTGCGGCGGCCAAAGCCACCGGCGCGCAAGCGATTCACCCGGGCTACGGCTTTTTGAGCGAGAACGCCGAGTTCGCCAAGCGCTGTGAAGACGAGGGCATCGCTTTCATCGGCCCACGCCACTTTTCGATTGCCGCCATGGGCGACAAGATCGAGTCCAAAAAACTGGCCGGCGCGGCGGGCGTGAACTGCATCCCCGGCGTCAACGACGCGATCGAGACCGCAGACAAAGCGGTGGAAATTGCCAAGGGCATTGGCTACCCGGTGATGATCAAAGCCTCCGCTGGCGGGGGCGGCAAAGGCCTGCGCGTGGCCTTCAACGACAAGGAGGCTTTTGAAGGTTTCACCTCGTGCCGCAACGAAGCGCGCAACAGCTTTGGCGACGACCGCGTGTTCATTGAGAAATTTGTCGAAGAACCCCGCCACATCGAAATCCAGGTGCTGGGCGACAGCCATGGCAACGTGATTTATTTGAACGAACGCGAGTGCTCGATCCAACGCCGCCACCAAAAGGTGATTGAAGAAGCGCCATCGCCCTTTATTTCTGAAGCCACCCGCCAAGCCATGGGCGAGCAGGCGGTGCAACTGGCCAAAGCGGTGAAATACCAGAGCGCCGGCACGGTGGAATTTGTGGTTGGCAAAGACCAGAGCTTTTACTTTTTGGAGATGAACACCCGCTTGCAGGTGGAGCATCCGGTGACCGAAGCCATCACCGGTCTTGACTTGGTGGAGATGATGATCCGCGTCGCCGCAGGCGAGAAACTGCCGATCGCGCAAAAAGATGTGCAACGCAATGGCTGGGCGATGGAGTGCCGTATCAACGCCGAAGACCCTTTCCGCAATTTCCTGCCGTCCACCGGCCGCTTGGTGCGTTTCCAAACGCCGAAACAAACCATGTTCCAAGGCAACACCGCCGACCTGCTCGGCGTGCGGGTGGACACCGGTGTGCAGGACGGCGGCGAGATCCCGATGTTCTACGACTCGATGATCGCCAAGCTGATCGTGCATGGCAAAGACCGCTTGGAGGCGATCGCCAAAATGCGCGAAGCCTTGAACGGCTTTGTGATTCGCGGCATCAGCTCCAACATCCCATTCCAAGCGGCTTTGCTGGCACACCCGCGTTTTGTCGCGGGTGACTTCAACACCGGCTTCATCGCCGAGCAGTATGGCCAAGGCTTCCGCGCCGAAGACGTGCCGCACGACGACCATGACTTTTTGGCCGCTCTGGCCGCTTTTGTGCGACGCAAATCGCGCCAGCGCGCCGCCAATCTCAGTGGTCAGTTGCCCGGTTACGACGTGAAAGTCGGCCAGGACTATGTCGTGGTTGAACTCGGCCAAGGCGGCCACAACCGTTACGTGCCGGTGCATGTGGATGAATTTGTCGGTAAACCCGGCGTGGCGCAGATCACGATCGCGGGCACAAGCTATGCGATTGAAAGCAACTCGCGCCTGAATGACATCCGCATCGAAGGCACGGTGAACGGCAAAGCCTTTACCGCACAAATCGAGCGCGGCACCACCAAGAACCCCTTGGCTTTGCAAGTGCAGCACAACGGCACCCGCATTGAAGCCTTGGTGATGTCACCGCGCATGGCCGAGTTGCATCAACTCATGCCTT
>CANGEE010000100.1 GCA_947452635.1 Comamonadaceae bacterium | reverse complement strand
TTGAAGTTGGAGATGGAAACCGCCTTGGTGGGCGGCGCCGCCTACGACGCCCACGGCCACCCCCTGCCCGAGTCCACGCTCAAGCTGGCCATGGCGTCCGACGCCGTGCTGTTTGGCGCGGTCGGCGACTGGAAGTACGACACCCTGGATCGGCCGCTGCGTCCCGAGCAAGCGATTTTGGGTCTGCGCAAAAACATGGGCTTGTTTGCCAACTTTCGCCCGGCCATTTGCTACGAACAATTGGTCGGTGCTTCCAGCTTGAAGCCTGAACTGATTTCAGGTCTGGATATTTTGATCATCCGCGAGCTGACCGGCGACATCTACTTTGGCCAGCCACGCGGCCGCCGCATCGCCACCGATGGTCACTTCCCCGGTGCCGAAGAAGCCTTTGACACCATGCGCTACAGCAAGCCTGAGATCGAGCGCATCGCGCATGTGGCTTTCCAGGCCGCACGCAAACGCAAGGCGGCAGGCTTTGAGGGCCGCGTCACCAGCGTGGACAAAGCCAACGTGCTGGAGACTTTCCAGTTTTGGAAAGACGTGGTCAGCGAAGTCGGCAAGGCATACCCGGATATCGCCTTGGACCATATGTACGTAGACAACGCCGCCATGCAACTGGTGAAAGCGCCCAAGCGCTTTGACGTGGTGGTCACCGGCAATATGTTTGGCGACATCCTGTCTGACGAAGCCTCCATGCTCACCGGCTCGATCGGCATGTTGCCCTCGGCCAGCCTGAACACGAAGAACCAGGGTCTGTACGAACCCAGCCACGGCAGCGCGCCCGACATTGCCGGCAAAGGCATTGCCAACCCCCTGGCCACCATCTTGTCAGCCGCGATGATGCTGCGTTTCAGTTTGAACCAAGAGGCTTCGGCTCAGCGCATCGAAGCGGCGGTGCAACAGGTGCTGCAGCAGGGCCTGCGCACCAGTGACATTCACAGCGCAGGCACTACCCGAGTCAGCACCGCCCAAATGGGCGATGCCGTGGTCAAAGCGCTGGCGCACTGAGCTAGGCGAGGGAACCCACCGGTGGGGGCAAGCTGTGCTTGTCCACCACATGGATCTGCGGGAAATGCAGGTGATGCATCAACTCGCGGATGAACACCACGGTCGCAAAAAAGCGCGCTGAAGTCGGCAAAGCCTCTTGCTGAGGGGCTTGGCCAAACGCTTGCATCACCAAACGGCTGAACGTGGCCTCGACGGCCTCGACATGCAAAACCATGTGGGGGCCCGGGCTCACCCCACTGACCCGAGCCAGCGCACGCAAGTCCTCCTCGCTGGTGAGCAGTTGAGCGCCCGCAGGGAAATTTACAGGGGCCGCTTGAATCTGGTCTTCGGTCCATTCAATCGCTTGTTCCAGCTTGCCCGGGCTGATCACATCACCCTCAAAAAACCGGGCGGTCAATGTGGCTTGTCCCACACCGATCAGGCCAAGCCTTTGCTGCGGGTTTGCGCAGTCGAGGATCTCCAGCGATGCCGGTCCCAAAACCAATTGAAGTGGATATGTCATAGCGAACTTTACGTTTTCAAAGTACATAAATAGTCATATAAAATCAAAATTCAAGACCTCTTCCGAGCTCATCTCAATCTCTTTTCAAGCACCCCCCATGGAAATCGTCGACCACCGCATGCGCGACTTGTTCAAACAACTGGGTCTGGCCGACGGGCCCGAGGATGTGGCGCAATTTATCGCACAACACCAGGGGGTATGCCGACACGGCAACTTGTTGCAAGCCCCCATTTGGAATGCCAGTCAACTGGCCTTTTTGCATGAGGCCATCGCCCAAGACGCCGATGGGGCCGGGGTTGCCGAAAGACTGCAAGCCGCTTTGCGTTGATTTTTTACAAAGGCCTTGCCCATGAAACTTTACTTCAGCCCTGGCGCCTGCTCCTTGAGCGCGCACATCGCCATGCATGAGTCCGGCCTGGACTTTGAGCCGGTCTTGGCCAGCACCAAAACACACCGCTTGGTTGACGGCACGGATTTCCACCAGATCAACCCACTGGGCTATGTGCCCTTGTTGCAACTGCACGATGGCACGCGACTGACCGAGGTGGCAGCAATCTTGCAATACATCGCTGATCAAGTCCCGGACTCCAATTTGGCACCACCTGCTGAAACGCTGGCGCGCTACCAACTGATGGCCTGGCTCAATTTTGTGGCCACCGAACTGCACAAAGGTTTTTCGCCGCTGTTCAGCAAAGACACGCCCGACAACTACAAGCCCATCGCCAAAGCGCATCTCATGCAGCGCCTGGCATGGGTCGAGGCACAGCTGCAAGACCGCCTTTTCTTGATGGGGGAGACCTACTCGGTGGCCGATATCTACCTGTTCAATATCAGCAATTGGGCCCATTTGGTAGGGCTCAAGCTCAGCGATTTCCCACATCTGCTGGCCCTGCGCACACGCGTGTCCGAAAGGCCTGCCGTGCGCGCTGCGATGCGGGCAGAAGGCCTGCTCAAATAAACGCAGTGCAGCGTGCCCACTGGGCCGCACTCCAGAAGATCAAGGCAATTTTATGAAAATGATCTCACTGCGCAGTGCCAGGCAACTGGCTTGTGTGGTGACATTCGCGATGTTTGTCGTCAAGGACAGGCGTACCGCGCTCATGGCGCGACCGTATTGCACTGCCGCATCAAGCCACAAAGCGCCCAGGCCTTGGCGCCGGTGGCTGGGGTCCACGGTTTTTAGGTCGTCCAAAACGGCTTGAAGGGTCCTTATTCGGCTCATGGCGACCGGCCGACCAAAATAGCCAAGTAATAAATGCGTGCAAGGTGAATCAATGCTTGGAAATAGATCAACCCGCCAACACCGCCGCCAATTGCGGCGCCAATAAAGGGGTGACCTAAGTTTCCACCCAGCACGCTGCCGATGCCCGACAACACGGAACACCCCAGCAGCCCCAACCAAGTTTGCCAATGACGAAAGGCCTTGCGTCGGATGCGCGCAAAACGCCGATTGCGTTCTGCAAGTGATAAGTCTGAAAGTTCAGGAATGCTCTTAAGTGTCCAATAGATCGGCATACAAACTCCAAAATAGAGGCGTGAATGCGCAAACAAGCGCTGGCGACCTCGGCAATTCATCCGTCGCGCGACGCCATGCATCGCAGGGATTGCATTCATAAAGAATACTTTTGAATTTAAATCAATATAACCTAATGCAGCGCAAACCTAATTTTCCATGGTCATTTTGAAATCGATGGGGGTCTCACGCCCCTCTGACAGCCACGCCAAAACGGCTTCCGTTACAATGAATACCCATGTTTCACGCTCATTTGTTCAGTCAGAACTTTGCTACTGCCTCTCGGGTGGTCATGGGTGCGCGTGCAATCTCCCCCCAAACCACGACCACGAAGGGCTGAACGGCTCCGGAATCGTCGTGCGCCCACCGGCCAGACGAGCCGGGCAAACAGTCAGGTCTGACACTGTTTTTTTATTTGAAAGGGCGTTGAAATGAGTAAGTTAGTAGGTTTGGTCGGCTGGCGCGGCATGGTCGGCTCGGTCTTGATGGACCGCATGGCGCAAGAAAAAGACTTCGATCTGATCGAGCCTTTGTTCTTCTCCACCTCGAACGCCGGCGGCAAAGCCCCCGCGATGGCCAAAAACGAAACCACGCTGCAAGACGCTTTCAACATCGCGCAACTCCAGCGCTGCGACATCATCATCACCGCCCAGGGCGGCGACTACACCAGCGAAGTCTTTCCCAAACTGCGCGCTGCCGGCTGGAAGGGCCACTGGATTGACGCGGCATCGACCCTGCGCATGGAAAAAGACGCGGTCATCATCTTGGACCCGGTCAACATGCCGGTGATCCAAAACGCCTTGGCCCACGGTGGCAACAACTGGGTGGGTGGCAACTGCACGGTGTCGTGCATGTTGATGGGCGTGGGCGCCTTGTACAAGGCCGGACTGGTCGAGTGGATGAGCACCCAGACTTACCAAGCCGCTTCAGGCGGTGGCGCACAGCACATGCGCGAGTTGTTGACGCAATACGGCACGCTCAACGCGGAAGTCAAAGCCTTGCTGGACGACCCCAAAAGCGCGATTTTGGAAATCGACCGCAGGGTGGTGGCCAAGCAACGCGCCCTGACTGAGGCCGAGACCGCCAACTTTGGCGTGCCGCTGGGCGGCTCGCTGATCCCTTGGATCGACAAAGACTTGGGAATCGGCAAAAACCGGGACGAGCCCGGTTGGGGCACGTCCAAAGAAGAGTGGAAAGGCATGGCCGAGACCAACAAAATTTTGGGCATGGGCGAAGGCTTCGACGCTGCGGCCATTCCGGTGGACGGATTCTGCGTGCGTGTGGGCGCGATGCGCTGCCACAGCCAAGCCCTGACCTTCAAGCTGAAAAAGAACGTGCCCGTGGCCGATATCGAAGCCTTGATCGCCGCCGACAACGCCTGGGCCAAAGTGGTGCCGAACACGCGTGAAGCGACCATCCGTGACCTGACGCCCGTGGCCGTGACCGGCACCATGACCATCCCGGTCGGCCGCATCCGCAAACTGGCGATGGGGCCGGAGTATGTGGGCGCTTTCACCATCGGCGATCAACTGCTGTGGGGCGCGGCCGAGCCGCTGCGCCGCATGCTGCGCATTTTGCTGGACGCTTGAGCGCGCCAACGACGCGCTGTGAATTGGGCTGAATTGATGCGTTTTTTCAAACTGTCTTCGCCGTGCTACCGGGTCTGGGTCACCACCTGGGTGCTCAGCTTGGCCGCGTCCATGGCCTCAGCGCAAGGCAGTGCCGCATCCTCATCGCCTGCGGTACACCGCTCAGGCACTGTGGTCACGGGCCGCGTGTCAGAGCCGACCAGTGAAACGATCAAGTCGGTACCCGCCCCCACTGCCGCGGCAGCGCCAGAATCGGCAACGGCAGCGGCACCCACTGCCACCAGTCCATCTGTCACTGAGGCGGCGACCGACGTCCCCGCTGCGACCGCAACCACCAGCCCAGTTCTTGAAACTTCTATCCCCACAACGTGGGCGCGTGAAATGGTGCGCCTGGAACCTCTGGTCAACAATCCTGTGGCATGGGCCGGCGCTTTGCTGGCCCTGATGGGTGTCTTGGCGTTGGGGGTCTACCGTCGCAACCGGCGGGCTGATGCCTTGGGCCCGACTTCGGCCCCCCTACCACCCCCAGCGCAGCCCGTGCTGATGGATCCTTTGCTGCTGCCCCAGGGCCTGCAAGCCGAGATCATGGCCCTCGATCTGGAATTAGGACCTTCTGAGGCGCCCGCCAGCACATCGGCTGCGCCTTTGCGCCCAACGCCTGCCCCCCTTTCGGGCGCGGACTTGCGCTTGAGCAAGCTGCAATGGGCACAACAACTGCTGGCGGCTGGAGAAAATGAACTGGCCCGGGCCCTGCTGACCTCGGTGGCCGAATCGCTGCAAAGCCAGTTGCAACAGCGTGGCGACGCACCCCAAGGGCCACGTCAGTGAGGGTGGCCATGGGCGTTTGCTTCAATGGCAGCGCTTACCGGGGCTGGCAAAGCCAAAGCTCGGGCCAAACGGTGCAAGACCAACTGGAAAAAGCGCTGGCCCAGTTCTGCACCCACAAAGTCTCGACCCTGTGCGCGGGCCGTACCGATGCGGGCGTGCACGGCCTGATGCAGGTGATTCACTTTGACACCGCCTTGGTGCGCGACATGGCCTCCTGGGTGCGCGGCACCAACCGCTATCTGCCGTCCGACATCGCGATTCAATGGGCGCGTGAAGTGCCGCCCAGCTTTCATTGCCGTGGCAGTGCCGTGGCCCGGCGCTATACCTACATCGTGCTGGAGTCGCCAGTGCGGCCCAGCCTGGAGTCGGGCCGGGTCGGTTGGGTGTACCGTCCACTGAACCTGCAAGCCATGCAGCAAGCGGCTGCGCACCTCATCGGCGAGCACGATTTCACTTCTTTTCGCGCCAGCAGTTGCCAAGCGCTGTCGCCCGTCAAACGCCTGACCCAGATCGCCATTCACCAGCACGGCCCCTACTGGCGGTTGGAGTTTGAAGGCAGCGCCTTTTTGCACCACATGATCCGCAACATCATGGGCTGCCTGGTGACCATTGGCCAAGGATTTGAGCGTGCCGATTGGATGCGCGAGGTGCTGCAAGCGCGCAGCCGCCAAGCCGCAGCGCCCACCTTCTCGCCCGACGGTTTGTATTTCAAAGGCCCCGTGTACGATGCCCACTGGGGCTTGCCTGAGGCCACACCCGCATTCGATTGGTTGCCATGAACACCCTGACCCCAACGCCGCATCGCACCCGCATCAAGATGTGCGGTTTCACACGTGAGGCTGATGTGCTGGCCGCCACCGCGCTGGGTGTCGATGCCATTGGGCTGAATCTTTACCCGCCCAGCCCGCGCAGCGTTAGCCTCGAGCGTGCCGCCGAATTGGCCCGCCTGATGCCGGCTTTCATGCTCCCAGTGCTCCTGTTTGTCAACGATACAGCCGAGCGCATCGAAGCGGCATGCGCTGCAGTACCTGGCGCTTGGCTGCAGTTTCATGGCGATGAATCGCCCGAGTTTTGCGCCAGCATGACGCAGCGCACAGGTCGCCCACACCTGAAAGTCGCCAGAATTCCCTTGCCCGAGACTGCCCACTTCAACTTGCTAGAATTTGCGCATCAACACCACACTGCACAAGCCCTCTTGCTCGACGCCCATGTCGACGGATACGGCGGTAGCGGAAAAACTTTCAATTGGTCACACCTGCCACCAAACGTCAATGCTCACCTCGTTTTGTCTGGTGGACTCACACCTGCAAACGTGGGCGACGGCATGCGCGCCCTGCGCACGCACGGCCTGTCACTGGCCGTTGACGTGAGCTCGGGTATCGAAGCAGGCAAGGGCCTGAAAGATGCCGCCAAAATGCAGCAGTTTGTCGCCGCCGTGCGCGCCGCCGACAACGCCACCTGAAACTTTTTCTCAAGGTCACCATGTACGAATACCAACAGCCCGATGCCAAAGGGCATTTCGGCATTTATGGCGGCAGTTTCGTCAGTGAAACGCTGACACACGCCATCAACGAGCTCAAAGCCGCTTACGCCCGATACCAGCACGACCCCGACTTCATTGCCGAATTCAAGTCTGAGCTGGCCCACTTTGTTGGCCGACCTTCGCCCGTGTATCACGCCGCGCGCATGAGCCGCGAAATGGGGGGCGCGCAGATCTTCTTGAAACGCGAAGACCTGAACCACACTGGCGCGCACAAGATCAACAACACGATTGGCCAAGCCATGCTCGCCAAGCGCATGGGCAAGCCGCGCATCATTGCCGAGACCGGCGCCGGTCAGCACGGCGTGGCCACCGCCACCATCTGCGCCCGCTACGGCCTGGAGTGCGTGGTCTACATGGGCGCTGAAGACGTGAAACGCCAAAGCCCCAACGTCTACCGCATGAAGCTTTTGGGCGCAACCGTGGTGCCAGTCGAATCCGGCAGCAAGACTTTGAAAGACGCTCTGAACGAAGCCATGCGCGACTGGGTGGCCCATGTGGACAACACCTTCTACATCATCGGCACCGTGGCAGGGCCGCACCCCTACCCGATGATGGTGCGTGACTTCCAAAGCGTGATTGGCGAAGAGTGTTTGACGCAAATGCCCGAGATGTTCAAAAGCCTGAAGATGGCGGAGACCCAGCCCGATGCCGTCATTGCCTGTGTGGGCGGCGGCAGCAACGCCATGGGCATCTTCTACCCTTACATCGGCCATGAACACACGCGCTTGATTGGCGTGGAAGCCGCAGGCGAAGGCCTGGACACGCACAAGCACTCGGCGTCATTGCAGCTGGGCAGCCCCGGCGTGTTGCACGGCAACCGCACCTATATTTTGCAAGACGACAACGGCCAAATCACCGAAACGCACAGCATCAGCGCCGGCCTGGACTACCCCGGCGTGGGCCCTGAGCACGCGTTTTTGAAAGACATCGGCCGCGCCGAGTACGTCGGCATCACCGACACAGAAGCACTCGCAGCCTTCCATTACCTGTGCCGCACCGAGGGCATCATCCCCGCGCTCGAATCCAGCCACGCGGTGGCCTACGCCATGAAGCTGGCGAAAACCATGCGCCCAGACCAAAGCATTTTGGTCAACCTGTCAGGCCGTGGCGACAAAGACATTGGCACCGTGGCCGATCTGTCCAACGCCGACTTTTTCTGCCGCCCCAGTTGCCAAGGCCAAGCGGTCAAAGGTGGCATGCAAACCATCCAGGTGCACAAATGAGCCGTATCGACGCCACCCTCGCCGCCTTGAAGGCCCAGGGCCGCAAGGCTTTGATTCCATACGTCACGGCCGGTTACCCGTTTGCCGATGTCACGCCCGAGCTGATGCACAGCATGGTGGATGCAGGCGCCGACATCATCGAGCTGGGTGTGCCGTTTTCGGACCCCTCGGCCGACGGCCCGGTGATTCAAAAAGCCGGTGACAAGGCCTTGGCCTTTGGCATTGGCACCCTCCAAGTGCTGGAGATGGTGCGCCAGTTTCGCCAGACCAACCCCCTCACCCCGGTGGTGCTGATGGGTTACGCCAACCCGGTGGAGCGCTATGACTTAAAACACGGCGCTGACAGCTTCATCCGTGACGCTGCAGCAGCCGGTGTAGATGGCGTCTTGGTCGTCGACTACCCGCCGGAAGAGTGCGTTGAATTCGCTGCCAAGCTGCGCGCACATCAAATGGATTTGATCTTTTTGTTGGCCCCCACCAGCACCGATGCGCGCATGCAGCAAGTGGCCCAAGTGGCCAGCGGCTATGTGTATTACGTCTCCCTCAAAGGCGTGACCGGCTCGGGGGCCCTG
Organism: Comamonadaceae bacterium; assembly: GCA_947452635.1. Taxonomy (GTDB): domain Bacteria; phylum Pseudomonadota; class Gammaproteobacteria; order Burkholderiales; family Burkholderiaceae_C; genus Limnohabitans_A. The sequence continues at coordinate 913 of CANGEE010000100.1, read as the reverse complement.
GACACCGACGCGGTCGAAGCCATGCTGCCGCGCATTCGCCAGCATGTGCACATTCCTGTGGGCGTGGGCTTTGGCATCCGCGATGCAGCCACCGCCCAAACCATTGGCCGTGTGGCCGATGCGGTGGTGATTGGCAGCAAAATCATTCAATTGATCGAAAATGAACCACGTGAACAAGTGGGCCCGGTGACCGCCGAGTTCTTGCGCGGTATCCGCGCCGCGCTGGACGCATAATCGGCCTGTATCAACCAGCAAGCCGCTAGCGGTTTGCTTTGTAGGAGAACACCATGAGCTGGCTTGAAAAACTGTTGCCCCCCAAAATTTTGCACACCGACCCGGCCGACCGCCGCAGTGTGCCTGAAGGCCTTTGGATCAAATGCCCCAGCTGTGAAACGGTGCTCTACAACACCGATTTGGAGCAAAACCAAAACGTTTGCCCCAACTGCGGTCACCACCACCGCATTGGCGCCCGCGCCCGTCTGAATGCTTTTTTGGACGGCGAAGGCCGCTACCAAATTGGCCAGGAAGTGGTGCCTGTGGATGCCTTGAAATTCAAAGACAGCCGCAAATACCCTGAACGCATCAAAGAAGCCATGCAAAACACCGGCGAGACCGATGCGCTGGTGGTCATGGGCGGCTCGGTGCACAGCATCAGCCTGGTCGCTGCGTGTTTTGAATTCGACTTCATGGGCGGCAGCATGGGCTCGGTGGTGGGCGAGCGATTTGTACGAGGCGTGGAAGCCGCCATCGAACAAAAAGTGCCGTTCTTGTGCTTCACCGCCACCGGCGGCGCGCGCATGCAAGAAGGCCTGCTGTCTTTGATGCAAATGGCCAAGACGAACGCCGCTCTGACCCGTTTGGCCAAAAAAGGCCTGCCCTACATCAGCGTGCTGACCGACCCGACCATGGGCGG
>CANGEE010000099.1 GCA_947452635.1 Comamonadaceae bacterium | reverse complement strand
CACGAAAACGCCATGAACGATTACGACGGCCTCGAAGAAGAGCGCCGCCTGATGTATGTGGCCATCACCCGTGCGCGCAAGCGCTTGTACATCAGCCATTCGCAAACCCGCATGCTGCATGGGCAAACGCGTTACAACGTCAAAAGCCGGTTCTTGGACGAACTGCCCGAGGAATGCTTGAAATGGATTACCCCTAAGAGCGGCGCATTTGCCACCGGCTTGGGCGGCGGCTGGAGCAGCCCGGCGCAGGCCAAGCCCGCTTGGGGTCACAGCAGCTTGCACAGCAGCGACACGTTCAAAAGCCCGCCCGTGCCGGTGCAAAAAGCAGCGCCTGAGCACGGCATCAAATCGGGCATGAACGTGTTTCACAACAAGTTTGGCGAAGGCAAAGTGCAGGCCGTGGAAGGGCAGGGCGCGGATGCCCGAGCCCAGGTCAACTTTCCCCGCCACGGCATCAAGTGGCTGGCCCTGTCTGTGGCCAAACTCACCCCGGTCTGAACCCGGTAATTTGATTTTTTTGCAGAAAGAACCCCATGAAAATTGGCAAAGACACCGTCGTCACCATGAGCTACAAAGTGGTCAACGCCCAAGGCAAAACCCTGGACCAATCGCAAGAGCCCACCGCCTATTTGCACGGTGACTACGACAACACCTTGCCCAAAATTGAAGAAGCACTGGACGGCCAAGAAGTCGGCTTTGCCACCACCTTGAAACTGGCCGCCGCCGACGCTTTTGGTGAGCACGATGAAGGTTTGGTGCAGACCATCCCCAAGTCCGAATTCCCACCCGGCGTGAAAGTCGGCGGCCAACTGCGCGGCCGCGCTGAAGATGGCAGTGAACGCGTGTTCACCGTGGTCAAAATCAAAGGCGATAAAGTGCTGCTGGACGGCAACCACCCCTGGGCTGGACAAGAGCTGAGTTTCAGCCTGAAGGTGATCGAGGTGCGCGCCGCCTCAGCAGAAGAAGTGACCCACCGCCACGCGCACGGTGCGCACGGTCACCACCACTGAGCTCAGGCCCGCACGACAACCCCATCCTTGGAGGAATTGAGTTCAGGGCTGGGGGGGCGGCGCTGGGGCGGGCTCCATCTCGCCAAAGCAGTCGCGCACGCTGAAGTACACCGAAGTGAAAAACATCGCGGCCATGAGCAAGGCGACAGGGGTGATCACGGTTTCGGCCAGACTTTGCTCGCCGACCAGGCTGATCACAAACAACATCACCATGCCCGCGCTCAAAAACACACCCATCCAAGCCAGGGTGTAGACGCTAAAGGCCCCCAGGTTGCGCCAACAGGCCACCAGGCTGAAAAACAGGCTTTTCACCGGTGGCACACCATGCCAATGCAGCAAGGCGGGGGCGTGCCAAAACATCATGGACAAAGGGATGTACAGGGCCATGGCCAGCCACATGGCGTTCTGAAACGCGGGGTTGTTCACCTTGTCGGCGGTGATCGGCGCGCCCATCAGATACACGCCGGCAAACAAGCCGCCATCCACCGCTGTGGAGATGCCCATCACGGCAATAAAGCCAAAGGCATACAAGCCGCCCAGCACCAGCATGTCTTTCACGCCGGCTTGGCCACTGCGAAAGGCCACCAGCAAAATGCCCGGCATCGGGAACTGGCCTTGTTCGGCCACGGCGGTCGCCGCCATCAAGCCCAAGGTCATGGCGGGCAACAAGACCAGCGCCAGCACATTGCCCACCAGCGGAATCATGGAGGCCACCGAGACCCAGGCCATGAACAAAAAGAACAGACCGGACATGGCCAGTGGTTGCTTCCAAAAGGTCCGAATGCCTTGGCGCACCCACAGCAAGCCTGTGCGGGGTGGAACGATGTTCAGTTTCATGCAGTGCTTTAAAGGGGGTCAGAGAACCACGGGGTGAGTCACCCGAGCGCGCAACACGCGTTCAAAATGGCTCGGGTCATGCGGGGTGAGCATAGAGGCTTGGCGCGGCAGGTGAAAGTCCCACAAGCGGGAGATCCAAAAACGCAGCGCACCCGCGCGCAGCATGGCTGGCAAGAGCTGGCGCTCGGCACCACGCAAGGGGCGAACGCCTTGGTAGGCGGTGATCATGGCCTGGGCACGCGTCGCGTCATGCGCGCCGCTTTGCAGATCGATACACCAGTCGTTCAGGCACACGGCCAAGTCAAACAACCAGCTGTCCACCCCGGCAAAGTAAAAGTCAAAAAAGCCGGTGAGTTGCTCGCCGTCAAACATCACGTTGTCGCGAAACAAATCGGCATGCACCGGGCCGCGAGGCAGGGCGGCATAAGCGCTGCTGGCGGCGATGTGGTTTTGAAACGCCAACTCGCTGCGAATCAAGGTGGCTTGTTCAGGCGTTAAAAAAGGCAGCACCACCGGCACCGTCTCGTTCCACCAAGGCAGACCGCGCAAATTGGGCTGGCTGCGGTTGTAATCCTGCCCCGCCAGATGCATGCGGGCGAGCATCGCGCCCACGGCCGCGCAATGCACGGCTTGCGGCGCCAGTTGGCTTTGGCCGGCCAATTTGTTGACCACGGCCGCCGGTTTGCCGCACACCGTGTGCAAGATGTCACCACCCTGGTTGGCCGCAGGGTCGGGCACCAAGATGCCGCGCTGGGCCAAATGCTTCATCAGGTGCAAATAAAAGGGCAGTTGTTCAAAGCCCAAGCGCTCAAACAGGGTGAGCACGAATTCGCCCTGGTCGGTGGTGGCGAAGTAATTGGTGTTTTCGATGCCGCCCTCAATGCCGCGCAGTGCGGTCAGTGGCCCCAGATTGAGGGCTTGCATCAGCGCATCGGCTTGGGGCTGGGTGACTTCGGTGAATACCGCCATGGGTGCAATCAAAAAGCCCCTTGTGGGACCCGGGTAGGAACAAAGCTGACATTGTAGGCGGCGCCAGCCGTGCATTTTGGCGCCAGCGCCTGACTTCACACCCCTTGGCGCCCGGGCACAATGGCAGGATGAGCGAAAACACTACTTCTAAAAAAACCTTGCTGCTGGTGGACGGCTCCAGCTACCTGTACCGCGCCTTTCATGCCATGCCCGATTTGCGGGCGGTGCCCGGCGATCCGACCAGCCCGGCCACCGGCGCGATTCGCGGCATGATCAACATGATGGAGCGCTTGCGCAAGGACTTTCCGGCCGATTTTGCGGCCTGCGTTTTTGACGCCAAAGGCCCGACCTTTCGCGACGCCATTTACCCCGAATACAAACAAAACCGCAGCCCCATGCCGGACGATTTGCGCGCGCAGATCGAGCCCATCCATGCCTTGGTGCGCCTGATGGGCTGGCCGGTGCTGGATGTGCCCGGTGTCGAGGCCGATGACGTGATTGCCACTTTGGCCCATGTGGCCGCCCAGCAGGGCGTGCAAGTGACGGTGTCCAGCGGTGACAAAGACCTGAGCCAATTGGTGAACGAACACATCACCATCATCGACACCATGAACGGCAAAAAGCGCGATGTGGCGGGGGTGACGGCTGAATTTGGCGTGCCACCGTCCTTGATGATCGACTATCAGACCTTGGTCGGCGACACGGTGGACAACGTGCCTGGCGTGCAAAAAGTAGGCCCCAAAACCGCCGCCAAGTGGTTGTTGGAATACGGCTCTTTGGACCAGCTTGTGGCGCGCGCTGACGAGATCAAAGGCGTGGCGGGAGAAAACTTGCGGCAAGCGGTGGCTTGGTTGCCAGTCGGCCGCAGCTTGGTGACCATGAAAACCGATTGCGATTTGACGGCCTGGGTGCCGCAATTGCCGGCGCTGACGGATTTGCACTTTCACCAACCGGATGAAAGCAATTTGCTGGCCTTTTATGAACAATACGGCTTCAAAGGCTTGGTGCGCTCGCGCGGCCACGGACAGGGTGGTGGCGACGTCGCCCCTGCTGCCAGCCACAGCAGCGGCAAACCCGTGGTGCCCCAAGACGATTTGTTTGCCGATACCCCAGCAGCCCCTGCGGTGGACCGGGACAAGCATTACGAAACGGTGACCACCTGGGCGCAGCTGGACCACTGGCTGGCCTGCTTGGCTGGGGCTGAGCTGGTGGCGCTGGACACTGAAACCACCTCGCTGGACGCGATGAAGGCCGAGTTGGTCGGCATCAGCCTGAGTGTGAAGCCCGGCGAGGCGGCCTATATTCCGCTGGCCCACAGCGGGCCGGACGCGCCTGTGCAATTGCCACTTGCCCAAGTGCTGGCCAAACTCAAGCCCTGGCTGGAAGACGCCAGTCGCGCCAAGCTGGGTCAAAACATCAAATACGATCGGCACGTGCTGGCCAACCAAGGCATTGAGGTGCGCGGCTACGCGCACGACACCATGCTGCAAAGCTATGTGCTGGAAGTGCACAAACCCCACGGCCTGAGCAGTTTGGCTCTGCGCCATGTGGGCCGCACCGGTTTGACCTACGAAGACCTGTGCGGCAAAGGGGCGCATCAAATCCCGTTCACCCAGGTGGATGTGGCGCGTGCTGCAGAGTATGCCTGCGAAGATGCTGACCAAACCTTGGAGGTGCATTTGGCGCTGTGGCCGCGCATCGCCCAAGACGCTAAATTGCGCGCCGTGTACGAGCTGGAAATCGCCACCAGCGAAGCCCTGTTTCGCATCGAACGCAACGGCGTGCTGATCGATGGCCCAACCCTGGCCGCCCAAAGTGCTGCCTTGGGCCAGCGCATTGTGCAACTCGAAACCGAGGCCTATGCCATCGCCGGCCAGCCCTTTAACTTGGCCAGCCCGAAACAATTGGGTGAAATTTTCTTTGACAAACTGGGCTTGCCGGTCATCAAAAAAACCGCCACCGGCGCACGCAGCACCGACGAAGAAGTGCTGGAAAAACTGGCCGAAGACTACCCGCTGCCGGCGCGCATTTTGGAGCACCGCAGCCTGTCCAAACTCAAAGGCACTTACACCGACAAGCTGGCGCAGATGGCACTGCCACGCACCGGCCGCGTGCACACCCACTACGCCCAAGCGGTGGCGGTGACGGGGCGTTTGTCCAGCAACGAACCGAACTTGCAAAATATCCCGATCCGCACCGCCGAAGGGCGCAAGGTGCGTGAAGCCTTTGTGGCTGCGCCCGGCCATGTGATTGCCAGTGCCGATTACAGCCAGATCGAGCTGCGCATCATGGCGCATTTGAGCCACGACGCGGCATTGCTGCACGCCTTTCATGAGGGCTTGGATGTGCACAAAGCCACCGCGGCCGAAGTGTTTGGCGTGTCGGTGGACCAAGTCTCCAGCGAGCAGCGTCGCTATGCCAAGACCATCAACTTTGGCTTGATTTACGGCATGAGCGCGTTTGGCTTGGCCAAGTCACTCAGCATTGACAACACGGCGGCCAAAAACTACATCACCCGTTATTTCGAGCGCTTCGCCGGCGTCAAGCAGTACATGGACGACACCCGTCAGCAGGCCAAAACCCAGGGCTATGTGGAAACGGTGATGGGGCGACGCTTGTACCTGCCTGAAATCAACTCACCCAATGGGCCGCGCCGGGCGGGCGCGGAGCGGGCGGCCATCAACGCCCCCATGCAGGGCACGGCAGCCGACTTGATCAAGCTGAGCATGGTGGCGGTGCAACAAGCGCTGGACGCGCAGCAACGTCAAACCCGGGTGATCATGCAGGTGCACGACGAATTGGTGTTTGAGGTGCCCGAGGCCGAGGTGGATTGGTTGAAGCTGGAAATCCCGCGCCTGATGGCCGGGGTGGCCGCCCTGGCCGTGCCTTTGTTGGCCGAAGTGGGCGTGGGCGCCAACTGGGATCAGGCGCATTGAGCGCCTGATCTGACCCCGAGCTGTTGCGCAGGCTCAGTAAGGCACGATTTGCCAAGCGCTGGGGCACTGCGTCACATGGGGGTAGTACTGCTGGTAAGGCTGGCAGTAGTAGCTGACGCGTGAGGGGTCGGTGATCACCGCAGGCTGCTGGTAGATCACAGGGGGCGGCTGGACCACCACGGGTGCAGGCCGGGTGGCGTAAATGGCCCCGCCCACGAGGGCAGCACCCAACAAGGGCGCGGCCCAACCGCCTCGGTAGCCACCGCCGTAACCGCCATGGTTGTGCGGGTGAAACCCAGGGCCAAAGCCATGACCGCCACCACCATGCATGGCGATGCCGCCCCGGCCAGGGAAATCGGCTTGGGCGCTGCCTGTCGCGCCCGTCAAGGCGGCAAACAATGTCAAGGCAATGAGAGGACTGCGCAGGGTGTTCATGGTGATGACCTTTCTCGGCGATGGGATTGCGGCGTGTGCCTCAGTCTGGTCATGAATTAACGGTGTAAGCGCTCTTGCGGATGACAGGCGGCCCAGATCCTGTAACCAAGCGTAAGGGTTTGTGGGCGCGGTCACGCGGTCCGGTTGGAATAAAAAAGATAATGGCTGCCTGCAGACCCTTGCCCATGAAGACGCTTGAAAACCCAACACGGAGAACCACATGCCCCATGCCCACTCAGAGACCCACGCCCTCTTGAACGTGTCGCCAGCGACGGCAGCCGAACATGCGGGTGCCTCGCGCCGTTTGGCCCTGCAGGCCGCACTCGGGGTGGGTTATGCCGCAGCGGCGATGCCGGTCATGGCGCAAACCGCGATCCAAACACCGGCCCAAGGCTTGGTCAGCGGCGAGGTCATGGTGGATGTGAACGGCTTCAAAATGCCGGCCTACCGATCCGCGCCCACAGGCCCTGGGCCCTGGCCTGTGGTGTTGGTGATCTCTGAGATTTTTGGCGTGCACGAATACATCGCTGACGTGACGCGGCGCTTGGCGCGACTGGGCTACCTGGCCATCGCCCCCGAATTTTTTGTGCGCCAAGGCGACCCTTCAGCCTATGGCGAAATAGCCAAATTGCAGTCCGAGGTGATTGCCAAAGTGCCCGACGCCCAAGTGATGAGCGATTTGGACGCCACCGTGGCCTGGGCGGCCCAAAACGGTGGCGATACCCGCCGTTTGGCCATCACCGGTTTTTGCTGGGGAGGTCGCATCACCTGGTTGTACGCCGCACACCAACCCCGGGTCAAAGCCGGTATCGCTTGGTACGGGCGTTTGCAGGGGCAAAACACGGCTTTGACGCCGCAACACCCTGTCGAATTGGTGGCCAGTTTGAAGGCCCCCGTGCTGGGTTTGTACGGTGGAGCGGACACCGGCATCCCATTGGCCTCGGTCGATACAATGAAGCAGGCTTTGGCGCAAGGCGGTGCCGCTGCCAAAGCCTCGAATTTGGTGGTCTACCCTGACGCGCCGCACGCCTTTCATGCCGACTACCGCCCCAGCTACCGCGAGGCCGCCGCGCTGGACGGCTGGGCGCGGCTGCAAGCTTGGCTTCAAAAATACCTCTGACGCACTCTTGTGCAAAAGGCGCTTCGTCACCCATGATTTTTTTGGCTATTTTGTTAGGCACTTTGACCGCCGGCATCGGCAGTGTGTGGGTGGCCGCTTGGCTCAGTTACGGTGTGATGAGCCGCTACACCCAGCACATGCTGAGTTTGGCGGCGGGCGCTTTATTGGCCACTTCATTCATGCATTTGCTGCCCGAGGCCTTTGAGAGCGCGGTAACACCGCACGATTTGTTTTTGACACTGCTGCTCGGACTGGTGTTTTTCTTTTTGCTCGACAAGGCCGAGTTATGGCATCACGGCCATGAGCATGGGGCAGCGCATGGTCACGCGCACCACGATCACGCTCACAGCCACGCGCACCACGATCATGCGCATGACCAAGCCCACGTTGCCCACGCCAGCGGTGGTTGGGCCGTTTTGGCCGGCGACAGCGTGCATTGTTTTGGTGACGGGATTTTGATCGCCTCGGCTTTCATCGCCGATCTGCGCTTGGGCGTGATTGCGGCACTGGCTGTGCTGGCGCACGAGGTGCCGCACCACATGGGGGACTTGGCGGTGCTGCGCCAGGGGCAAGCGCAGGGACACAAACAGGTGGCTGTGCTCAAAGTGTCTTTGGCGGGGGCTGTGACCGCTTTGGGCGGGGCGGTGGGCTTTGTGCTGGTGGAGACTTTGCGGGCGGCGTTGCCGTATTTTCTGGTGGTGGCCAGCAGCAGCTTTATTTACGTGGCGCTGGCCGATCTGATTCCGCAACTGCAAAAACGTTTGTCAGCGCGTGAGACCGCTGCCCAAATTGCATGGCTGGCAGTGGGCATTGGCATGGTCACGGTGGTGAGCAGCTTGACCCACGGGCATTGAGCGAGTTCTGAACATCGGCCGGTTGTGGCGGCGCCAGCCGGCGCATGTCGCCTACAGGCCAGCGCTGGCGACAGCCCTTCACTTGGCGAGTGAATCAACCTTTCGCACAGGGCAGACCCGGTGTGTTGCTCCACTCGCTCCAGCTGCCTGCATACAAAGCGCTAGGACCCAGTCCTGCGATTTCCATGGCCAACACATTGGGTACGGCGCTCACGCCGCTGCCGCAGTGGTGCACCACCGTGGCAGGATCGCGCCCGGCCAAGAGGCTGGCAAACTCAGCGCGTAATTCTTCTGGGCTTTTAAAGAAGCCTTGCGCATTCAGGTTGGCACTGAAAGGGCGGTTCAAGGCCCCTGGAATGTGCCCTGCGATGGGGTCCAGTGGCTCGACTTCGCCACGGTAACGGGCTGCCGCACGCGCGTCGATCAGGGTTTGCGTGGCGCGCCCGAGTTGTTGCAACACCTCGGCGGTCTGCACCAGTGCGCGCAAGGGCGGATGCAACTGAAACGAGGTGGCTGCGATCTGCACGGCGGTGCTGCTGACGCTGCTGGTCACCGCGCCGCCAGCCGCCTGCCAGGCTTGCAAACCGCCGTCCAGCACCGCCACCGCGTCATGCCCCAACCACTTGAGCATCCACCACAAGCGGCCACAGTAGTTGGCCCCATTGCGGTCGTAAACCACGGCTTGCATGGCGTTGGTAAAACCCAGACGGCCCAGCCATGCGGCCACCGTTTCGCGTGACGGCAAAGGGTGGCGTCCGCCATTGACCGCCAAGGCGGCGTCATGGGTGCTCAGATGCAGGTCCAGATGGGCACGCTGCGCACCGGCGATATGCACTTGGGCGAACAGCGCATCCGCACTGGCTGGATTCATCAGGTCGCCGCTGCAGTCAAACACCATCAATGGGGCTTTTTGCGCTTGCAGTGCCTGCAGTTGTGAGACGGAAATGAGGGTGGTGTACAAGGCCATTCTCCTAGTCAATGTCAATGTTCTTCGGCCGGGGCATGGGGTAACGAGCGGCTGCGCAAAGCGGTGGCGGCGATGCCGCTGGCGATGATCAGGCCCATGCCCACCCAAGCCACGGCGGACAGCAGGTCGCCAAATAAAAATAAACCAAACAGGGCTGAAAAGACAATGCCCGAATACTGCAAATTGGCCACCACCAAGGTGGCCCCGCTGGTGTAAGCGCGAGTCATGCACAACTGGCCCAGGGCGGCCAACACGCCAATCGGCAGCAACCACAGGGCTTGCGGCCAGGCCCAGGCGTGGACACCGGTGAACAGCATGCACACCGCGCCGGTGACACCAGCGCCCAGGGAGAAGTAAAACACGGTGCGGGTTTCGGGTTCGCCCATGCGCCCCAGCGCTGCGACCTGCATGTAGGCCAGCGCCGAGACCAGGCCCGACAGCAAGCCGATCAAACCCGCAAACACCTGGTTTTGTTCCAAGGTGGGTTGCAAGATCATGACCACACCCGCAAACCCCGCCAACAGCGTCAGCACCATCGGTCCTTGTTTGCTGGCATCCTGCAGCTTGCCCATGACCAAGGTGCCACCCATCAAAAACACAGCGACCCAAATCCCACTCATGTAGTTCAGCGTCATGGCGGTGGCCAAGGGCAAGTGGGCAAT
>CANGEE010000098.1 GCA_947452635.1 Comamonadaceae bacterium | reverse complement strand
GGGATGGAGCGCGCCGACCGCCCAAGCCCAAACCTACCCCAGCAAACCCATCCGTTTTGTCACCAATTTCCCACCCGGCGGACCGTCTGACTTTTTAGCGCGCACCGTAGGCGAGGCCATCACCACCGCTTTCAAACAACCGGTGGTGACCGAAAACAAAGCGGGTGCGGGCGGCAACATTGGTGCTGACTTCGTGGCCAAAAGCCCGGCCGATGGCTACACCGTGTTGTTTGGCATTGACACCGCCTTCACTGTCAACCCGTACATCTACAAAGGCATGCCCTTCAAAGCCAGCGACTTCAAGCCCATCATGGTGATGGTGTCCTCGGGCTTGTTGGTGGGCGCGAACCCGGGCACCGGCTTCAAAAGCATGAAGGACCTGATCGCCCAGGGCAAAACCAAGGGCCTGAACTTCAGCAGTGGCGGCAGCGGCAGCCCGGGCCACTTGGCGGCCGAAATTTTCATGGACGCGGCAGGCATCCAAATTCAGCATGTGCCCTACAAAGGCAATACCCCGGCCGTGTTGGCCGTCTTGTCGGGAGAGGTCGACGCGGGGGTCTTGGCCACGCCTGGCATGCTGCCGCATGTCAAGGCCGGCAAGATCACACCGTTGGCGGTGACCAGCCGCCAGCGTTCACGCTCAGCGCCGGAGGTGCCCACGGTGAGCGAGTTGGGCCTGAAAGATTTGGAACTGGAAGTGCTGTACATCGCCATGGTGCCCGCCGCCACGCCGGAGCCGGTGGTGCAGGTGTTGCAAAAAGCCTTTACCGAGGCCTTGAAACGCCCCGACACCCAAGCCCAATTGGCCAGCATGGATTTGTTTTACGAAGGCCTGACCGGTGCCGATGCGGCCAAGCGTTTGAGCGATTTGGCCCAGCGCTATGCCCGCACCATCCAGTCCACCGGCATGAAAGTCGAGTAAAGCCATGAGCACCTCTAGCGCACCGCGCCCCAACATCATCTTCATCGTCGCCGACGACCTGGGTTTCGCTGACCTGGGCTGCTACGGCGGCCGCGACGCGCAGTTCGGTGCCGTCTCGCCGGTGCTCGATCAACTGGCGGCCGACGGCCTGAAGTTCACCGACGGCTACGCCAACTCGCCGGTGTGCTCGCCCACCCGTTTTGCCTTGATGACCGCGCGTTACCAGTACCGCTTGCGCGGCGCGGCCGAAGAGCCCATCAACAGCAAAGCCCGGCACAGCACCACCTTGGGCCTGCCCACCGCGCAGCCCACCCTGCCCTCGCAACTCAAGGCGGCGGGTTACCGCACCGCCTTGATCGGCAAATGGCATCTGGGCTACCCGCCTACCTTTGGGCCGCTGCGATCAGGCTATGACGAATTTTTCGGTCCCATGGCAGGCGGCGTGGACTACTTCACCCACTGCGCCTCCAGCGGCGCGCACGACCTGTGGGTGGGCGAAGAAGAGCAGCCGCACGAAGGCTATTTGACCGATTTGATTTCACGCCGCGCGGTCGACTTTGTGCAGCGCATGGCGCAGGGGCCGCAGGCCACCGACCCCTTCTTTTTAAGCCTGCACTACACCGCGCCGCACTGGCCCTGGGAAACACGCGAAGACCATGCGCTGGCGCAAGAGGTCAAGGACAACCTGTTTCACTTGCACGGCGGCAACATCCACACCTACCAGCGCATGATCCACCACATGGACGAAGGCATCGGTTGGGTGGTGGATGCTTTGAAGCAAACCGGGCAACTGGCCAACACGCTGATCGTTTTCACCAGCGACAACGGCGGCGAGCGCTTCAGCGACAACTGGCCTTTGGTCGGCGGCAAGATGGACTTGACCGAGGGCGGCATTCGCGTGCCGTGGATTGCGCACTGGCCCGCGGGCATCGCGCCCGGTGGCGTCAGCGCCCAGCATTGCATGACCATGGACTGGTCGGCGACGATGATGACACTGGGCGGTGCCACGCCCGACCCGGACTACCCGCTGGACGGTGTCTCGCTGGTCCCAGTGCTGCGTAACCCGGCCCACACCTTTGCACGACCCATGCACTGGCGCATGAACCACCGGGGCCAACGCGCCATGCGCCTGGGCGACTACAAATACCTGCGGGTGGACGGCAACGACTACCTGTTCAACATTCCCGCCGATGCGCGTGAGCGCGCCAATTTGGGCGGCCGCCTGCCCGCCCAATTGCAGGCCCTGCGCGAGAACTGGGAAGCCTGGAACGCCAGCATGCCCGCCATTCCAGACGACGCCACCATCAGCTTGGGTTACTCGGTCAAAGACATGCCCCAGCGGTAATCCGCAGGGTCTTCACAGCGGCGACAATCGAACATGCTTTCTTTGCAACGTTTTTTGACTTTCAAACAATGGCCGCGGCTGACACCCGCGTTGGCACGCACTGAAGTGGTGGCCGGCTTGACGGTGGCCCTGGTGATGATTCCGCAGGCCGTGGCCTATGCCGGCTTGGCTGGCATGCCCTTGGTCACTGGGCTTTACACCTGCTTGGTGCCCGCCTTGTTGGCGGTGCTGTTTGGCAGTGCCAACCGTTTGTCGGTGGGGCCCGCCGCCTTGACCTGCGTCTTGATCGGTGCCTCGTTGACGGGACTGGCCGAGCCAGGGTCGCCCGAATGGGTGTCTTTGGCGGTGTGGCTGTCGTTGTTGTCAGGTGGCCTTCAGTTGTTACTGGGTCTGGGCCGTTACGGCTGGTTGATCAACCTGGTCAGCTCGCCCATCATGATGGGCTTTACCCAAGCAGCCGCGCTGCTGATCATGGCCTCACAAATCCCGGCCTTGCTGGGGGTGACCTCGTGGGACAGCGCCGTCGCCACTTGGCCAGCCTGGGCCAGCGCATGGCCCGCCGGGTTTGGCCTTGGCAGCCTGCTGCTGCTGCTGTGGCTGCGCCGCACGCTGCCGCGCTGGCCAGGCGTCATGCTGGTCATGGGCGCGGCCTCGGTATTGGGCTTTGCCATTGGCTATGAAGCGCATGGCAGCGTGATTGGCTTGTTGCCCTCCGGCCTGCCAGCGCTGTACTGGCCGCATTGGCCCGGTTGGACTTTGCTGAACCAACTGTGGGTGCCAGCCATGGTGATCGCCCTGGTGAGTTTTTTAGAAACCGCCTCCAGTGCCCGCATCGAATGCCAACGCGATGGGCAACGCTGGGACGACAACACCGAGTTGTTCAGCCAAGGCTTGGCCAAGCTGGCGGCGGCGTTCTCGGGGAGCTTTCCCACCAGCACCTCCTTTTCCCGATCTGCCCTCATGTTGTATGCGGGGGCACGTTCGGGTTGGGCGGTGGTGTTTTCGATTGGCTTTGTGCTGCTGGCTTTGCTGGTGCTGATGCCCACTTTGCAATTTGTGCCCAAGGCAGTGATGGCCGCCGCGGTGATCGTGGCGGTGTCGGGTCTTTTCCAACCCCGACAGTTTCTGCGTCTTTGGCAATTGGACCGTGCCGAAACCTTCACCGCAGGCATCACCTTTGCCATCACCTTGCTGACCGCGCCGCGCATTTACTGGGGCGTGCTGACGGGCGTGGTGGTAGGTTTGTCGCATTTCTTGCATACCCGACTGCACCCCCGCATCATCGAAGTCGGACAACACCCGGACGGCTCTTTGCGCGACCGCAACTTGTTGCAACTGCCTGCGCTGGCGCCCCATGTGTACGCCTTGCGCATGGACGCCGAACTCGACTTTGCCGCAGCCAGCGACTTTGAACGCGCCATCGTGGAGCACCTGAGTCAACACCCCGCGGTGCAACATGTCTGCCTGTTTGCCCACCCCATCAACCGCATCGATGTCACCGGCATCGAGACCTTTGGGCAACTGCATCAGCAATTGATGCGCAAGGGCATCACCTTGCACCTCAGTGGCCTCAAATTGCCCGTGCTCACCGCTCTGCAAAAAGCCGGGCAGCTGCAACCGGGCCCGCTCCTGCGGCTTTACAGGACCGATGCAGAGGCCATCAAGGCTTTGGGTCAGCTGCGCGACGATCCCGCTGACATAGGGGCTGCGCTCATCTGAGCACAGGCCGGTGGCGGTCTCACCTTGCTGGCGCTGAAGCCCCTTCGGCCAATTTGGTTTTGTCACGCGCGCTCAACTCTTGTTCTAGCTCAGCCTTCATGTCGCGATCGACTGCAGGATTGGTGAACTTCAAGTAAGTCGAAGTTTCGGGCCACTCTCTGACCACCTCTATCAGCAGACCTTCGGTCATGCGCCAGCGGGCGGTGTAAGCGCCCATCGACAAGTCACCCACGGTTTCGTGAGGTTGGCCGTATTTGGCGGTGACCTTTGTGAGAATTTGCAGCATGTGACGGCTGTCCATGAAACTGGGGAATGCGTACTCAGCGAAAGCTAATTTTTGGTTGGCCGCTGTGTAGCCAATATAAAACTGTGAGGCGCCTGGAATCAATCCTTTGGCGTCATACACGTCCACCCAGTAACGTGCGTCCTCTCGAATGGGCTTGAGCCCATGGGTCTTCAACGCCTGTCGCATCAAATCACGCGAGGCGGTGCTCAAACGCACGCCGAACATTTCGATCCATGACGAATCCACTGCAGCGACCGAAGGTACCTGCACAGAGGCAGGCTCCAAGATCTCCTGCGGTTCTGTCTCAGCCGCCACCACCATCGGAAAGGCCCCGCACAACACCAGTCCCCATTCCCATGGGTGCAGCAACCGTTTCATTTCAACGCTCCATGGCCGTCGCTGGGCTCGGGGCGCTCCATCTCGTCGTTTTTATCGGCTTCGCGTGGCTCCGGCTTTTTCAGCCATGCGCGCAATAAGAGCGATGCCAACAAACCGACGCAAGCGGCTATCGCCAAGGACAACACGAAAAAAGTCGTCAAACTCATGAATACGCTCCAAAGGGGTCCTCGCCAGTCCGTTTCTTCGTAAAACCCAAGAAAAGGAAAACTATAAGTACTCAAAATACAAATATATTGTAAACAATAAAATCTAATTGATTTCTTATTAAATTGTTTAAGTAACAATTTTTGACAAAAACATCTGAGAAACAGGCGTGCGCTCACCGACGCCTGTTGCAGGGCGGTGTTGCCGTGGATGAAGATGGGGAGCGTGCGTTAAGCGCTGACGATCCACCCCTCAAGGGGGTCGAAGTCAGGCAGGCCGTAGCCTGGGGCGTGGGTGTTTTTCTGATGCGCTTGTGCGGCCCACGCCGCTTGCATCAAGCACAGGGCTGCGTCCAGTGCATCGCCCGAGGGGTCTTGCACCAGTTTTTCCGACAAGAGGGTGCTCAACTTCAAGCGCAGCCCCAAACGGGTCTGGCCGCGCTCCAGTGCACTGAGCACATCTTTGCGAGCCAGCAGTCGTTCTGGCGTTTGTTTGGCTTTGTCGTCACTCTTGTAGCTGCGCGGTCCCAAAATTTCGCGCGCCAGCAAGCCCGGGTAGGCCTCTAGGGCCACTTTGTCGGGGTCACCCGGGTGCAACCCTGGCAGCGACACGCCCGCGTCCAGCAGCAAGGGCACACCGGCATGCAGCATGAAGGCCACCGGTGGATTGACCCATTTCATCGACGGGCTTGAGCCCGCAGGGCCATCGGTTTGCCGGTGCGCAAATTTGCCGCCTACAGGGCGCGCATTGCAAAAAGCCGCAAATTCTTGGCGGATGGTCTCGCGGCTCAAACTGGCGTAATGCCGCATACAGGCTGCCCACTCCAGGGGCCAGCCCAACGTGGTGACCAACTCGCGAGGCAAGCCAAAGGGCAAATCGAAACCGCCCACCCAGGCACGAGGCTCGGCCAGCCATTGGCCAAATTGCGGCAAGCTTGTGAAGGTTTGCAGCGCCAGCAAGCGCACCAGCCCTGGCTGCGCGTCGCCAAGGGCCAGCACAATCGATTTGCGCCGGCTCGGGCTGCTGGTGAAGTCGCAGCCGATCAACATGACAGGATCAGGAGCGGCCGATGATCGAGGCCGTGGCCATCAACTCTTCCAGCAGGGCCATGGACACCGCGCCCGATACGCTGTAGGGGTCGAGTTCCGCGCGCTCCGAGTATTTGAGCAAGATGCTGGTGTTCACCCGGGTCACGTCGACTTGGCCCATGGTCCAGCCGCTGTACCGGCGCTCCGAAATTTCTTGGTAGTGCAGCAGCACCACGTCTTTGTGGCGCGGATCTTTTTGAATGTGGGCGTACAACTCGCTGACCGCACCGCGGCCGCCTTCGATGGCTTGCAGAAAAATACCGCCGCCGTAGCACAAGATGCCCGTGATGCCGCCACTGGGGTTGAATTGGCGCGACTGGCCCAAAATATTTTCAATGGTCTCGGGCCCCGCATCCACAGCGCGACTCGCATACAGCAGGCGTACCAACATGGTCAATCCTTTCGGGGAATCAGGGCCAAAAATTCACGGCGCAAATTGGCGTCTTTCAAAAACACGCCGCGCATGACCGAGTTGATCATTTTGCTGTCCATGTCTTTCACGCCGCGCCAGCCCATGCAAAAGTGGCTGGCTTCCATGACGATAGCCAAACCGTCGGGCTGTGTCTTGCGCTGGATCAAGTCGGCCAACTGCACCACCGCTTCTTCTTGAATTTGCGGGCGGCCCATGATCCATTCGGCCAGCCGCGCATATTTAGACAGGCCAATCACATTGGTGTGCTCGTTGGGCAAAACGCCAATCCAGACCTTGCCGATCACCGGGCACAGGTGGTGGCTGCAAGCACTGCGCACGGTGATGGGGCCGACAATCATCAGCTCATTGAGATGCTCTGCATTGGGGAATTCGGTGATGTCGGGGGCCGTCACATAGCGGCCCTTGAAGACCTCTTTGAGGTACATCTTGGCCACGCGTCGGGCTGTGTTGTGGGTGTTGTGATCGTGCTCGGTGTCGATCACCATGCTGTCGAGCACGCCTTTCATCTTCTCTGTCACTTCGTCCAGCAACAGGTCCAACTCACCCGGATGAATAAAGTCGGCGATGTTGTCATTGGCGTTGTAACGCTTGCGCGCAGCCACCACCCGCTCACGGATCTTGACCGACATGGGCGTGCCATGGTCTTGCGAAGAGACGGCTTGTGAGGCTTTCATGGCGTAGGCAGATTCTTGAACATGGGCTGCATCCTACCAGCGATTGAGAGTACCCTGGGGGTTGGGGGCCATCCCCAGGACAGTCCCATCTCAGTAGCGTTTGCCGGTCAAAATCAAAGCCAAACGCATCAAGCTATACGCAGCCCAATCAAGCAGCCGCTGCAAACGAGGCCGGCGGGCAAACACCGAGGCCTCAATGGGCGTGCTTTCGTGGGCCATGGCCTGCAGCAAACGCGCATGCAACTGTTGGGCAAAAGGCCCATCGGCCACCACCACATTGGCTTCGCGGGCCATCAACAAACTCAGCGGGTCTAGATTGGACGAGCCGACCGTGGCCCAGGGTCGGTCATGGTGGGCATCGATCACCGCCACTTTGGCATGCAAAAAGCTGGCGGTGTATTCATGAATTTCGACGCCTGCCGACAGCAAGGCACTGTAGACCGGGCGGAACACATGGAATTTCATGAAGGACTCATAGCGCCCTTGCAACAACAAGCGCACCCGCACACCTCGGCTGGCGGCGTGGACCAGGGCCCGCCTGACCTTGCGCCCGGGCACAAAATAGGCGTTGGCGATCACGATTTCATGCCGAGCCAAACCAATGGCTTTGCAATACGCTTTCTCAATCTGACCCCGATGGCGCCAGTTGTCACGCAGCAACAAGCCCGCTCGCGCCAACCTGTGTGGGGCCGCCGCATCCAAGTCAGGCTCGGTCCAAGGCAAGTGCAGGCCGGCCGCTTTGAATGAACTGAAGGCCTCGGGGAAATGCCGCTGACGCGCATGGCGCACCGCCTGGATGCGCCACCACAATTGGGCGGTGGTCTCTTGCACCTGCTGCACCAGTGCGCCGGTGGCGCTCACCGCAAAATCCAATCGCGGTTTCTCCAAGGTCCCATGGTGGGGGTCGTACCAGTCATCCAAGATGTTGATGCCGCCGCAAAACGCCAACTGCCCATCCACCACACACAATTTGCGGTGCAGGCGACGCCAGCGACTCGGGATCAACAAACCCAGTGAGCCCAACGGCGAATACACCCGCCAGTCGACACCGGCCTGCGCAAAGCGCTGACGCCAATGCTCGGCCAATGGGCCTGAGCCCACGCCGTCCACCACCACCCACACGCGCACCCCACGCTGGGCGGCGCGGATCAAGCTTTCAGCCACTTCGGCGCCAACGCCATAAAAATCAAAAATATAGGTTTCCAAATGCACTTGGGAGCGGGCACGGTCAACCGCAACCATCAGCGCCGCGAAATACTCTTTGCCGCCTTCGAGCAAACGGATGTGATGGCCATCGCGAATGACATGACTGGAATGGCCCGGGCGCATCAGCTGATCAGTCCCACTGAAACTCGGCCAGCAAAGGCAAATGGTCAGACATCTGCCGCCAAATTCGGCCATGCGGCACCATCAGCCCGGTGGGCCGCAAGCCGCGCGCATACACGTGATCGAGCTGGACAATCGGCAAGCGCGACGGATAGGTCCAGGCCCGAGGCTGCTGCCATTCATGCAGTCCTGCAGCCTGCATCATCTTGCCAACTCGGCTGCCCCAGTCATTGAAGTCACCCGCCACCAACACCGGGGCCTCGTCCGGGATTTCGCGTTGAATAAAGGCCAGCACTTGGGTGATCTGCCGAATCCGGCTGGCCGGGATCAAGCCCAGATGCACCACGATCACATGCACCATGCGGTCTTGCACTTGCACCTGCACATGCAGCAAACCGCGCTGCTCCAAGCGGTGATCGGACATGTCTTCGTGCTGATGCATCAGCACCGGCCAGCGCGACAACAAGGCGTTGCCGTGTTCGCCGTGCGCAGTCACGGCATTGGTTTTGTAAATCGCCTCATAGCCCTCTGGGGCCAGAAAATCAGCCTGAGGCAACTCGGGCCAGCGTTTGAAGTATTTTTCTTCCTTGCGGTGGCCTTTGCGGACTTCTTGCAAACAGACCACATCGGCATCCAGTTGCTCGATGGCGTGGCCGATGTTGTGAATTTCCAGGCGGCGCACAGGCCCCAGCCCTTGCACCCCTTTGTGGATGTTGTAGGTGGCGACACGAAACGTCTGCATGGGGAAATGCGGGTGCGCAACAGGCATGCCGCGCCTTAGGTCAAATAGCGCGGTAACATCAAAATCGCCTCGGCATTGGAGGCTGAGAAACAATGGTCCGCCGCTTCTTGCCAAGGCAACCATTGCCAGGCCGTGTGCTCTTTGTCATGCAACTTCACCGCTTGCGCGGTGGGCACGCGCAAACCAAACACGCGCTCGGTGTTGTGCACCACATGGGGGGCATAACGCCAACGCCACTCGGGGTAAATCGCGTAGACGTTTTCCAGACCCCAGTCTTGCAATTGGCAGTCTGCATGCAAGGCATCGATACCGGTTTCTTCGTGCACCTCGCGCACCGCCGTGCTGTGCCAGTCTTCATGCTCTGCATCCTTGCTGCCGGTGACCGATTGCCACGTCCCCATGTCGGTGCGGCGAATCAGCAATACCTCCAAGGCAGGGGTGTGTATCACCACCAACACCGACTGCGGAATTTTGTAAATGCGATCTGAGGGCATGGGGCTGGGGTTGGGGTTGGGGTTCATGGCGGGGTGGTGGCGTGACTTCATTCTAGCCATGAGCACCCCTGCGCAGGGGTTGAGCAGCACGGCTTGTGGCGCGGCGCAGGCGCCGTCGCATCGCCCCTTATGATGGGTCAATGAATCCTCCTTCTCTTTCAGCGTCGACATCCACCGCCAAGTCTGCCCCCGACTTCGCTCCAGCCAGCCTGAGCTGGACTGAAAACGGCACCGAATG
>CANGEE010000097.1 GCA_947452635.1 Comamonadaceae bacterium | reverse complement strand
GGGGCCATCACGACGCGGTTGGCCAAGGCCATGGCGCCAACGTGGCAGGGTTCAAACAGGTTTTTCATGGGTCTGGGTTTCAGGTGGCGAAGTCGCTGTTTTCGCGTTGCAGTTTGCGCAGCAGGGACGGCCACACAAATTGACCGCCCAGGCCGCCGGTTTGTACCCGCATCGAGGTGGCCACGCCCTCCACAATTTGTGGGTCGACCGCGGTCAAGCTGCTGGCACCTTGCTGACCGGCCAGGGCATCGACTTGGATGCGGCAGGTGTTTTCAAAGGTGTACATGGACAAGAAGGCGTCGGCAATGGTTTTGCCCACGGTGAGCAAGCCGTGGTTGCGCAGCATCAGGTAGTTGGCGTGGCCCAGATCGGCCTGCAAGCGCGCTTTTTCGTCGTCGCGAATCGCCACCCCTTCGTAGCCGTGGTAGGCCAGGGAGGCCAGCACAAACGTGCTTTGTTGGCTGATGGGCAAGATGCCGTGGGATTGCGCGCTCACCGCCACGCCCGCACGGGTGTGGGTGTGCAGCACGCAGCCGGCGTCTTCGCGCGCCTCATGGACCGCGCTGTGAATCACAAAGCCGGCGGGGTTGACCGGGAAAGGGTTGTCGTCCAGCTTGTTGCACTGCATGTCCACCTTGACCAGGCTGGAGGCGGTGATTTCGTCAAACATCAGGCCATAGGGGTTGATCAAGAACTGATGGCCGTCGCCGGCCACGCTGTGCGGTAATTTGGCGCTGATGTGGGTGAAGACCAGATCGCTCCAGCCGTACAAGGCGACCAGGCGGTAACACGCGGCCAGATCGCAACGCAATTGCCACTCGTCGGCATGGACTTTGGATTTCACGCTGGGAATGTTCAGGCTCATGGTGGCGTCTCCTTGGATGGGGCTTTGAGCTTAATCGGGTGCGGTGAGCTTTTCCAGTCGCGCAAGGTACAGCCGGGCGTGCTGGCCGCCATCGTCTCGCGCGCCGCACATTTCGGGGTGCGGTTGCAGTTGCCCGCACACGGCGGGCCTTTCCGGCTGGCCAAAAACCAAACAGCGCAGGTCGGCGCCCAACTGGATGCAGCGCACGCCCGCGGGCTTGCCCCAAGGCATGCCAGGAATGGGCGAGCTGATGGAGGGCGCGATGCAACAGGCACCGCAAGCGGTGCGGCAAGAAAAAGCCATGCCGCATGCTAACCGTTGACCGCAGCGCAGGCTGGGCCCATGGCCCCACCCGGATGGTTATGCAATAAATGAATAACCAGGACCCGGCTTCAGCGCGCTCTTTCTGTGCTTGCCGTGAGAGGGTGGGCTGATTGTAAAATCAAGCCCATCTCGACCGTGCTGGCGCAGCGCGGCGTTCGGGCGCTGCGCGCCCAGTCTGTTGGAACCATCCATGCTTTACCCTGAAGAATTCGACGTGATCGTGGTCGGCGGCGGCCATGCGGGCACCGAGGCGGCTTTGGCTGCGGCGCGCATGGGTTGTAAAACTTTGCTGCTGTCTCACAACATCGAAACCCTGGGCCAGATGAGTTGCAATCCGTCGATTGGTGGCATTGGCAAAGGGCATTTGGTCAAAGAGGTGGATGCTTTGGGCGGCGCCATGGCCTTGGCGACCGACGAAAGCGGGATTCAGTTTCGTATTCTCAACAGCTCCAAAGGCCCTGCCGTGCGCGCCACGCGGGCCCAGGCCGACCGTATTTTGTACAAAGCGGCCATTCGCCATCGCTTGGAAAACCAAGCCAATTTATGGTTGTTTCAACAGGCGGTGGACGACTTGATGGTCGAGGGTGACCGGGTGGTGGGCGCGGTCACACAGGTGGGTATTCGTTTTCGCTCGCGTACCGTGGTTCTGACCGCCGGGACTTTTCTGGATGGCAAAATCCATGTGGGTTTGCAAAACTATGCCGCCGGCCGCGCGGGCGATCCACCGGCCGTGAGTTTGTCGGCGCGATTGAAAGAGCTGCAACTGCCGCAAGGCCGGCTCAAAACCGGCACGCCACCTCGGCTTGACGGGCGCTCCATCGATTTCAGCCGATGCGCCGAACAACCTGGCGACGGTGTGCCCGGCGGCTTGAATCCCGACGCGGGCGTGCCGGTGTTCAGCTTCATGGGCAAAGCCAGCCTGCACCCCCAACACATGCCCTGCTGGATCACCCACACCAATGAGCGCACCCATGACATCATTCGCTCTGGTTTTGACCGCAGTCCGATGTTCACCGGCAAGATCGAAGGCGTGGGGCCGCGCTACTGCCCCAGCGTCGAAGACAAGATCAACCGCTTTGCAGACAAAGACAGTCACCAGATTTTTTTGGAGCCCGAGGGGCTGACCACGCACGAGTACTACCCCAACGGCATCTCCACCAGCTTGCCGTTTGACATCCAATACCAACTGGTCCGCTCCATGAAGGGCTTGGAAAACGCGCATATCCTGCGACCCGGCTATGCGATTGAGTACGACTACTTCGACCCGCGCTCACTCAAAAGCAGCTTTGAAACACGGCAAATCCAAGGCCTGTTCTTTGCCGGGCAAATCAACGGCACCACCGGTTACGAAGAGGCCGCGGCCCAAGGCCTGTTCGCCGGGGTGAACGCGGCGTTGCAGTGCCGGGGCGATGCGCCTTGGTTGCCTGCGCGCGACCAAGCTTATATGGGCGTGTTGGTAGACGACCTCATCAGCAAAGGCGTGACCGAGCCGTACCGCATGTTCACCAGCCGCGCCGAGTTCCGTTTGCAGTTGCGGGAAGACAACGCCGACATGCGCCTGACCGAAGCGGGTCGCCAAATGGGCTTGGTGGACGATGCGCGCTGGGACGCTTTCAGCCGCAAGCGTGATGCTGTTTCACGTGAAACAGAGCGATTGAAGTCTACCTGGGTGAGCCCGCGCATCCTGCCCGCTGAGGAGTCGGTCCGGGTGTTGGGCAAGGCGATTGAGCATGAGTACAACCTGTTTGACCTGCTGCGCCGACCCGGCGTCGGCCTGGCCGATTTGATGACCATGAGTGAGGGGCGGTACGCCAGCGCCGATGTTTCACGTGAAACTTTGGGCGACGATCTCGATGCAGTGACCGAACAAGTGGAAATTGCGGCCAAGTATGCGGGTTACATCGGGCGGCAGATCGAAGAGGTCGAGCGCGCCAGCCATTACGAAAAACTCAAATTACCCGCCGATTTGGACTATTTGCAGGTTTCGGCCTTGTCGATGGAGGCGCGCCAAAAGCTGGCCAAACATCGGCCAGAAACCCTCGGCTTGGCCTCACGCATTTCGGGCATCACGCCGGCGACGATTTCTTTGTTGTTGATCCACCTGAAAAAGGGCGGAGTCAAGGGTTTCAAGTTGGCGGCATCCGAGGTTTCGGAGGTCGACGCGGCGCAAGAGGGCGTGGCATGACGGATCCGTTGGCCGCGCCCTTGCGGGCGGGCATTCAGGCGCTGGGCTTGGCGTTGAGCGATGGTACGCAGCAACAGCTGCTCGGCTACATGGCCTTGATTCAGAAGTGGACCCGGGTGTACAACCTGACCGCTGTTCGCGACCCCCAAGACATGTTGACCCACCATGTCCTGGACAGCTTGTCTGCACTGGCGCCGTTGTTGCGTTACACCGCGGGCCGGCCTATTCGCCTGCTGGATGTGGGTTCGGGTGGTGGTCTGCCGGGCGTGGTGCTGGCCATTTGCCAGCCCGAGATCCAAGTGACTTGTGTCGATACCGTGGGCAAAAAGGCAGCGTTCATTCAGCAGGTTGCGGCCTCGTTGCGCTTGCCCAATTTGCACGGGCTCCACGCCAGAGTCGAGTCGGTTCAAACACCTTATGACGTGGTTTGTTCGCGTGCTTTTGCCTCTCTTCGCGACTTCACCCAGTGGTCTCTGTCGGCCTTGGCTGAAGGCGGCGTTTGGATGGCGATGAAGGGGAAAATGCCCGTCGAGGAGATGGCCCAGTTGCCCCACGAGGTGGACGTGTTTCACGTGGAACCACTGGCGGTGCCTGGCTTGGATGCCGAGCGCTGCATGCTCTGGCTGCGCCCGCGCGCGGCAGATGCCCCGCTGTAAATTTGCGCACAAAAGCATCAAGTACACTCGATGCATTCCAGCTGAAAGAAATTGCATGTTTTTCGGTATTTCGGATTACGGTTCGTTTGTGGCCGCGATCATCTTGTTTCTGGCCATTCCCGGCCCGGGCAATTTGGCGCTCATCACCTCGACGGGCAAGGGCGGCATCATGGGCGGCTTGGGTGCAACCATGGGCGTGATCGCCGGGGACCAGGTGTTGATGTGGTTGGCGGTGGCCGGTGTCGCGGCGGTTCTGTCCACCTACCCCGCCGCCTTTTCAATGGTTCAGTGGCTGGGCGCCGCTTACCTGGCTTGGTTGGGCTGGAAAATGTGGTCTGCCCAACCCGGAGATGCACCGGTTCTGAATATCCGCCCGCGCCATTATTTCCAGCAAGCCATGGCCATTACCTTGCTCAACCCCAAAGCCATTGTTTTTTACATGGCCTTCTTCCCTCTGTTTGTTGACCCTCAACATCACCAGGGGTGGCTCAGTTTTGGGGTCATGGCGGCCACCATTGCCTCGCTGACTTTTTTGTATGGTTTGGGCATGACCTTGTTGACGCACCATTTGGCCGAGCGCATGCGTGCCAACCCCCGTGTGGTGCGCGGGTTGGAAAAGTTGGCCGGACTCTTTCTCATTGGCTTTGGCATCAAGCTGGTCACTTCCAAATAAAACGGACGCTACTTCATGGCTCAAATCTTCTGTGTGGCAAACCAAAAAGGCGGTGTGGGCAAAACCACGACCACGGTCAATTTGGCGGCGGGCCTGGCCCTGGTTGGGCAGCGCGTGTTGTTGGTCGATCTGGACCCGCAGGGCAATGCCACCATGGGCTCGGGCATTGACAAACGCCAGTTGGCGCTGACGGTGTATGACGTGCTCTTGGAGTCGGCCAGCATCACAGAAGCAGCGATTTTTTCGGACAAATGCGGCTACCACGTCGTCGGCGCAAACCGTGAATTGGCGGGTGCTGAGGTCGAGCTGGTGGAGTTGGCGCATCGTGACCAGCGTCTGAAGCAGGCCTTGGCCTTGGTGCAAAACGACTTTGATTTTGTGCTGATCGACTGCCCGCCTTCCTTGTCCATGCTCACCCTCAATGGGCTGTGTAGCGCCCATGGCGTGATCGTGCCGATGCAGTGCGAGTACTTTGCCTTGGAGGGCCTGACCGACCTGGTCAACACCATCAAGCAGGTGCACGCCAACTTGAACCGCGACCTGAAAATCATCGGCCTCTTGCGTGTGATGTTCGATCCACGCATCACCCTGCAGCAACAAGTGAGCGACCAACTCAAGTCGCATTTCGGCGACAAGGTGTTCAACTCCGTGATCCCGCGCAATGTGCGACTGGCCGAAGCCCCCAGCTACGGCTTGCCCGGCGTGGTCTTCGATCCAGCGGCCAAGGGCAGTCTGGCTTTTGTCGAGTTCGCCCACGAATTGGTTGCACGCATTCCCACAATGTGAAATGAAATCGCCCCGCGTTCTGGTCTTACCCGATTGGCGAGGCGCTGGCTCCGCGCAGGGGCCCATGCCTTGGGTGCTTGATCGCGGTTTTACGGTGGTGGAACAACACGACTGGCTGCGGCCACTGCGCGGCGATTGGCTGATGCGGCTGGAAGAAGCGGTGCTCGAGGCCCCCGAAGAAGTGGTGCTGGTGGCGCATGGCCTGGGCTGCCATCTGGTTGCCGCCTGGGCGGCGCATTCCCAACAGACCGCGCGGGTGCGGGCCGCCTTGCTGGTGTCCCCGCCCCACCTGCAAACGCCTGCGCTGAAACAAGCCTTGCCCAGTTGGTCCTCGGTGGTACGCCAGCGCCTGCCCTTCAAGGCGGTGGTGGTGGGCTGTGAAGAGTTTGCCCAGGGTGGCCTGAGCAGCGCTCAAGAACGGGCGCTGGACTGGGGGGCGCCATGGGTGAACGCGGGCCTTGCGGCGCACATCCAAACACCATCGACACCGGGCGGCTGGCCACAAGGCCTGGCGCTCCTCAATGAACTCATGAAAGATTGACCATGGTCACCAAAAAACCCAAAGGCCTTGGCCGCGGTCTCGAAGCCTTGCTGGGCCCCAAGGTGCAAGAAGCGCCGACCCAAGCCGCAGGCACGGCCAACGACGGCATTTCCACCACCTTGGCGCTGGACGCCTTGGTGCCTGGGGTGTACCAGCCTCGCACCCGCATGGACGAGGGCGCCTTGTACGAGTTGGCCGAGTCCATCAAGGCGCAAGGCATCATGCAGCCGATCTTGGTGCGCCAGCTCAGTGAGGGCCCCAACGCCGGCAAGTACGAAATCATTGCCGGCGAGCGCCGTTTCAGGGCTTCGCGCTTGGCGGGGCTGGACCGGGTGCCGGTGCTGGTGCGCGACGTGCCCAACGAGGCTGCCGCCGCCATGGCGCTGATTGAAAACATCCAGCGCGAAGACTTGAACCCCCTGGAAGAAGCGCAGGGTTTGCAACGCCTGATCAAAGAGTTTGGCCTGACCCACGAAACCGCAGCGCAGGCGGTGGGCCGCTCGCGCAGCGCCGCCAGTAATTTGCTGCGCTTGCTCAACCTGGCCGAGCCGGTGCAAACCATGTTGATGGCGGGCGATTTGGACATGGGCCACGCACGCGCGTTGTTGGCGCTGGACCGGGCCACCCAAATCACGGCAGCCAATCAAATCACGGCCAAAAAAATGTCGGTGCGCGAGACCGAAAGCCTGGTGAAAAAGCTCAGCGCCGAATTCAATTTGGTGCCGCAAAAACCCCAAAAAGAAAAGTCACGCGACATCCGCAGGGTGGAAGAAGAACTGGCCGACTTGCTCATGGCCGAGGTGGAAGTGCGCATCAAAAAACGCGTCAAGCGTCACGGCAAGTTCGAAGAAATGGGCGAGCTGTCCATTCAGTTTGGCTCGCTCGATGCGCTCAACGGCTTGATTGATCGCCTGCGCGGCTGAGCGATCTGCAGATCCATGCCGCGCGGGGCCGGTATTCCCCAAACGTCATCACATGGAGAATATTTTGCCTGGGTTCATGATGTTGTGGGGGTCGAGCGCGCGTTTGATGGTGCGCATCATGTCCACCGCACCTTCACCGGTTTCGGTGCGCAAAAAGTCCATTTTGTGCAAGCCGATGCCGTGCTCTCCGGTGCAGGTGCCACCCAGCCGCAAAGCACGGTGCACCAGCTGCTGGTTCAGCGCCTCGGCAGTGGCGCATTCTTGCGGGTTGTTCGGGTCGATCAAATAGCCAAAGTGGAAGTTGCCGTCGCCCACATGGCCGACCAAGAAATACGGAATGCCACTGGCATCGGTCTCGGCGATCGAGTCGAGCAA
The DNA here is from genome assembly GCA_947452635.1 of Comamonadaceae bacterium. GTDB lineage: Bacteria > Pseudomonadota > Gammaproteobacteria > Burkholderiales > Burkholderiaceae_C > Limnohabitans_A. The sequence continues at coordinate 2,553 of CANGEE010000097.1, read as the reverse complement.
GCAGTCGGCCAAGCGGCTGATGGGCACGCAGGTGTCGGTGCTGATGGCGCGGCAGCCGGGCCGACTTTGCAGTGCTGCAAAGTAGGCGTTGTGGCGCGCCGTCCACAGACGTGTGCGCTCCTCGGGCGTGGTGGCCCATTCAAAGGCGTTGCCGCCAAATTCGCTGGCGATGTCTTGCACGGTTTCGGCTTGCTCTTTCACGCCCGCAGGCGAGCCGTGGAACTCCATCAGCAGCAAAGGCTCTTCGCGCAGACCCAGTTTGGCGTAGGCATTGACCATGCGCACCGCGTTGTGGTCGATCAACTCGACCCGTGCAATCGGTACGCCCAGCTGAATGGTTTTGATCACCGCGCGCACCGCCGCTTCGATGCTCGGGAAAGAGCAAATCGCCGCCGAGATGGCTTCCGGCAAGGGGTAGAGCTTGACGGTGATTTCGGTCATCACGCCCAGCGTGCCTTCGCTGCCCACCATCAAGCGGGTCAGGTCGTAGCCGGCGCTGGATTTTTTAGCCCGGGTGCCGGTGCGGATCACCTCACCGCTGGCGGTCACCACCTCCAGCGCCAACACGTTCTCGCGCATCGTGCCGTAGCGCACGGCGTTGGTGCCGCTGGCGCGGGTGGCGCTCATGCCGCCGATGGTGGCGTCCGCGCCCGGGTCGATCGGGAAAAACAGGCCGGTGGATTTGATCTCTTCGTTGAGTTGTTTGCGCGTCACGCCCGGTTGCACCACCACCAACAGGTCTTCGGGGTTGATCGACAGCACCTTGTTCATGCGCATCAAATCGATGCTGACGCCGCCTTGCACCGCCAGCAAATGGCCTTCTAAAGACGAGCCCACGCCAAACGGAATCACCGGCACCTGAAACTGGGCGCACAGGCGCACCGCGTCGGACACGTCTTGGGTCGATTCGGCAAACACCACGGCGGCAGGCGGCGGCACGGTGGTGAAGGCCGACTCGTCACGGCCATGCTGTTCGCGCACCACCAGGGCGGTCGAGCAGTTGACGCCAAAGCGGGCTTTCAAGGCCTCGATCAAGGCCTCCGGTACGGCGCGTTGGGCGACTTCGGGGGCCAGGTGGGCGGCTTGTGTGGGTGCGTTCATGGGGAGGGTCTCCGTGGGGCAAGATGCCATCGAGGGCAAAGTTTACGCTGTGCGCGACCTCAAGCACAATCGGGGTTAACGCAACTGAATGAACCGAAGGGATGTATGGGCCAACGTTTGACGCAAATTTCCACCCGCACCGGTGACGCCGGCACCACGGGCCTGGGCAACAACCAGCGTGTATCGAAAAACAGTTTGCGGGTGCATGCCATGGGCGAGGTGGATGAGCTCAACTCCCACATCGGCGTGCTGCTGTGCGAAGACATGGCTGGCGACGTGCGCGATGTGCTGGTGGAGGTGCAGCACCAGCTCTTCAATCTGGGTGGCGAGTTGTCCATACCGGGTTTTGAGTTGCTCAAGGCCGAGGCGGTGGCCGCGCTCGATGAAGCTTTGGCGCACTACAACGCACAACTGCCCCAGCTGCAAGAGTTCATTTTGCCGGCGGGCTCGCGCGCGGCCGCTCTGGCGCATGTGTGCCGCACCGTGGCGCGGCGCGCGGAGCGCGCCACGGTGGCGCTGGGCAACGAAGAGTCGTTGAATGAAACGCCTAAACAGTATCTGAACCGGTTGTCAGATTTGATGTTTGTGTTGGCCCGCGTGCTCAACCGCATGAACGGTGGCGACGATGTTTACTGGAAAAGCCAGCGCATGAAGCAAGCGGCGAGCGACGCGGCTTCGTCATAGCGTGGACGGCAGCCCCGGCACAGGGCTGAGATGGCCCTGTCGCCAAGGTGCATCGCTGGCGGGTTTTCCGGATGACAGCGTACCGGTGCCACTGCTAACCTTGCACGCATGAATGCCAGCACCACCCCACCCGCACCCGCCGTTCAAGCTGCCCCGTTTGTGCCGCAAATTCGCCTTTATCAAGATTGGCTGCTGAAGCACCGCGGCCTCGCATTTGAGAATTACAACGCCCTGTGGCAATGGTCGATCACCGACCTGGATGCGTTTTGGCAAAGCATGTGGGACTACTTTGACATGCAGTCGCCGACACCGCACACCCAGGTGCTGGCCAAAAACGCCATGCCCGGTGGCATCTGGTTTCCAGGCGCGCAGATTAATTACGCCCAACAAGTGCTGCGCCATGTGAAGCCTGCCGATCAGGCCGGTTTCATGGCGCTGATTTGCCGCAATGAAAAAGGCCAGCACCGCGAAATGTCTTGGCCCGAACTGCGCCGCCAGGTCGCGTCCATGGCGCTGCATTTGAAAGCCCAAGGCGTGCAACCGGGTGACCGCGTGGCGGCTTACTTGCCCAACATCCCCGAGGCCATGGTGGCTTTTTTGGCGACGGTCAGTGTGGGCGGGGTGTGGAGCATTTGCGCGCCCGACATGGGCACGCTGGCCGTGTTAGACCGTTTCAAACAAATCGAGCCCAAGGTCTTGATTGCGGTCGATGGCGTCACCTACGGCGGGCGTGACCACGACCGCATGACCGTGGTGCAAGAGTTGGTT
>CANGEE010000096.1 GCA_947452635.1 Comamonadaceae bacterium | reverse complement strand
CGCAAGTACATGCCGATTACCTGGATCACCTCGCTCTTGGGTTCTTTGGCTTTGATCGGCACGCCATTCTTTGCCGGTTTCTACTCCAAAGACAGCATCATCGAGGCCGTGGCCGAAAGCCATTTGCCAGCGGCTGGGTTTGCGCATTTTGCCGTCTTGGCCGGTGTGTTTGTCACAGCCTTCTATTCATTTCGCATGTACTTCTTGGTCTTCCACGGCCAAGAGCGTTATGACCAAAATCCCGATGCGCACCACGCAGACCCGCATGACGCCCACCACGATGACCATGGTCATGCCCCACACCATGAACCCCATGAGTCGCCTTGGGTGGTGACAGTGCCCTTGGTGCTGTTGGCCATTCCTTCTGTCGTGATCGGCTTCATGACCATCACGCCCATGCTGTTTGGCGATTTCTTCCAAGGTGCGATTTTCGTGAACGCCGAAAAGCATCCCGTGATGGAAGAGTTGGCCCATGCTTTCCACGGCCCGGCGGCCATGGCGCTGCATGCTTTGAGCTCGGCACCTTTCTGGTTGGCCTTGGCGGGGGTCGTGACCGCTTGGTATATGTACATGGTCAACCCGGCGGTGCCGGCGGCCTTGGCGCGCATGCTCAAGCCCCTAATCGTGGTCTTGGAAAACAAGTATTTCTTGGACTGGTTCAACGAGAACATATTGGCGCGCGGTGCCCGTGCCTTGGGCACTGGCTTGTGGAAAGTGGGCGACCGTGCCTTGATTGACGGCCTGATGGTCAACGGTTCTTGGAAGTTGGTGGGATGGGTCTCCGGTCAGGTGCGCAAGTTCCAATCCGGTTATTTGTACCACTACGCCTTGGTCATGATCTTGGGTGTTTTTGTGTTGATGACGTACTTCGTCTGGCTCAACAAGTAAGGGAAAAGAAAAATGGGATTGTTGAGCCTTGCCATCTGGACGCCCATCGCGTTTGGTGTCGTGTTATTGGCCATTGGCCGTGATGACCAAGCGCGCGTGGTGCGCTGGTTTGCGCTGATCGGTGCCTTGATCAGTTTCTTGATCACACTGCCCCTGTACAGCGGCTTTCAGCTGGGCACGTCGGCGATGCAGTTCGTCGAAAAAGCGCCTTGGATTGAACGCTTCAATGTGAATTACCACCTGGGTTTGGACGGTATTTCGCTGTGGTTGGTGCTGCTGACCGCCTTCATCAACGTGATCGTGGTGATTGCGGGTTGGGAGGTCATCACCCGCAAAGTCAACCAGTACATGGCCGCCTTTTTGATCCTGTCGGGATTGATGATTGGCGTGTTCAGCGCTTTAGACGGCCTGTTGTTCTACGTCTTCTTTGAAGCCACGCTGATTCCGATGTACCTGATCATCGGCATTTGGGGTGGTCCGAACAAAATTTACGCCGCCTTCAAGTTCTTCCTGTACACCTTGCTGGGCTCCTTGCTCACCTTGGTGGCCTTGATTTATTTGTACACCCAGTCCGGTGGCAGCTTTGATCTCGCCACTTGGCACCATTTGCCTTTGTCGGCCACCGCGCAAAACTTGTTGTTCTTTGCTTTCTTTGCCGCGTTTGCGGTGAAAGTGCCGATGTGGCCGGTGCACACCTGGTTGCCGGATGTGCACGTGGAAGCCCCCACCGGCGGCTCCGCTGTGCTGGCGGCCATCATGCTGAAATTGGGTGCTTATGGTTTCTTGCGTTTCTCCATGCCGATTGCGCCCGATGCCGCGCGCGAGTGGGGCGGTTTGATCATTGTTTTGTCACTGGTCGCCGTCATCTACGTCGGTCTGGTGGCGATGGTTCAGCAGGACATGAAAAAGCTGGTGGCCTATTCGTCGGTGGCGCACATGGGTTTTGTGACCTTGGGCTTTTTCATCTTCAACCCGCTGGGCGTGTCGGGTGCGATTGTGCAAATGATTGCCCACGGTTTCGTTTCAGCGGCCATGTTCTTGTCGATTGGTGTCTTGTACGACCGGGTGCATTCGCGTGAGATCGCCAGCTATGGCGGCGTGGTCAACACCATGCCCAAGTTCGCCGCCTTTGCCTTGCTGTTTGCCATGGCCAATTGCGGCTTGCCCGGCACGGCTGGATTTGTCGGCGAGTGGATGGTGATTTTGGGCGCAGTGAAGTTCAACTTCGTGGTCGGCCTGCTGGCTGCATCGGCCCTGATTTTTGGCGCGGCCTACACCTTGTGGATGTTCAAGCGCGTGTACCTGGGCGCACCGGCCAACGACCATGTCAAGGCGCTCAAAGACATCAACGCCCGCGAGTTCATCATGCTGGCGCTGTTGGCTGTGGCTGTGCTGTACATGGGTATTTACCCACGCCCCTTCACGGATGTGATGGACGCCTCGGTGGCCGACTTGCTCAAGCATGTCGCCTTGTCCAAATTGCCTTAAGACCGTCCCTGACGCTCGCGCTGATTTCTAAGAATTGAGAGAACACACATGATTGACGCAACCAGTTGGATGGCGATCTATCCTGAAGTACTGCTGCTGGTCATGGCCTGCGCGATTGCGCTGCTCGACCTGTTCGTGACCAGCCCTCAGCGCACCACCACTTACGTGTTGACCTTGGCCACGTTGGGCGTGGTGGCGCTGATGCATGCGCTGCAGGCCGATGGCGGCGAAACCTTGTATGGCTTTGGCCGCTTGGTGGTCAGCGACCCGATGGGCCATTGGCTCAAGTGCTTCTCGGCCATCGCGGTGATGATCACTTTGGTGTATTCGCGCCCCTATGCGGGCGACCGCGACATGTTGCGCGGCGGCGAAATGTTCACCCTGTCCATGTTCGCGCTGCTCGGCATGAGCGTGATGATTTCGGGACAAAACTTTTTGGTGCTGTACCTGGGGCTGGAATTGCTGACCCTGTCCAGCTACGCCCTGGTGGCTTTGCGGCGTGACAACGCCAACGCCACTGAAGCGGCCATGAAGTACTTTGTGCTCGGCGCCATGGCCTCGGGCTTTTTGCTCTACGGCATCTCCATGCTGTACGGTGCGACAGGCAGTCTGGATTTGAGCGCGATTTTCAAAGCCCTCGCCTCCGGTCAGATCAAACAACAAGTTTTGGTTTTTGGTTTGGTCTTCATCGTCGCCGGTTTGGCCTTCAAGTTGGGCGTGGTGCCTTTCCACATGTGGATTCCAGACGTCTACCAAGGCGCGCCCACCGCCGCCACTTTGATGATTGCCGGCGCCCCCAAGCTGGCCGCTTTTGCCCTGGTGATCCGGGTTCTGGTCGAAGGCTTGTTGCCTTTGGCGGTGGACTGGCAGCAAATGCTGGCTTTGCTTGCGGTGGCTTCTTTGCTGGTGGGTAACTTCGCCGCCATCGCCCAAACCAACCTCAAGCGCATGCTGGCGTATTCGACGATTGCGCAAATGGGTTTTGTCTTGATCGGTTTGATCGCCGGTGTGGTCAGTGGCAATGCCGACCATGCGGCCAATGCCTACAGCTCGGCCATGTTTTATGTGATCGGTTATGTGCTGACCACCTTGGCCAGTTTTGGCATCATCTTGCTCCTGGCGCGACAAGGCTTTGAGAGCGAAGACATCACCGATTTGGCGGGCCTCAACCACCGCAGCCCCTTGTACGCTGGGGTGATGGCCATTTGCATGTTCTCCCTGGCTGGCATCCCGCCCTTGGTGGGTTTTTACGCCAAGCTGTCGGTCTTGCAAGCGCTGATTGCCTCGGGTCAGGCCTATGCCATTGCCTTGGCCGTGTTCGCCGTGATCATGTCGCTGATCGGTGCTTTCTACTATCTGCGCGTGGTCAAGGTCATGTACTTTGATGAGCCTGTGACCGCCACCACGGTGGCTGCCGCGGCCGATGTGCGCGTGGTCTTGTCACTCAACGGTTTGCTGGTACTGGTCTTGGGCATCGTGCCGGGCGCCTTGATGACTTTGTGCGCGCGGGCGATTGCGCAAATGTTGGCGAATTAACGGCTGTGATCTCAACGCCAGTTGCTTCGACCTACGGTGTCATCGTGCTTGCCTTGCTGGCCGCCAATGCCCCATTCCTCAGTCAACGCCTGGCTGTGTGGGGACCGCGTCCTGCGCGCAAGTCCTTGGGGTTGCGGCTGATTGAGTTGGTGGTGGCCTACTTCTTTGTCGGTGCAGTGGCCTTGGCCTTGGAAAACAACTTGGGTCAAATCGCCCCCCAAGGCTGGGAGTTTTACGCGGTGACGGGCACGCTGTTCATCACCTTGGCGTTCCCCGGGTTCGTCTTTCGCTACCTGCTCAAACACCGCGATTGACGTGAAACCCATCGTGCCTACCGTCGCCGAGGCTGACCGCCATTTGCTCGAAGTGCGTGAGGGGACTGAAGAAATTTTGCGCGGCCACTTCCTGCATGCCTTTCGAGACACGGTTCGTTTGCCGAATGGTCGAACCTCCAAGCGCGAATACTTCGTGCACCCTGGCGCTGTGATGGTGATCCCTGTGATGGAGTTGCCGGACGGGCGCACACAGTTGGTGATGGAGCGCCAGTACCGCTACCCCGTCGGGCAAGTGATGGTGGAGTTTCCTGCTGGCAAAATCGATCCCGGTGAAGACACTTGGCTGACTGCGCAACGTGAATTGCGCGAGGAAACCGGGTACACCGCCAGCGAATGGGCGAAGGCGGGCGTGACGCACCCGGTGATTGCGTACTCGACCGAAAGCATTGAGATTTGGTTTGCCAAAGGACTCCAGCCTGGCCCGCGCGCATTGGATGCGGGTGAGTTTTTGGATGTGATCAGTGTCAACCCTGAAGACCTGATGCAATGGTGCATGAACGGCCAGGTGACCGATGCCAAAACACTGGCCGGCGCGCTGTGGTGGCAAAACACCCACGGTCCATCAGCCACTTGGCCTTTGGTGTGGCAAACCCCGCAGGTCAGCGCATGAAAGTCTTGAGCCTTCAGTGTGCACAAGCCCATGGCTTTGAGGGCTGGTTTGGTTCTGAAGAGGACTACCAGTCGCAACGCGCACGTGGCTTGGTGGCTTGTCCGATGTGTGGCGATGCCCAGATTGTCAAACTGCCTTCTGCACCGCGTTTGAATTTGGGCGCTTCAGCGCCTGCAGCCAACGTACCGGCGACGACGCCAGCCACTGGCGGGGGGCACGAGGTTGCGCCCACCCATGTGCCTGCTGTCGTCAGTCCGGCCGAGCCTGCAGTGATGCAACAAATGCAAGCGGCTTTGATGCACGCCGTGCGCCAGGTCATGGCGCACACTGAAGATGTGGGTACACAGTTCGCTGAAGAAGCGCGCAAGATGCATTACGGCGAAACCCAGGGGCGCGGCATTCGAGGTCAGGTGACGCGTGAAGAAACCGAAGCCTTGCTCGACGAAGGCATTGAGGTCATGGCCTTGCCCATGCTTGAAAGCCTCAAGGGGCCGCTGCAATAAGCACGCGGCCACAATCTCAAATTGGCTTTTTGCCGCGTGGGATGATGGTCGTGGTTTGCGTCGGCCGCACCGGCTCGCCGCCGCTCGGTGGCTTCGGGGCAGAGGTGTCTTTTTTGGGCTTCTTGGCCTCTTTATTTGTTTTTTGTTGACCTTTGGCCATGACATCACCTTTGAATGTTGAGGCTAGCAGTGTACGCTGGGCGCTGGGTCAGCGTCTGTTCACTTCACTTTAAATCTGTCTATCTTGGTCACTGCGCTCGTCATTGCCGAATCCGAGGTCGAAGTCACGGCCATTCGTGCACAAGGGCCTGGGGGGCAGAACGTCAACAAGGTGTCCAGTGCGATCCAATTGCGCTTTGACATCCCCAACTCGGCCTTGCCCGGGCCGGTGAAAGCGCGCTTGCTGGCCTTGAGCGACAGCCGCATCACCCAAGACGGGGTGCTGGTGCTCAAAGCGCAGCGTTACCGCACCCAGGACATGAACCGCATGGACGCCTTTTCGCGCTTGCACGAACTGGTCAACAGCGTGGCCGTGCCGCCGAAAAAACGCAAACCCACCCAACCCAGCTACGGCTCGGTTCAACAACGCCTGCAAAGCAAAAGCAAGCGATCCGACCTCAAAGCCAGCCGAGGCAGCAAAGGCATGGATTGAGGTGCAAGAAGGGGGTGAGGGGTGCCTGTTCTTTGGGCATCACCCGCCAGGGCCCTGAAAATGCGCCTTGGTGGGTTTGTCCCCGGGGTTATGCACAGGCTACCCCACAATTGGCAGGGTTAACGGGCCACGTCTGTGCGGGTTGTCCAGGCTGAATATGCCCTAGGCCTTTTGTGCATCCAGCGTGCCGCGGTCCTGAAGCCGCGCCATACAGGGCAATCGTCTTCTTCAGACCGACGGCCACACAGTACTTACAGGACCCGCAGCGCGCATTCTCAGGCCTGCAAAACCGGTTCTGGTTTGCCTGCGGCCACCCGTACGCCGGGCTTGAAGGTGTCATGCACCACACCCCCCACCATATCCGCCGTCACCGCTGACAGCGTCCAACCCAAATGACCATGGCCGGTGTTGTAGAACACGTTGGCTAATTGACCCCGGCCCACGCGCGGCATCATGTTGGGCATCATGGGGCGCAGGCCAGCCCAGGGCACGACTTGGCGGGTGTTGATACCGGGGAAGCACTGGTTCACCCACGCAATGAGGGGTCGGATGCGGTCAGCGCGAATGTCTTTGTTGTAGCCGTTGAATTCAGCGGTACCTGCCACACGGAAACGGTCCACTCCCAAACGGCTTGTGACGAGCTTGGTCTCGTCGTCCAGCAGGCTCACCATGGGGGCCGCCGACTGGCTTTGTGCGTCCGGCAGATTGACCGTAATGGAGTAACCCTTCACCGGGTAGATGTTGACCCGATCGCCCAGTTGCGCGGCAAAGCTGCGGCTCTCGACCCCAGCGCACACCACCAGCCCATCAAACTGGTGCGTGACAAGACCGTCGCCTTCAGCCGCACGATCAGCCACGGTCACTTCGGCCTTGGTGCCATCACTGTGCAGGGACAACACGTCTTGACCGTACAAGCACTGCACACCCAGGCGCTCAGCGGCTCGCGCCATGCCCGTGGTGAACTTGTGAATGTCGCCGGTGGAATCGCTCTCGGTGAAGTAACCGCCGTAATAAGTGCCGGCCAGCGTGGGCTCGATCGCCTTCATTTCGCTTGGCGTGACGGCACGGCGCGGCAAACCGCCTTGGGCCAACATCTTGCTCACTTCACCGGCGTGGTCGAACCCTTTTTTGTCGCGGTAGATGTGCAAGATGCCTTCTTTTTTGAGGTCGAAATCCACGCCCTCTGCCTGCGACCAGTTGAACAAGTGCTCTCGCGCCGCAATGGCCAGGCGGGTGGATTCGATCGTGTTGCCCTCATAGTGCGGGATGTTGCTGATGAACTCCACAAACCAGCTCAATTTGTGCCAGCTTGGCTTGGGGTTGACCAAGAGGGGCGCGTCGCTTTTCAGCATCCACTTCATGCCCTTGAGGATGGTGGACCAGTGGTTCCACACCTCGGCATTGGACGCCGATAACTGGCCGCCGTTGGCAAACGATGTTTCCATCGCCACGTAGCGGTTTTTCTCAAACAGCGTGACGGCGAAGCCGCGCTTGGCCAGGGCGTAGGCGGTGGTGACGCCAGTGATGCCGCCGCCTATCACGGCGATGGATATTGAGCTTGATGTCATGGTTCAGATCTCCAAAAAAGTCAGGGTGTCAAGATGGCAAAAAGCACGCCCACGCGCCATGCGCGACATGCACCCCCTCTGTTTGGAACCTGAGAGATTCATGGCCTTGTCGTTGTGACGGGGCCACTTGCTCCTGCGGTGTGCCGGGTGACTGAGCCCAACAACTCTTCAGAGAAATCAACGATTCAAATCGGTCCTTTTGCCTGAGAGTTTCCGGGGTGGTTGCTCCTTCGGCGTCGCGGTTGAACGCGATCTCTCCCGATCTGAATTTTTAAAAACCAACTATGCCAAAAAGCGCTCCGTCAACGCCACCCAGAAGGCAGCACCCGGCGCGATGAGGTCATCGTTGAAGTCGTAGCCGGGGTTGTGTACGTTGCAAGCGCCCGGTGTGCCAGGGCCGCCGTTGCCCACAAAAAAGTAACAACCTGGCACGCGCTGCAGCATGAAAGAAAAATCTTCACTGGCCGTGAACATGGGGCCATTGGGGTCAACGCGATCGGTGCCAAACAGCCTCAAAGCCACATCCGCAGCCAAAGCCGTTTCCTGCGGCGTATTGACGAGCACGGCATAACCAGCGCGCCAGTCGATTGAGGCCTGTACACCGAAGCTGGCCGCTTGCTGGTTAACCAGTGCCTCAATGCGCTCTTTCAGCAAGGCCCGTACATCGGTGTCCAGGGCGCGCACGCTCAACTCCAGCCGGGCGTCTTCAGGAATGACGTTATTGGCCTCGCCCGCATGCAATGCACCCACCGTGACCACTGCGGTCTTGAGCGGATCGACGTTGCGCGATACGACAGTCTGCAACGCCATCACGATAGAGGCAGCTGCCACCACGGTGTCCACCGACTGGTGCGGAAAAGCGCCATGGCCACCGCGTCCCTTCAAGTGGATGGTCACGTTGTCGCTGGATGCCATCGTGGGGCCACTTCGAAACACAAAGCGCCCGGCTTCAATACCTGGCATGTTGTGCAAGGCAAACACGGCGTCGCAGGGGAACCGTTCAAACAGGCCATCCGCCATCATCTGCACCGCGCCACCAGCCCCTTCTTCTGCAGGCTGAAAGATCAGATGCACTACGCCATCAAAATCAAGGTCCTGCGCCATCAGCCTGGCAGCAGCCAGCAGCGTGGCGGTGTGACCGTCGTGGCCGCAGCCATGCATCAGGCCCGGCTTGGTGCTGGTCCACGCACCTGAGCCTGCTTCCTGAATTGGCAAAGCATCCATGTCGGCACGCAGCCCCAGGGAACGGGTGCTTTTGCCTCGGCGCAATGTCCCCACCACGCCGGTTTGCCCCAGGCCGGTTGTCACCTCATAGCCCCAGTCGCGCAATTTTCCAGCCACCAGGGCGGCGGTGCGGTGCTCCTCGAAGGCGAGCTCCGGATGGGCATGAATGTCCCGGCGAATCTGGATGAACTCGCCGATACGCTCGGTCAGCGCATGACCGAGGTAGTTGCCGTCCAGCAGGGTCACCCCGGCGCGTTCACTTTTGCTTTCAGCCATGCCGCTTACTGTGGTTCCAGCTTGATGGACTTGGCAACCGCAGCGGCCTTGACCACTTCCTTTTTGTAGAAGGCGTCAAGTTGGGCCAGTGTCATGGGTTCGGCGACTGTGCTACCTGCGGTCTCAATGATTTTGCGAATGTCCGGGTTACCCAGCGCGGTGTAAGCGGCTTTGTGCACGGCGGCCACTTGCGCGTCAGGCGTTTTGGCACTGGCTTCAATGCCAATCCAGATGCTGAACTGGTAGTCCTCAAAGCCTTTGGTGGCGCTGGCCAGGGGCAACTTGGGCAGCCGTGCCAGCGGTTGGCTGGAGGCGAGGGCCAGCGCTTTGATTTGGCCACTCTCCATGGCGCCCATCACCGGGCCGACCAAAGGAACCACCGCAAAGTCAATCACACCGCCCATCAAATCCTTGACGTAGGGCGCCATGCCGTTGTAAGGCGCGTGCAGCCCATGGGCACCTGCTGTTTGCAGGGCCTTTTCAGCCATCAGGTGATACAGGGAACCGATGCCCGTAGAGCCAAAGCTGAGAGGCTTGTCAGACTTTTTGGCCAGAGCGACGAACTCTTCCAGCGTGTTCACCCCCAAGTCCTTGCGCACGGCAATGGCAAGTGGGGTGTACCCCACCAAGGCGGCCAGGCGCATGTCCTCCGGCTTGTTTTTGGCCGCGGCCACACCCAGCGGCGTGTAGATGAGCTCCAGGGGAGAGCCGGCCAAAAGTGTGTAGCCATCTGGCTGGGCATGGGCGGCCTTGAGCACCCCCAGGGAGCCACCCACGCCCACCACGTTTTCAACGATGATGGGCTGGCCCAACACTTCAGCCATGCCTTTGCCGACAGCGCGGCCCAGCACATCGGAGCCACCGCCCGGTGGAAAGGCCACGATCATGCTGACTGGTTTGGACGGGTAGGTCTGCGCGGCCACTGAAGCGGCCAACGCCAAACCGACAAACAGTGCAGTGCAATGACGAATCAAAGCGCGGGGGGTGGAATGCATGGCGGGCTCCAAAAAAAATAAGGGGAGGAGCGAATGGTAGGTGGCCCAAAAAAATGTGTCCAATGACTTATTTTTCTCGTTATCATTCATTTTTCTCATTGAGAATCAATTGATTTTGGATTGATTTCTTCATTCACTTGGAGGACTTCCCGCCATGAATATCAAACATCTAGAGCACCTGCTCGCCCTGGCCGACACCGGCTCCTTCAGCCGCGCGGCCGAGAAACTGTTCATCACCCAAT
>CANGEE010000095.1 GCA_947452635.1 Comamonadaceae bacterium | reverse complement strand
TTCAGCGGCCAAGGCCACCGCTTGGCCGCGCAATGCAGCATCCAGCCCCTGCATCGCAGTGCGAATTTTTTGGGCATCGCCACTGGCGTTGGCCGCCTCCAAGGCGCGCGAAGCGTCGAGCACAGCGCGGTCGTGCGCGCTGGTGTGAGAGGCCACCTGCTCACGTTCCACCGACTTGCGATTGAAGGCCTCGTCGATGGGCTGGCGAAACGACTCCCAAAGTTTTTGCTCCAGCTTGCGGTCCAGCGGCACCGCTTGAGCCTCAGCTTGCCAACGCTGTTGCAGCGCTTTGACAGCATCCACCCGCAAACCTGTCGCCGCGCCCAGCGCTTGCGCTTCAGCGATCAAGGTGTGTCGGCGTTCCACGCTGGCTTGTTGGGCAGCCTCCAACGGCGCGGCCGCTTGCTGAATCACTTTTTTCCACTGGGGCTGCAGTTCGGCAAAAGCTTTTTCACTCAAATGACCCGCATTGCGCCAGCGGTCACCAAATTGGTGCAGAGTGCGCAGTTGCAACTTCCAATCGGTGTTGTCGGCGTGGGCTTGGCCCCAGGCGCGCAACTCCTCCATCAGCGCCATGCGTTGGCCACGGTGCTCCGCCGCTTCTTGCTTGAGCTTGTCCAGCCACTCTTGCACCACCTTGTAGGCCTCGTTGCAAGCAGCGTCAAAGCGCTTCCACAAAGCATGGTTGGGCATGCCACCCTGGTCGGTCAACTTCCATTGGTCGCGCAATTGGCGCAGGGTTTCCTGCATCTTGCGCCCACCCATGGCGGGAATTTTGGCGGGTGCGGCTGCGGGCGATTGTGCGGACGCCGCTGGCGGCACTGAGGGGGATTCGGCTTCGGCCTCGGCACGCTCCTGCGTCGTCATCTCGGCTGTAGCCTCGGGCGCGGTTGCCAAGACGGCGTCGGGCACATCGGTCACGTCCACCACGTTGCCGGCCACCACAGGCGTTTCCAAGTTCGATGCGCTGGCGTCTTCAGCTGGAGAGACGGCCGCCTCGCCAGAGGCTTGAACCGGCACGCGGACAACCTTGGGCTTGCGCGGCACCGACGGTTTGAATAAGGCCTCGGCCTTGGCCACCAATTCTTGGCGCAGCTGGTCGGCACGCCAGCGCTGCCAACCTTCCAGTTCGCCTGCGGCCGTCAAAGCGGCATGCACGCGCGCATCCAGCGCGGTGTCAAGATGACGGCCATGCTCTTTGAGCACTTGGCGCAGTGCGTTGGCAGCGCCTGCACTGGCTTTGCCATGGCCTTCAGTGACTTCGGTCTCCACCGCTGTCAACACCGCCAAGACGGCTTGGGTGGCTTGCTCACGCATGAGCTGGCGCTGAGCCGGGTCCAACTTGGCTTTGGCCGGCTGGGCGGGCCTGTCCACTTCCAGCGACGGCGCAGGCCCAGTTTCACCGCGCAATGCACGCAGTTCGTCGGCCCAAACCGGAACCTGCGGCAAAGGCGAGCTGGCATCGGCGTGGGCTGCATTCGCTTGCGACAAGGCGGCTTCAAAGGCTTCCCACACCCCTTGCAATTGCATGCGAGAGGCCTCTAATTGCGGTGGAAACTTCATGTCCACGCTGGGCCAACCGGCTTGTTGCGTCAACCCTTGCGCCTGCTGCTGCCACTGCACCACATCGGTTTGCAATGCGGCATGAACTGTCTGGGCTTCTTTCCAACTTTTCGTGGACAAGACTTCCACGCGCTGCGCCAACAATACCGCTGCTTCACGCTGCACCATGACTTGGTGCTGCAAATCGTCCACGGCTTTAACCCTCTCGGCCAGTTGCACCTTCAGCCCCGCCAGCGGTTCACGAGACAAAGGGGCGCCGGCTTTGGCCGCATCGCGTTGCCAAGCCAAGGCGTCGGCAATGTTGAGACGGGCGCCGCCCAGCATCTGCTGGGCGCGTTCAGCCCATTCGGCAGCCAAGGCGTCTTGTCCACGGGCGCGTTTGAGCTCGTCCAATTTCTCGCGCAAATTTTTGGCGGCCCCTTTGTCGCGCGAAGACAGTTCTTTGTAAACGTCTTGCATGTGCTCTAGGGAGGGCTCCGTCAAAAGCCACTCACGCAAACGGGCGCTGCGCTCGCCAGAGGTTGGCGCGGTGAAAACGCCCCCGGTCAGGGCGTCCAAAGCGGAGAGGTCGAGAGTCTTGGGAGATGCTGAGTTCACTGTGACAACGTTAGGAGAGATAAACAACCTCTATTTTCACCGCTAATTGAACGCATTCGAGGATTTGGACTCGCGTGCATACGAAAGTCTGTCATTCTTGTTCACTGCGGGACCGATCTGGACGGGTTCAGGGGCAGGATGACCCGGTCAGCTAAAAACAATTCGGTCTAACAAATCGATTTGATATACTTCACAAGCCATGACGACTTGCCTAAAATCGCGTCAAGTCTGATACCCGATGGGACTGACCGCCTGGCAGAATCCCATCACCCGTTGAATCGGAACATCACCGTGCACAGCAAAGCCAGCCTTTGCTGGTTGGACAGGCTCTGGCCTGGTAAGCACACCCTGCGTGATGTCGATTTTTATTCAAACTTCACAGCCCCTGAGTCCAACAGCGGGAAGCTGAGTGAAGCGAGTGGAATTCAAATTTGATACTGCTGACAAACACTTTCAAAGTCGTGCGCCTGATCGCCTGCGATGCCCGCGATGGGTTCACCGAAATCACGCGCAATGGTTTTGCCTTGTTGGGCTTGGTGGTGGTTGCGATGATTTTGACGCTGACCATCCGCCCGCAATTGCAAGTCCAAGCGAAAGCGCAGTTGATGGCTTGGCTCGAAGCACGGCAATTGCCTGCGGCCTGGTCGGCGTCCCGAAGCTTTGTGGCCTTGCAGCGGACCACCGCCGGCGACCCGCTGGATCTGCCCGCCGAACAAGCCTCTGTGACTTACTGGCTCAGCCGCAAATACAGCGTGGCCCCTGAACCCTTGAGTGTGTTGGTGGCCGAAGCCTATCAACTGGGCGAACGCACGCAGATCGCACCGACCTTGATTTTGGCGATGGTGGCGATTGAATCGAACTTCAATCCCTTCGCGCAAAGCCCCCTGGGTGGGCAGGGACTGATGCAAATCCGACCCGAACAGCAGTCTGAGAAATTAGACAGCTTCGGCGGGGCCATGGCGGCCTTTGACCCGTTGAGCAATTTGCGCGTGGGTGTGCGGGTTTTGCACGAGTTGGCACTTGCAAAGGGTTCGGTTCATGCCGGCTTGGCCGCCTACGCCGCATCCACCTCAAACCGTGAGGGCAGCTACCTGGATCGGGTTTGGCAAGAAGAGCAGCGCCTGGCTCGCATCACCCAGTCTGTGCGTCAAGCGCGTGCGCCGGGTGACGGCGCCACAGCCCGAACGCCACCTGTGCGCGGGCAGGCCGCGCCCAAATCTGCGTCAATTTCACTGTGATCGAGGCAGCCGCGCTCCAAATCCGGGACCGTCTGGGCTACACTTCAGGGGTGCGCAACTGGCGATAGGGTTGTGTCCGGACCTGCACAGGACTGGGGCAACTTGACGTGGACCTTGACGGCTTGATGAGCGTCATATGACCACTGGGAAGCGCGCAGCCTTCCGAGCTTTTAGCCTTGTTGCCGAACAGCTTTGCAGGTTTTCAGCCGTTCGCCTGGGCAGCCCT
Source organism: Comamonadaceae bacterium (assembly GCA_947452635.1). GTDB lineage: Bacteria > Pseudomonadota > Gammaproteobacteria > Burkholderiales > Burkholderiaceae_C > Limnohabitans_A. The sequence goes on along the minus strand of CANGEE010000095.1, from coordinate 6,700 downwards.
TGTCAACACCATTTTTCTTGCCAAGGTTCCATCTCTTTTGAAGGACTGCCATGTACGACCGCCACATGTTGATTGAACAAACCGACCCCGAGATTTTTGCCGCCATCCAGGCCGAAAACGCGCGTCAAGAGCACCACATTGAGTTGATCGCCAGTGAAAACTACGCCTCGCCTGCCGTGATGGCCGCACAAGGCTCGCAATTGACCAACAAATACGCTGAAGGCTACCCCGGCAAACGCTATTACGGTGGCTGCGAATTCGTGGATATTGCGGAACAACTGGCCATCGACCGCATCAAGCAAATTTTTGGCGCCGACTGTGCCAATGTGCAACCGCATTGCGGTGCCTCGGCCAACGAAGCGGTTTTTTTGGCTTTTTTGAAGCCTGGTGACACCATCATGGGAATGAGCTTGGCCGAAGGCGGGCACCTGACCCACGGTATGCCGCTCAATATGTCGGGTAAGTGGTTCAACGTGGTCTCCTACGGTCTGGATTCACATGAAGCCATCGACTACGACGCGATGGAAGCCAAGGCCCGCGCGCACAAGCCCAAGATGATCATTGCCGGCGCGTCAGCCTACTCGCTGCACATTGATTGGGCCCGCTTTGCCAAGGTTGCGAAAGAAGTCGGCGCCATCTTCATGGTCGACATGGCCCATTACGCTGGTTTGATTGCCGCTGGCGTCTACCCCAACCCCGTGCCACATGCTGACGTGGTCACGTCCACCACCCACAAGAGCCTGCGTGGCCCTCGCGGCGGCATTATCTTGATGAAATCCGAGCACGAAAAAGCCATCAACAGCGCCATATTCCCGGGTCTGCAAGGGGGGCCACTGATGCACGTGATCGCGGCCAAGGCCGTGGCGTTCAAAGAAGCGTTGCAACCGGACTTCAAGGCTTACCAAGCCCAGGTGATCCAAAACGCCCAAATCATTGCCGAGACCTTGACCCAGCGCGGCCTGCGCATTGTCAGTGGCGGCACGCAAAGCCACGTCATGCTGGTGGATCTGCGGGCCAAAGGCATCACCGGCAAAGCAGCAGAAGCCGCCTTGGGCGCAGCCCACATGACGATCAACAAGAATGCCATCCCGAACGACCCTGAAAAGCCTTTCGTGACCAGCGGCGTACGCATTGGCACACCGGCCATGACCACCCGGGGCTTCAAGGACGAAGAAGCCCGCATGACAGCGCATCTGATCGCCGACGTGTTGGACAACCCGCTGGACGAAGCCAATCTGGCCGTCGTGCGGGCCAAGGTCAACGCCTTGACAGCGCGATTCCCGGTTTACAAGTAAGCCCTGATGAAATGCCCCTTCTGCGGCCATCAGGACACCCCCGTGGTGGAGACCCGTTTGGCCGAAGATGGCGACTTGATTCGCCGTCGCCGTCAGTGCGGCAGTTGTGAAAAACGCTTCACCACCTACGAGCGCCCTGAGGTCAATTTTCCAGCGATCGTCAAAAAAGACGGTCGTCGCATCGAATACGAACGCGTGAAATTGCGCGCCAGCATGAACTTGGCGTTGCGCAAGCGCCCTGTGAGCACCGAGCAGGTGGACTCGGCGATTGAGCGGATCGAAGAAAAACTGCTTGGTTTTGCCCAACGCGAAATCGTCTCTAGCAGGCTGGGTGAATTGGTGATGCGCGAGTTGAAAAAACTCGACAAGGTGGCTTACGTGCGCTTTGCCAGCGTGTACCGCAGCTTTGAAGACATTGACGACTTCAAGCTGCTGGTGGACGAAGTCAACAAGTGAGTCGGACGCACTCAGCTGCAACTGGTCAAGGTGACAGCCTCTAAGTGGGCATTGCCCACAAAATTGATGGCCAAGTCCCAACCTGACGTGCTGGTGCTGGAGGCCAGACACAGTGTGATGGTGCCCGCTTGGGGTGCCCCACTGACCAACTGGCTGCGGCGGTTGGGTGCATAGGACACGTACCGCACCACAGGGCTATTGCCCCAAGCCAGTACACCCGCAGGCAGCGCGGCATGCACTTGAATCAAGGGCTCAGTTGCCGAGCGAACCGCGTTGCCATCGGTGTCTTCAAACAGCACCCAACCTTGGGTCCACCCGCCATCACTGCGGCAGTACACACCATCGCTGGACACGCACAGCGTGACCCGCACACCGCGCTTGGCGGCCTCGCTGCGCGCCAAGGCCAGTGTGGAAAGCAAATCCTCTGCCTGCGCTTGCAATTGGTATTTCTGACGAAGCGGTTTCCAAGCGTTAGCGCCCAAGGACAAGAAAACCCCCAAGAGCGCCATCACGACGAGCATTTCCAGCAAGCTCCAGCCATGGCGGCGGCCCGCATCCGGGCCGTTGTTTCGAGATCGATCCAGCATCCCTTACCCCCCCAAGCGAAAACGACTTGAACTGTCGCAGCCGCGGTCAGCCTCCATTTAGCCCGCCCTTTTGGAACTTGCCAAGCGGGATCGCGCACCGCAAAATAAAGATCTAAAAAGAGACAGGGAGAACCACATGACGATGCAACTTCGTCGCAAGTGCTGTGGGCTTTACGCCTTGAGCGGTTTTAGCTTGCTGGAATTGATGTTGGTGCTGGCCCTGGTGGGCGTCATGGCCGCCATCGCCCTGCCGGCTTACCAAGGGCAGATGCGCAAAGCGCGACGCGGCGATGCGCAAGGCAGTTTGCAGCGCATTCAATTGGAACAAATCCGCTGGCGTACCCAGCACGACACCTACACCAGCAGTCTTTTGGAACTGGGACTGGCCACCAACCTGTCAGCCCAAGCCTATTACCAATTGAGCCTGACACAGGCGAGCAGCGATGGCTTTATGGCCGTGGCCACCGCCTTGGGCGACCAGGCCCAAGACGGCGATTGCGCTTGGATGCAATTGCGCCTGACCCACACGGCCACGGTCACCCTCAGCAGTGGCATGGCGGCACAAGACGATAGCGCGCGCTGCTGGAAACAATGAACTCGCCGACTCAAGCCTGTGCGCAGCGCATGCAGGGCGAAACGCTGATCGGCTTGCTTTTGGGCATAGCCATTGGTCTGGGAGTGCTGACCGGCGGCATCGGTTTGTGGATGGTCACGCTCAAAGCCCAGCGCAACGCCTTGCAACTCAGTCGCATGCACCAAGACCTTCGCGCCGCCTTGGACTGGATGGCGCAAGAAATTCGCCAAGCCCAATATGTTCACAATGCCTGGGCAACACGCAAGACGGCCGATTGCCGCGATGCTTTTTGCGGTGCCGCAGAAGACTTCAGCGTGAGCGATAACCAAATTGAATTCAGCTGGGACCGCGATGACGACGGTACCAAGGACAACAAAGAGTGCAATGGCTTTCAGCTGCGCGCCTTTGAGTTGCGCACCAAAACAGCTTGCGCCTCAGGGGAATGGCAGGTGTTCACCAACGCGGAGCACGTGAAAGTCATGTCTTTGAAATTCACACCGCACTGCACCTGGGTCAACGGCTCCTTGCTGCGGCATATCAACATTGAACTCAGCGCCAGCCTGCCAAGCGACCCGCTCACCACCGTGACCCACCAGCAAAGTGTGCAGCTGCGCAATGCCCAACCCGCCGCAGCATGGTCCGGCCGCTGCAGCTGAACATGACCGCCCCATGCAAACCGCTCAAACCGAACTGCGAAGCCCTCGAGGAGCGATCACCTTGCTGATGGTGACCTTGCTGGTGCTGATGGCCAGCACCGTGGGCTTGTTCACAGCCCACGCGGTCTGGAACGAACGCCAAGCCAACAACCACAGCCTTTGGAACGCGCAAGCCCAGTACACCGCCGAGGCCGCACTGGAAACCGCACTCGCAGTGCTGGAGTCCAACCTGTCAGACCCCGCCTCTGCTTTTTGGAACACGCACGAAAGCGCGCAATGCACGGCCGGCTATACCGGGATCGAATGGCAATGCCGCGGCTTGAGTTTGAGCACAGGAATCGACAACAGCTGGGACCCGCTAGGCCACACGGTGCAGGTGCATGTGATGCGCGATGTGGTCCGCGCTCCGCATGTGGCGGTGGTGCTGGCCCAGGCGCGCCACACGGCCAACCGCGCGGCGGCACAAGTGCAGCAAAGCCTGTACATGCCGACCATCGCCCCCATCGGCAGCACCAGCAAAACCGCCCCGTTGTTGACGCAAGGCTGCGTGAGCGAAGCCGTCTCAGGAAGCACCCGCTTTTGCGCGCCCAATGCCAACCAAGGCAGTTGCAACGGCTCGGGTCAAAACGTGGGTACCGCCATCCACAGCCTGTTTGCACCCGACACCGATGGCAACGGCTTGATCTCAGCCGATGAGCAACAGGCTTGCTTGAATCTGAGCGCAACCAGCTTGCAGGGGGGTGGTGGGGTCACGCCGACCGCAGTCATGCCCACCCCCAACCCGGCCAACTGCGGCACAGCGGTTTGGCGCACCGTTTTCGGCGACACCACCCCAGGGCAAATCCAGGCGCTCTCGCAAGCCCAGGCCTTGAAAGGCCTGAGCGCCAACACCTTGCCTGCGCGTTCGGTGTACTGGATTGACAGCCCCAATGAATGGACCCAGAGCCTGGGCAGCACCAGCGCACCGGTGCTGCTGGTGTTTTCGGCCACCGCCTGTGCCAGTCAATGCCCGCGAATCAACCCGAGCACCACCATTACAGGGACGGTATTCCTGGACAGCCAATGCCAAGACAGCCGCGCCACCCTGTGGCACAGTGGCTCTGTCACCGGTCAGGTGGCGGTGGCCTCGGGCTTGCCCAGCTTGCAAGCCGGCAGCCAGTTGCAGTGGCTGGCCAACCACCGCCAAGCCTTTGACTGGACTTGGCCCAGCGGCATGGATGCACGGCGCGTGCAACGCGTGCGCGGCAGCTGGAAGAGCGCTTCATAAAGGCCGCGCATGAACACCACGCGCGGCTTTACCCTGATCGAAGCTTTGGTCGCGTCTGCCCTGCTCGGCCTGGGTATTGGGGGTGCAACCACCTTGGTGATGCACAGCCTGAACGCCAGTGCCGCCAGTCGCCAGCAAACCACCGCGCTGGCCTTGGCCAGCAACGCCCTGGAATGCTGGCGCAGCGGGCCGATGTTGTGTCCGACTGCGAGCGCCTGGGGCGCCGGCGCAGGCAGCCCAAGCAGCACCACCCTGAGCGGCACGACCTACACCGTGTTCAGCCTGGTGACGCCGACCGTCTATACCCATCTGCAAGCCATGCAAGTGCAAGTGAGTTGGCGGCCCGCCAGCAACCAAGCAGCCAGCGGCGATGACAACCCGATGGCACCGGGTTCGGGCCAACTCGTCATCAGCACCCGAGTCTCCTCGGTGCCTCACTTTGAGTCCAGCACAAGCCCGTGAAACAACCCTGCCCTGCGTCGCAGGGCAAAATGCAGGCTCTGCCCTGACGGATGGACCTCCTTGTTGCGCTTTGCCTGCCCCTTGTTGCCATGACCCTGCTGGACTCCCTTTCCCCTATGCAACGTGCCCTGGAACTGGCGCGTCAGTCGCTGTGGCTGTCCCAGCCCAACCCGCGCGTGGGCTGCGTCATCACTGCGGCCGATGGGGCGGTGCTGGGCGAAGGCCACACCCAGCGCGCAGGCCAAGCCCACGCCGAAATCATGGCGCTGCGCGATGCCCAGGCGCGTGGCCACAACGTCCACGGCGCCACCGCCTATGTGACACTGGAGCCCTGCGCACACCACGGGCGCACCGGGCCGTGTTGCGAAGCCTTGGTGCAAGCGGCGATTGGGCGGGTGGTGGTGGGCGCCCGCGACCCCAACCCCTTGGTGGCCGGACAGGGCCTTGAAAGGCTCAAGGCGGCGGGCGTGCAAATTGAACACGATGCCCAAGCCGCCGCTGTGTCGCGCGAACTCAACCTCGGTTTTTTCAGCCGCATGCAACGCCAAACCCCTTGGGTGCGCATGAAAATCGCCGCCTCGGTGGACGGTCAAACGGCGCTGGAAAACGGCCAAAGCCAATGGATCACCGGGCCCGAAGCGCGCGCCGACGGCCACGCCTGGCGCGCCCGCGCCTGCGCTGTGCTGACCGGCATAGGCACCGTGCTCGAAGACGACCCGCTGCTCGACACCCGGTTGGTCCAGGCGCCGCGCACGCCGCATCTGGTGATTGTCGACAGCCGCCTGGAAACCCCTGTCACCGCCAAACTCTTTCAAATCCAACCCGACACGCCACGTCAAATCTGGATTTACGCCGCCGTGGACCACCCCGAGCGCCGCGCAGCCCTCGAAGCCTTGGGCGCCAGCGTGACCTTGCTGCCCGGCCCCAGCGGCAAAGTCGATTTGCCCGCCCTGCTGCGCGATTTGGCGCGGCGCGAGGTCAACGAGCTGCATGTGGAAGCTGGACACAAACTCAATGGCTCACTGGTGCGCGCAGGCCTGGTGGATGAATTTTTGCTGTACTTGGCCCCCAAGCTGATCGGGCAGGGTCGGGGCATGGCCCAGTTCGGGCCTTTGCACCAACTCAGCGAAGCGCTGCATTTGAACTTTGCTGAACCGAGCCTGATCGGCCCGGATCTGCGCATTTTGGCCCGCGTCACTGGACGCGATCTTTTTTAATTCAGGGTTTTCAGGCCGACTTGGCCAGATCACCCCCAATCCCTGCGAAAATACAAGCATGTTTACCGGAATCATCACCGGCGTGGGGCGCATCGCCGCTCTTCACGACCTGGGCAGCTCTTTACACCACGGCAAGCGCCTCACCATCGAGGCGCCGCCCGGCTACCTGGATGACGTGGGCCTGGG
>CANGEE010000094.1 GCA_947452635.1 Comamonadaceae bacterium | reverse complement strand
CAGTAATGGCCCAACTGAAAGGTTGGTTCGATGACTACAATTCGTATCACCCGCACAGCGCACTTGGTTACTTGCCACCAACGCTGTTCAGGGAGAAACGATCGGTAACTTAAACATACCGACGGTACTGTAATACAGGGTCAAGACCAGGTACTTCGTAATCATGTCTTCCTTGTACTTGTGCCAAACCGTGTTGTCGATTTGCTGTACTGACATCTTGCTGAAGTAGTCCTTGACTCGGGACTTCATGATGCCTTCGATGCCGTCGTAGGTCTTCTGACTGCGCTGACCACGATCCACAAATATCTTTTTATAATTAGCGAGTGCATCATCGGCGAGCTTGCCAAACGCATGCTTGGGCGATGAAATTTCGCCACTCGCTATCTCAGTCTGTTTTTGGAAGTACCACTGCTGTGCGACAGCTTTAGCGCCATCAAGTTGCTTTTGCTTCGTTGATGAGCGTATGTACTTGCCTTTGAAATGAAATCCTGCCCACCAAAACGGAGATCCCGTGCGCATGAAAATATGCACTTTTCCGTCAAGAATAGTATGAGTTGGGAGTGTTTCTTTGGGAATCATTGAGGCTACACAATCTAAAGTTGCGTAGGAATGATACTCCCAAATCTAAATTTTGTGTAGCCAGTGTGTAGCGACACAAAACGTCAAAAAGCTATGTTTTATGCGGCTTGCAGAGGTTTTTAAGCGCATTTCGAGTCAGGTACATTCGACCACTCTGCCACCCCTCCGCTCGAGTTCTAAATTGTACCGTAAAAGCGCTCTACAGCCCCATAGAGCGCATCATTTCGTCCCATGAGCCAAGGGAGCTATGCGAGTCAGTGAACTCATTCTGCATGTGTAATCTATGAGTCGTATAGGTCGAAGAAATCGAGCTCAAAATAACTTTCACTCAATCACAACGGCAGTACCTAGTCTCTCCAAGTCCGAAGTACTGTACGTTTGTACTAGTACGAACGAATGATTCAATCATTAGAAGCTCTGACGCTGTTAGACGCTCTTGTACGACAACACAAGCTATCGTGGGAAAGGCTGCAAGTTGATTGAGTTGACCTCTGACAAGCCACAACCAAAGCAGCAGCAGTCGAAGTCATATGAAGTGAGAATTCAGTGTGGCACAAACAGTAGCAGTGGCTCAACGCAGTACTTCAGTGCAGACAGTGATCTAGAGGCTGAGAACGAAGCACGAAGAATTCTGAACAACAACACTTCGTTCAGAGGTCGTGGCTGTCAGATCATGGAATTGAACAGTCGTTAATAGTGGTCACTTCAACCATCGATCAAGCTGCTGTGACACATAGTCTTTGTCGAGACTGTGACCCCCGTTCTGCACAATGTTGACTTTGATGCCAAGCAGCTCTGCGAAAGCTGTGACGTTTGACGGATTGCTTTGCCAATCTTCAGATCCCACGTGAATTTCACAATTGATGGGCGTTGGATACTTGTTTTGACTCGCAAGCTCAAACAGTCGTTTTGAGTACGGTGGAATAAAGCCCATGCGAATTTCTTCACTTGAGAATTCACCAACGATGGGCGAGAGCAGCATGACTCTGCCAATGAATGGTTTCAGTGACCCTGACCCGAAAAACCTAACCATTTAAAAGTAGAAAAATCCGGCATGATATTTCACCTTTTGAAAAAGGGGACATGCTGTGAAAAAGAGCAGATTTACGGACGAGCAAATTGCCTTTGCACTTAAGCAGGCAGAGCCTTTTACAGTGAATGCCAATATCAATTGAGCTGCATCAACCGCAGAGGCCTTTCCCCCCCAATCTGTCGACACTTTTCAGAGCGCAGTTAGAGGCTGTGACCCGAATGCATGGAGTGATGTTGGGGTATTGAGCCAGGTCAGTAAGCCGTCAGACCGCCGTCCAGATGCAGGACTTGCCCGGTGATGTAACTGGCCAGCGGACTGGCGAGATAGCGCACCGATGCGGCTATTTCTTCTGGCGTGCCAAATCGGTTCAGCGGAATGCGCGCCAGCATGGTTTCGCGGCGCTGGGGGTTGTTCAGGCTGGATTGCCGGGAGGGGGTCAGGGTGGTGCCCGGCGCAATCGCATTGAGCCGAATCCCGTGAGCAGCCCATTCAATGGCCAGCATGCGGGTCATCTGGTTCAGGCCTGCCTTGCCAATGCCATACACCGCTGCGCCTGCAAAACCGACGCTGCCATGGGTTGAGCTCAGACTGATGACGCTGCCTGGGTTGCCGTGCGCGATCAGCCATTGGCCAAAGGCCAAGGTCATGAAGAAGGTGCCTTTGAGATTGGTGTCGTTGACCGATTCCCAGTCGGCCACGGTGGTGCTCACGGCCGGTTTGGACAAAGAGGGAACGCCCGCGTTGTTGACCAACAAGGACAGTGTCGGGCATTGCGCGCCCAGGGTGGCGATGACCTGGGGGAACTTCTCAGGTTGCCGTAAATCCAAAGCCAGTGCGGTGGCCTGGCGTCCCAAGGCCTGTATGTCGGCGACCACCGCAGCCAGCAAGGGGGTCTCTAAATCCGTGACCACCACATCCCAGCCGTCTTGCGCCAGTCCCACCGCGATGGCTTTCCCAATCCCTTCAGACGCCCCAGTCACCAGGGCGGTCGGGCTGGTCCCATTCAAATGGTGCTGGGTCATGTGGGAGTCGATGTGTGACAGGGGTCAAGCGCCCAGTTGGGCTTTTAAAAACTGCGCAATGTCCTGCAGTTGTTCACCCGCAGGGTCGGTGTGGCCGCCCTCGTAACTGACAAACTCTTTGTGGGCGCTGGCGATGTGTGCGTACAAATCCTGTTGACCGGCTGGCGTGAAGATGGCGTCGTCATGCTTGACATGAAAAACCACCGGCACGTGAATCTTTTGCGCATCGGCCACCAGCCGTGCGCTGGGTTGCCGGCAGGTGCCCCACATGCCCAAGACGGCGGCGCGGATGCGCTTGTCGGCCGCGACCACGGGCAAGCCATAGGCGGTTCCCATGGAGATGCCGTACCAAGCGACGCGCTGGGGGTCTACCTGAGGTAACTGAACCAGGTGATCGATCGCCGCTTGCCAGTCTTGCACCATGGCATCGACCGCGCCGCCTTGCGTCCAGAGTTCGCGAAACGCATCCCTGACCACCGGGCCGTCGGCAAAAACAGCACGTCGAGCGCCGTGCACGGGACCATCGATGGCGGCCACGGCAATGCCTGCGGGCACGAGAAGCTTGGCGATGTCCAGGACCAGGGTTGAGGTTTTGTGACCGCTGCCCCCATGGCCGACCAACACCAGTGGGCAGGGGGTTTGCGCCACTGCAGGCAGCCACCAGGCCAGAGGCACCTGGCGGCCATGCACGCGGAGCGTCGTTTCTTGAGGGGCAGGGAGGGTCATGGTGTGTGCGCGTATACCCTAGCTGGGCTAGGAGGTTGGTGCAATTTCAGTTACAAATTGCGAGGGGCTCATTTTTCAATGCGCCTGCATTCGGCTCGCATGGTCGCACACGGCCCCACTTTGATCAACAGGAAAATGGACAAGATGCATAGAAATACCCAAATAGTTTGCCGCGCAGGCACTGCCCGAGTGATGAGCGATCCAGGCCATTTGGCCCATGCCACAGGGACTGGCGGGCTCAATTCACAGTGGGTTCTGAACACTCGGCGTGGTGTTTTGAAAACGGCCGTGCTGGGCGTGAGCATGCTCTGTGCGGGGGGCTCGTTGCAGGCCCAAGAGTGGCCGCAGAACCCGATCAAATTGATCATTCCCTTTGCGCCGGGTGGTGGCAATGACGGCGCGGGTCGTTTGCTGGCCAAAGCCTTGCAGGACAAACTCAAAGTGCCCGTGGTCGTGGACAACAAGGCGGGTGCCAACGGCACCATTGCGATGAACTTTTTGAAGCAAGCCAAACCCGATGGCTACACCCTGTCCTTGGTCTCCACCGGGGCGCTGGACGTCAATCCTTGGTTGATGAATTTGCCCTATGACCCGGCCAAGGACTTCACCTATCTGGGCACGATTGTGAAGTTCCCGCTGTACCTGGCGGTCTTGCCTTCATCGGGCATCAAAAACGTGGCAGACCTGGTGGCCAAGGCCAGAGCCGAGCCCGGCAAGGTGACCTACAGCTCAGCCGGCATTGGCAACAGCATTCATTTGGCCGGTGCTTTGCTGGCGCACATGACGGGCACGCAAATGACGCATGTGCCCTACAAAGGCGCAGGCCCTGCGGCCACCGCCTTGCTGGGCGGTGAGGTCACTTTCACGTTTGGGTCTGGTCCCTCTATCTCGTCTTTTGCCGACGCGGGCCGCATGGTGTTGCTGGGCGTGTCGGACAGCACGCGGGTCGCCTCGCGCAACCAAGTCCCCACGCTGGATGAGGCGGGCGTGAAAGGTTTTGAATCGGTGTCACTGGGGGGTGTGGTGGCGCCTGCAGGCATGCCGGCTGAACTGGCCAACAAGCTCAGCGTGACCATCAAAGACATCATCGAGTCGCATGACATGCAGCAAAAAATCTATGCCCTGGGCATGCTGCCCTTGTCTTCGACGGCGAAACAGTATGAAGTCATGGTGGCCAAGGACCGTGAGAAATACGGCAATTTGATCAAGGCCGCCAACATCAAGGGCGAGTGAATGTGGGGTGCAGGCCATCATCCAAATAGGCAATGCGCCTATGGCTGGAAATGAATAGCCGCTTGGCGATTGCAAAATTACAATCGAAACGATTCAACCTTCAGGAGACACCATGACCAAGACCTACAACATGCCCATCGTCGACGTCACCCCGCAGCAGATGGCACAGCGAGTTGCACGTTTCGACACCCTCAAATACCCGCCTAACCGTTATCACGACAGCCAGTTGCCGGGCAACACGCGCAAGAATTATTTGGTGGTGGGCACGGGCTTGATTGTGGAAGGTGGTACGGACCCGTGGTCTGCCATCCCGGTGAAAGAAGGCTTTCAGATGTCGTTCATCAAGGCCGAGCCCGGCAATGGTCCGATGCTGCACAACCATGACACCAATGAAACCTTCATTTGCCTGGAGGGCCAATGGAAGGTGATCTGGGGCCTGCATGCCGAACACTCTGTGCTGCTCAACAAGTACGATGTGTGCGCGATTCCGCCTTTTGTACCGCGTCGCTTCGAATGTGTGCAACCCGCACCAGGCCAGAAAGAAGGACTGTTGCAGTCCATTCAGCCCGGCAACGAGCCCAGGGTCGAGTGGATCTGAGTTAAGCCAGGTTGAGCCGCTTCGAGGTGGCACTCCATTCTTGGGCAACCTCTCGGGTGATCTGGCGCAACCACTGGTGGGGCGCGTTTTGGTGCATCCTGTCGTGCCAATACATGCCGGCCTTCACTGGGCCCAACGGCATGGGCGGCGCCAGCAATTGCAGATCCAACAAAGAAGCAAAGCGGGCCGCAATGCCCAGCGGGATTGTGGCGAGCAAATCGGTTTGTGCCACCACCGCAGGCACCGCGATGGCCGAAGGCAACCAAACGCCCATGCGGCGTTGCCGGCCCAGCTTGTGCAAGGCCTCGTCAACCACATCTTCGATCGAAGAGCCGCCCCGGCCGAGCTGATGGCCGGCATGCGGCCAACGCAGGAATTCTTCAAAGTCCAGCGCCCCTGACAGGGGATGCGCTCGCGCGGCAATCACCACCAGTTTTTGTTGCCACAACGCACTCGAGCGCAGACCTGCAGGGGCCGTCCGCGTAAAGCTCAGGAGGAGGTCGATTTCACCCTCCTCAAGCGCTTGACGCGCGCGCTGCAAATCTGGAATGCGCACGCGCAGCTGCACGCCCGGGGCCAGTTGCCTGACACGTGCAATCAAGGAGGGCAGCAGCATGAACGAAACCGACTCACTCGCCGCGATCTCAAAAGACATCTGCGCCGTCGCGGGCTCAAAGGCTTGGTCACCCACCAGCGCGATGTCGATCGCATCAATGGCCGGGGTCAGCGAAGCGGCCAAAGCGCGTGCGCGCTCAGTGGCCACCATGCCTTTTTCAGTTCGCACCAACAAGGGGTCGTTGAAAATTTCACGCAGACGGCGAAGTACTGCGCTCATGGCGGGTTGGGTGCTGCCCATCCGCTCGGCTGCCTTGGTGACATGCGCCTCTTCCACGAGAACGCGCAGGCAGCGCAGCAGGTATATATCGAGGTGTTTGTCGGGCATCGGGGCGTTGGCTGATCCGTTGAAACTTGGCCCAACGCTGCGCTGATTCAGGGCTTGGCCCTGGGGGCATTCGACAAATAATAAGCGATGTCTTGCAAGCCCTCGGCACTGATGCCGACCAAGGTTTCGTTCATGGCGGTGGTGTAGCCCAGTCGCTTGCCCGATTGAAACTCTGTCAAAGTTTGCAACAGGTAATCTTCACGCTGATTGGCCAATCGGGCAACTTGTTTACCCCCTGAAAAATCATCCCCATGACAGGAGGCGCAGCGGTGTTCTTGCACCAGGGTGGCGCCGCGGCGCATGCGCTGCGCCAACAGCCCGTCCAGGGTAGGCGCCGCTGGCGGTGGCAATTTGCCGATGTGGTCCGAAAACGCACGCAAATCGCTGTCGCTCATGCCCTTGGCCATGGCGCTCATCGCCGCATTGCTGCGCCGCCCTTCGCGAAATAAAAAGAGTTGCGTGACAGCATAAAACGAGGGCTGGCCGGCCAGCGAAGGCGTCAAGGCCATGGCGCTGACACCGCCCTCACCGTGACAACTTTGGCAGGTGGCTTGGAAGCGTTCGGCGACGCTTTGCGACGACACCCCGCAGGGGACACAAAGCCAGAGGGCTGCCCATAGGTGGGCAGCCCTCTGGCCGAGTCCGGTGGTGCCTCTGGGCATCAAACCCCTTTGTAGCTGATGCGGTAGATGGCGCCGTTGTGGTCGTCAGACACCAGCATCGAGCCGTCTTTCAAGACCAGCACGTCCACAGGGCGGCCCAGGTACTCGTTCTTTTCAACCAAGCCGGTCATGAACGGCTCCATTTTGGCGATGCCGCCTTTGCCGTCCAGCCAGGCCACCATGATGTCTGCTGCGTATTTTTTGGTGCGGTTCCAAGGACCGTGACGCGCCATGAAGATCGCATTTTGGTATTTGGCCGGGAACATTTTGCCGGTGTAAAAACGCATGCCCAAGGTGCCGGCATGGGGACCGGTCATGGCCGCAGGTTGCGTGAACTCGCTGCAGTCCTTGCCCCAGCCGAATTGCGGGTCGGCCATGTTGCCTTGATGGCAATAGGGGTAGCCAAAATCGTCTTTACCCGGTTTGCCCACGCGGTTGAGCGTGTCGTTGGGCAAATCTTCGGACAGCCAGTCGCGGCCATTGTTGGTGTACCAGAGGTCGCCTGTCTTAGGGTCAAAGTCAAAACCCACGGTGTTGCGCACGCCTTTGGCCACCACTTCCACATTGCTGCCGTCCAAATTCATTTTGGCAATTTGCATGAAACCATCGGTGCGATCGCAAATATTGCACGGTGCGCCTGTGGGGACGTACAACTTGCCGTCGGGTCCAATCTTGATGAACTTCCAACCGTGGGGAACCAAGCCTGGCAATTTGTCGTAAATCATCACTGGCTTGGGTGGGTTGTCCAAGTTGGCTTCGATGTTGTCGTAGCGGGTGATGTCTTTGGGTGTGGCGACAAACAAGGACCCTTTGTGGAACTCAATGCCGTTGGGCAAGAACAAATCTTTGGCGATGGTTTTGACCTCACGCTTGCCGCCTTGGTCTTGCACCGCATAAATTTTGCCGGCCACAAACAAGGAGCTCACAAACACCGTGCCCTTGTCGCCTTGGCGCATGCCACGGGCGTCCAAGATGTTGCTGGCCCAGACCTCGGCTTTGAAGCCAGGTGGCAGTTTGATTTTAGCGACAGGCAATTGATCTGCCGCCGTCGGAATCGGGTAGGAAGGCACAGGGGCGAGGGTTTTGCCAGGCCCGTCTTTGGGCATGCCAATGGCCCAAAAGGGCACTTCTTCGTCGGCTGCACTGGCCAATGCTGGCACGGTCAAAGCCAGGGCCAGGGCGAGAGTTCGCCATACGCCCCGCTTCAAGCAAGAACTTGGAACAGCATTCATGAAAAGTCTCCTTGTGTTTTTTAGAACTGAAACAGCAGGCATTGACGCCGCATGGAGGTCGATGAGCCCGTACTGAAAAATCAGTATAGGGACTGCGCAGCAAGTCAAACCTAGGGATTACCTGTGTGCGCGTGGTCTCGGATGTCTCACGTGTGACCCCTGAGATTTACTGCAAAGCCTGACACAAAGCGCGGGTGGACTGCGCAGCAGCAGCGGTTTGCCTGGCGGCCGTCGAAGATTGCGCCAACCCCCACAGCGGCGTGGGTGTCGCCAGTCGGTTGTACCCAATTTCTTTGCGCTGAACCGCTTCGTCAAATGCTTGGCGTGCCTGGCGCAAGAGCAGGGCGGTTTGGGCTTGATCGTCTCTGCGGGCATCGACATGTTGCGCGTCTGTGGCATGCCAACGCTGGGCCAGTTGCGCTGCGGCGCAAACGGAGTCTCTGGCGAACAAGTCATAACGGGTGGGTTTGTAACGTTGAATGCCGCCGATCAAAGGCGGCAGGCGCGCGCCCAGAACGCCTCTGGCCACGGCGCGGCGCACGGGAGAGTGCGCGATATAGATCGCACCGTCCGGCCCGATACTGGTCACGGCAATGGACTCTTCACGGCCGGGTGCAAACCAGCGCAGATGGCCGGTTTCGCGGTCCAGCAAACCCATGCCGAATTGCGTGCCGATTTGCGATTTACCCAATGGCCGGCCCGCGCCGATGCTGATCACCACCCCGTTGGCCACAATCGTGGGCGTGAGCGCATTGAAGTTGCTGAACCCGGGGTAGGCATCGAGCCTGGCGCGCCAGACGATGCGCCCTGAGGTGGCGGCGTTGTGCAGCTTGAAAATATCGGACTTGGTGACGGCATACATCTCATGGCCATCGGCCGCCACCGCCACCGAGGCGGCCACTTGTTCGCCGACATTCACGCGCCAGAGTTCTTTGAAATCGCGCCCCAAGGTGATCACGTTGCCGTTGTCATCGGACACCACCACGTACTGACCATTGGCCGATAAGGTGGGCGTGGAACCGGTGCCGCCCGAGAAATAAAAATGATCGCTGATGAAAAGCTGGGCTTTGCCTTTCCCTTTCCCTGGCGCGGTGGGTTTCAGGCGCAGCCGGTACAAGGCCCCGTTGCTTGAGATCCCGTCTGTTTTGCCATCTTGCGCATCGGGCGCGGTGGCGGCCACCACGATGCTGTCATCGCTGGGATCGACGGCGTAGTAATTGGCCACATTCACGCCATTGCCGTAAATCACATCCAAAATCATGTCAAACAAGCCCAAGCCATCCTCGGTCGGGCCAAATGCAGCGGCGGTTTCGCGGTGGGCTAAAGCGGTCAAGAGTTTGGGAATGCGCACTTGCAGACTCGCCGCAGGTGCACCGGGCAAGTGAAACGGGGCGGACAACAAGGGCGAGCCAGTCTGGCGGTCAAAGGCCATGACCCAGCCGTCCATGCTGACCGCCACCACCGCATCGGCACCGGGCATGTAGTTCATGCCCCACATATGGGTTTGCGAGCGCTGACCAGGCACTCGGGCGGGCAGACTCAAGCCAGTGGGGGTGCGCCAAACCTCGGTACCATCCGGGCGCAGCGCCATGGCCATGGTGTAAGTGCTGTGGTAGATCAGCTGTTGACCCGGGCGCGCAGGGTCATTGAGCACCAGCGGCGCGCCACTGCCAGCGCCTTTGCCTGGGATGGACCAGCGCCGCTTGCCGGTGACACGGTCCAAGGCCACCAAGGACACATCTTCAGGGCTCCAACTGGGAGAAAAATACAGGTTGCCCGCATTGTCGAAGGTGGGGCCTTCTGCAATGTAAAAGCCGGTCTCGGCCACCCAGTCGGCTTCAAAGGTCGGGGCAATGGCGGTCCACAACTCATCGCTGTTGACCGTGTTCACATGCATGGTGTGAAAGGCATCGGGCGCGGGCAGCACGGGCGATGGCGCTGGACCCGCCTCACGCACGCCTTGCGGTATCCACTGCGACAAAGGCGGGACAGGAAAGTGACGTACCTGTGGCGTGGCTGTCAGCCACAGCCAGAACCCGGCTGCGGTGGCGACCATGGCCAACAACACAACCAAGCCGATGCGAAGGATGTTTGTCTTCATGCCTGCTCTTTCAGGGATTGGCTGGGGGTGATGTGTGGGTCACATCGAACTCGGCTGTACGAAACCGCCGCAAGCGCCAGCGCATGTAAAACGTGGTCCACGGCCAATTGGTGCTGTTGCGACCGTTGCGGTCTAAAAAGTAACTGGCACAGCCGCTGTTCCAGACGGTGCGCTGCAAGGCCGTTTGAACCTTTTGGCTGTAGTTTGCCAACTGCGTGGGGTTGACCGTGATGGTGGCCAAACGGTCCTGGCGTGCGGTGATCAATGCCGAGCGTATGAATTGCAGTTGCGCTTCGATCATCACGAAGGCGGAAGAAAACGTGTTGAGATTGGGTCCCAAGGTCAAAAATAAATTG
>CANGEE010000093.1 GCA_947452635.1 Comamonadaceae bacterium | reverse complement strand
TTGGGCAAGAAATGCTTTGCCCTGCGCATCGCCTCCAACATGGGGCGCGAACAAGGCTGGTTGGCCGAGCACATGCTGATTTTGGGCGTGACCAACCCCGAAGGTAAAAAATACCATGTGGCGGCGGCCTTCCCCAGCGCTTGCGGCAAAACCAACTTCTCCATGCTGGTGCCGCCACAAGGCTTTGACGGCTGGAAAGTCACCACCATCGGCGACGACATCGCTTGGGTCAAGCCGCATGCGGACGGCAAGATGTACGCCATCAACC
Organism: Comamonadaceae bacterium; assembly: GCA_947452635.1. Classification (GTDB taxonomy): domain Bacteria; phylum Pseudomonadota; class Gammaproteobacteria; order Burkholderiales; family Burkholderiaceae_C; genus Limnohabitans_A. Next base: position 10,277 of record CANGEE010000093.1, on the reverse strand, counting down.
CCGAAGCCGGCTACTTCGGCGTGGCGCCGGGCACCAACTTCCACACCAACCCCAACTGCATGGCCAGCTTGGACAAAAACGTGATTTACACCAACGTGGCCCTGACCGATGACGGCGATGTGTGGTGGGAAGGCATGGAAAAAGACACCGGTAAATTGCCCGACCATTTGATCGACTGGCAGGGCAAGGACTGGACACCACAAATCGCCAAAGAAACCGGCGCCAAAGCCGCGCACCCCAACGCCCGCTTCACGGTGGCGGCCATCAACAACCCCGCGCTCGACCCCGCTTGGGACGACCCGGCGGGTGTGGCGATTGACGCTTTCATGTTCGGCGGCCGCCGCTCCACCACCGTGCCTTTGGTGACCGAAGCGCGCAGCTGGACCGAGGGCGTGTACATGGCCGCGACCATGGGCTCGGAGACCACCGCCGCCGCTTTTGGCGCGCAAGGCGTGGTGCGCCGCGACCCGTTCGCCATGCTGCCGTTTTGTGGCTACAACATGAGCGACTATTTCCAGCACTGGCTGGACATTGGCGCCCAAACCCAAGCCGCGGGCCACAAATTGCCAGGCATGTTTTGCGTGAACTGGTTCCGCAAAGGCGAAGATGGCAAGTTTGTCTGGCCCGGCTACGGCGACAACATGCGCGTGTTGAAGTGGATGATTGACCGACTGGAGGGCAAGGCCCCTGGTCAAGAGACGCTTTTTGGCGTGGCCCCACAGTACGCGGAAATCAACTGGACCGGCATCAGCTTCACGGCCGATCAATTCAACACCGTGACCAGCATCGACAAAGCCGCTTGGGTCGACGAGCTCAAACTCCACGACACCCATTTTGAGCAGCTGGCCTACCACATGCCCAAAGCTTTGCTGGAGACCAAAGGCGCGCTGCAAAACCGCTTGGCGGCCCTGTAAACCGCGCACCTTGGCCGGCCACGAAAATCTGCCGCGGCCAGCCCCAAAACAAACAGCCCCGGCATTCACCGGGGCTGTTTGTTTTGCACAGGACGTGGGTCGTCCAGTCTGGCGGCTTAACCTGGGAAAGCCTTCAAGCCAGCAACGCCTTCGGTGCCCTCAGGCAAAGCGGTGCGTGCCACGTTCATGGTCATGGCCAGCAAGCTGTAGTAGCCGTAATGCGCCACCATGTCGATCACGCCTTGCTCACCAAAGCGCTGGCGCACGCGGTCGTAGGTCACGTCGCTTAAGCAGCGGTTGGCGCGCAACTCTTCCAAGGTGTCGTAAATCAGGGTCTCGTCTGCCGTCATAGCGTCTGGGCGGCGGCCTTGCGCAATCGCGTCACAGGTGGCGGGCAAAACGCCTTCTCGCTCGGCGATGGTGCGGTGAATCGCCCACTCGATCGGCTGGCCCCAATGGCGCGCCACGATCAACACCGCGAATTCGGAATTGCGCAGGCCGACCGTGTTGTGAAAGCGCAGATATTCACCGACTTTTTGCACGCGGTTCATCAAATCAGGGCTGCGCATGAGTGGAATGAAGGGCCCGCCAATGCGGCCGCGGGGGCCGGCGGCGATTTCGTCCATGACCGCTTTTTGTTCAGCGCTCATGTCGGCATCGGCAATGGCAGGCATGCGGTCCAGGGCCGCGGACCCGAGGTGAGTGTGACTCATGAAAACTCCAAAACGATCAAAGAAGACAGGCTAAGAAGGCAAACCCAAAGCCTGACGCACACGCGGCATGACTTGTTCGGCCATCAAGACCATCGAACGGCGCGACAGTGCAGGATCGGCCCAGTCTAAACCGGCGTAGACCAGTTCACCAAAGCCGCCGAGTTTTTCATGCAGCTTCAAAATCTCATCGACCACATGGTTGACGCTGCCGGCGATCACCAGTTGGTCCAAGATGTCGTCCAAGGGCACGGGCGCTTCGGGTGTTTTGCCGTCCATGGTGAAGACCGCATCGCGTTTGCCTTTGCGCAGTTTGTAGCCCAGGTTGCGGTAGTAAAACCGGTAAGGGCTTTGCTCGGAAGACTTGCCGTAATCACGCGCCACTTTGTCGTCGTCGTTGACCATGATGGTGCGCGCCACGCGCCAGTCTGCGCGCGAAGCCTCGATGCCCACATTGGCTTTGCCCTGGGCATAGTTGTCCCAGTGCGAAGACACCCATTTGTCATACAGAAAGTTGGCCGAGATGGGGTGCAGGTCTTTCTCACCCATGGCGATCACGCCTTTGGAGAACGGCGCGACCACGGTGCCGACAATTTCAGGGCGCGGGCGCTGGTAAGGCTTGTACATCTTGCCGGTGTGGCAAAACTCATCCAGCGTGGTTTGCGTGGTGACCTTGTAACGGTTGTTGGGCAAGTCGATGTTGTAGGGCGGATCGCTTTGCCACAACTTCAAAATCACGTCGATGGATTCGGCAAACATTTGGTTGCGGTCTTGGTCCAAAATGCCCAGCGCCTCTGCGTCCGAGGCCAGTGCCCCTGGACTCACACCCAAAATAAACCGGCCTTCCGACAAGTGATCAAACATGGCGGCATGACAAGCCACCAACACCGGGTGCACATGCGCCAGATTGGATGTGCCGGTGCCCAGGCGGATGTTTTTGGTCGAATGAATCAAGGAAGCTTGGAACATCATGCTGCTGGTGATGTTCTCTACCAGATCGGTCAAATGCTCACCGACAAAGGCATCGTGGTAGCCCAGTTGGTCCGCCAAAATGATGATGTCGCGGTCCTCGCGCAAAGTTTCTGTCGGGCTGCGCGACGCAGGGTGAACGGGCATGGTGAAGTAACCAAGTCGCATGGTGGGCTCTTCTTTTTAAAGTTGACTACGGATCAAAGAATAGTTCGAAATCAATCGATCGTATACATAGGGTTTTCACGCCAGCAGATCAATTGACCGTACATTTCCTTTGTGCTACGGTTAAATTCCAACTCAATCGATCTCTTGGAGACACCATGACCGACAACGCCAACCCCTCGCGCAGACGTGTTTTATGGGCCCTGCCCGCCTCGACAGCCTTGGTTTATTCGGGTGCTGGATTTGGACAAACAGGCCCCATCAAATTGGGCGGCACTTTGCCTTTGACGGGTGGCAACGCGTCGATTGGCAAGGTCGCACAAGCGACAATGCAGCTGTGGTTAGACGACATCAACAAGCGCGGCGGGCTGCTGGGTCGTAAAGTGGAATTGGTGATTTATGACGATCAAACCAACCCCACCTTAACGCCCGGTTTGTATACCAAATTACTTGACATCGACAAGGTCGATTTGCTGGTCGGCACGGGCACCAATTTGATCGCGCCCGCCATGCCCTTGATCATGGAGCGCAAGAAGCTGATGATGGGCAATTTGGCGCTGGGTGTGAACGATCAATTCAAGTACGACAAGTACTTTCAGATCATGGCTTACGGCCCGAATGGCAAAGATGAATTGGCGCGCGGCTTTTTTGAAGTGGCCGCCAAACTCACCCCCCGGCCGCAAACCGTGGCCTTGGTCGGGGCCGACTCCGAGTTTGCCAACAACGCCCTGGAAGGCGCGCGCAACCATGCCAAGCGACTGGGCTTCAAAATTGTGTACGACAAATCGTACCCGCCCAACCAAGTGGATTTCTCCTCCGTGGTGCGCTCCATTGCTGCGGTCAAACCCGATTTGATTTTTGCGGGCTCTTACGTGGCCGACAGCTCCGGCCTGATCCGCGCTGCCGCCGAAATCAAACTCAAGGCCACCATGTTCGGTGGTGCCATGGTGGGTTTGCAAGTCGCAGCGCTGAAGCAACAACTCTCCGGTGTGATCAACGGCTTGGTGAACTACGAGCTGTACCTGCCCGAGCCCACCATGCAGTTCCCGGGCATCAAAGAAATGATCGCCCGTTACCGCACAGCGACCGCCGGGCAAGGTCTGGATGCGCTGGGCTTTTATGTGCCACCCACGTCCTATGCGCAGTTGCAAGTCCTTGAGCAGGCCATCACCGCCACCAAATCACTCAACGACGAGGTGCTGGGGACTTACATCCACAAGACCACCTTCAAAACCGTGGCGGGGGATATCAAGTTCGCGCCCGGCGGCGAGTGGGCCGAGCCACGCATCTTGATGACGCAGTTTCAAAAGGTCAACGGCAAGGAGTTGGGGCAGTTCGATCAACCCGGCACCCAGGTGATTCTCTATCCTGAAAAGTTCAAATCCGGCAATCTGATCACCCCCTTCCCGATTGGCGGTTGATCCACGCGGCCCCAGCGAAGATCTGCGTCCTGCGCTGGGCGTCATCCCCTTAGCGAGCGAATCACCTGGCGGTTGCAAGGCCAGGTCGCACGCACAACACGGCTCTTGAACGGCTCATGGAACTCAGCACCATCTTCGATCTTTTGGCCAATGCCCTGGTGGCGGGCATCATGCTGGGCGGGTTTTACGCCGCCGTGTCGATTGGCATTTCGATTTCATTTGGCATGCTCGACATTGCCAATATCTCGCACCCGGCGATGATCATGTTGGGCTCTTTCATGGCCTATCTGCTCAACAGCCACTGGGGCTTAGACCCTTTGCTCATCATGCTGCTGATAGCACCCTTGTTCGGGATTTTGGGCATGGGCATTTACCGGGTGTATTTCCAGCTGTTTGAAAGCCGAGAAAAAGACCCGCGCCGGGGTTTGGCCTTTTTCTTTGGCTTGTTGTTCGTCACCGATGTGGCCCTCATCTTGATCTTTGGCGCGGATCTGCGCGGCGTCGAAACACCTTATGTGGACACGGTGCTCAACTTTGGCGTGGTGGGCATCCCCTTGCGGCTGTTGATTCCTTTCTTCATCGGCCTGTTGGTGGTGACGGGCATGCATTTGTTTTTGACGCGCACCTTTTTTGGCTTGGCCGTGGCCGCTGTCTCGCAAGAGCCGCTGGGCCTGCGTTTGATGGGCGTCGATCCGGTGCGCATCAAACAAATCGCTTTCGGCCTGTCGGTGGCCACCGCCGCCATGGGCGGGGCAGCCTTGATCATCATCCAACCGGTGGAGCCGGCCTTGGGCCGTGAATACATTGGCCGGGTTTTTGCCGTCTGCGTGTTGGGCGGCATGGGCAGCATGTCGGGCACCTTGTACGCCGCCATCTTGCTGGGTGTGGCCGAGAGTTTGACCTCGACTTTTGTGGGGCCCTCATGGTCGCCTGCGGTGGCCTTTGGCATTTTGCTGTTCACCCTGGCCTGGCGGCCGGCTGGCTTGATGGGGAGAAACTGATGCCCTCGTCCAATCTGCGTTTTCTCATCGGCCTGTTGATCGCGGGCGCAACGATTTTCTTTGGCGTCAAAGCTTTGGCCGAAGGCTACTACCTCTTGGTGGCCTACTACATCTTGCAGTACATCGTCTTGGCCACGGCCTGGAATATTTTGGGCGGCTATGGCGGTTATGTGAATTTTGGCTCCGCCTGCTTCTTTGCCGTGGGCGGTTACACCACGGTCTTCTTTTACAAGCTGCTCGGTATCCAGGCCATCAAATCACTCGATTGCGGCTGGTTTGTCATCACCACCCCCTACTTGGCTTACCTGATCATTCCCGCCTCTGTGATCGTGGGCGCAGCGGTTTCGGGTTTGCTGGGGCTGGGCACGGGCTACCTCACTTTGCGCTTGCGTGGGGTGTTTTTTGCCATCTCCACCTTGGCCCTGACGGTGGTGGTGCAAACGCTGGTTTTGAACTGGTCGTATGTGGGCGGCGCGCGCGGCGCGTATGTCATCCGGCCCCCGGCCGTGGCAGGTTTTGCCAGCACCAGTGAATTTGTCTTTTTCGCCATGCTGCTCATTGCCATGGCCGCTTTGGCGATTGCACGCAGCGTGGAGCACCACAAATTGGGCGCAGGCTTGGAAGCCATCCGTGACGACGAAGACTCGGCCGAATGCTCAGGCGTGCCGACGCTGCAACTGAAGCTGCAAGCCACCACGCTGAGCGGCGCTTTGATGGGCGCGGCCGGGGCGCTGTTCCCCTACTTTGTGACCTTTGTCGATCCGATCGGTGCTTTCAACCTGGTGCACACCGTCAACAGCATTGCCATGCCACTGATTGGCGGCATGACGCACTGGTCCGGGCCCTTGATCGGTGCGGTGCTGCTGGGCGGTGTGCAGCAGTATTTCGGCTCTAAAAACATCATCACGCCGGAGCTGAGCCTTTTGTGCGTGGGCGTGCTGATGATGGTGTTTGTGGCGATCGCGCCCAACGGCATCTTGGGCCTGTGGCAACGTCTGCGTGGAAAGGATGTGAAATGAGCGCGCCTTTGCTGAGTGTGCAAAGCATGGGCAAACGCTTTGGCGGTTTTGTCGTGCTTGATGGCATTGATTTCGAGGTCTATCCGGGCGAACGCCTGGGCCTGATTGGGCCCAATGGCTCGGGCAAAAGCACCACGGTGAACTGTTTATCCGGCGTGTTGAGTCACGATACAGGTCACATCCGCTTTGATGACCAGTTGCTCGATGGCCTCAAACCGCATCAGCGCGCCTATGCCGGCCTGGCGCGCAGCTTTCAGATACCACGGCCTTTTGCGCGCCTGAGCGTGCTGAAAAACATCAAAGTGCCGATGATGTTTGCCGCCGAGAAACGCAGCGGCCAGCGCCTGCGCGAGTCCGAGTTGGACGCGCAAGCCCGCCACGCCTTGGCGCAGGTCGGCTTGCTGGACAAGGCGCAACTGTTGGCGGGCAGCCTGACCCAAATCGATTTGCGCAAACTGGAGTTGGCCCGCGCCATCGCCGCGCAACCCAAATTGCTGATCGCTGACGAGTCCATGGCCGGCTTGGCCACTTCGGAGACGGATGAAATTTTGGCCCTGTTGTTTCAACTCAATTCGCAAGGCATTGCCGTGATCATGATCGAGCACATCATGCGGGCGGTGTCTGCGTTTTCAGAGCGCCTGGTGGTGCTGGCGGCCGGTAAAAAAATTGCAGATGGCCCCACCCAAGAGGTGTTGCGCGACCCGCTGGTGGAAAGGATTTACCTTGGCGACTGAGATTCACATCCGTAATTTGCACGCCGGTTATGGTGCGGTCACGGTGCTCAACGGCGTCAGCATCGACGTGAATGACACCGAAACCGTGGCCCTGCTCGGCACCAACGGCAATGGCAAAAGCACCCTGATGAAGTCCATCATGGGCCTGGTGCGCGCCACCCAAGGTGAAATTCGCGCCACGATCGACGGCCAGGCGCTGAACTTGCGCGAGATGAGCACCGAACAAATTGTAGAAGCCGGCATCGCTTTGGTGCCAGAGGGGCGCCATCTGTTTCCCAAAATGACGGTGGCCAAAAACCTGATGCTGGGCGCCTACAAAAAAGCGGCACGGGCGGAGTTAGAGCGCTCCTTGGCACAAGCCTATGAGGTGTTTCCGATTCTCAAAGAGCGCCGCGAACAATTGGCCGGCAGCATGAGCGGCGGCGAACAGCAAATGCTGGCCCTGGCACGCGCTCTGATGTCGCGGCCGAAAATCTTGCTGATCGATGAGCCCTCGGTCGGACTGGCCCCCATCTTGGTTCACCATGTCATCAACCAAATCAAAACCCTGAAAGAAATGGCGGGCTTGACGGTGTTGATGGCGGAACAAAATTTCACCCAGGCCATGCGCGTGGCCGACCGCGGTTACCTGATCGTGCACGGCGAGATGGCGGTGCAAGGCACGACCGAAGAACTGTACGGCAGCGACTTGGTTAAAAAATACTATATGGGCCTGTGAGCCCTGCACTATGTCCCATTCAAAACCTTCTGTACCCACCTCGCCCGCAGATGATCAGTTGCAGGCGCAGCGCGCCCTGCGCCAAGCGCTGGGCCATTTCGGCACCGGCGTCACCGTCATCACCGCACGCCAAGCTGGGCAAGACGGCCTGGTGGGGCTGACCGTCAACAGCTTCAGCTCGGTGTCGATGGAGCCCGCTTTGGTGCTGTGGTCGCTGTCCAACAAGTCGCCCAATCTGGCCGCGTTCGCGCCGGGTTCGCCGCATGTGATTCACATTCTGGCCGATACCCAAAAAGACTTGGCCTACCGCTTTGCCAACCCCAAGGTCGATAAATTTGCCGACGTGGATTACGTGATGAACGAGGCGTTCGACGCCCCCGTCATTGCCGGTTGTGTCGCCCGTTTTTACTGCGAGACCGAGAGCCTGTTGCAAGGTGGTGATCACAGCATCATCTTGGCCCGTGTGCTTCGGTTTGATACCGCTACACACAACCCGCTGCTGTTTGTAAAAGGCAGCATGCTCAGCACCGACACCTTAGCCCCTGTTTGACATCAAGGAGATTGAAATGAGTTTGCCCACAGTTCGCCGCATCATCACCGGCCACGATGACCATGGCAAAGCCATCGTCAAAATCGACGAAATTTGCAACCACTTTCGCGAGGGCCGCCCCGGCGCCATGGTCTGCAACGTCTGGACCACCGACACCGCGCCCGCCGACAACTCGGGCCAAGAAGACAAGGGCAAGCGCGAAGGCAAATTCACCATGATCGAAAACGGCAGCGTGTTTCGCATCATTGAATTCAAGCCCGGCGTGCAGCAACGCGTGCACCGCACCGACACCATTGACTACATCGTGGTGATGTCGGGCGAGATTGACATGGAGTTGGAAGCCGGTGAAGAAGTTCACCTCAAAGCGGGCGAAGTGATGGTGCAGCGTGGCACGGTGCACAACTGGATCAACCGCGGCACCGAGTCCTGCGTCTTGGCGGTGATCTTGATCCACGCCCATTCCGTGGTCGCGGGTGGCCAGACGCTGGCCCCCTTCAACTGATTCTGAAGAAAAATCAACATGCCTTTTTTGCACATTCGCGAAGTCCAAATCCATTACCGTGTGTTTGGCGAGTCCGGTCCCTGGCTGGCGCTGATCACCGGGGGGCGACGCGGCTTCAATGAGTTCATTCCTTTCGCCGAAAAAATCGCCGCCAAGGGGTTTCGGGTGTTGCTGCACGATCGCCGCAACACCGGAGCCTCGGATGTGCTGATCGCCGGACACGACGGTGAGGAAGAAATCTGGGCCGACGATCTGGCCGTTTTGCTTGACCAATTGCACGCCACCCCGGCTTTCATTGGCGGCACTTCGTCGGGTGCGCGTTTGTCCATGCTGTTCAACCAGCGCCATCCTGCGGCCGTCAAAGGGCTGCTGCTGATGCGCATCACCGGCGGCGATTTTGCAGCCGGGCGATTGCCCGAGATGTATTACCAGCAGTTCATCCGTGCGGCGCAAGAAGGCGGCATGCAAGCGGTGTGCGAAACCGAGCAATACCGTGAACGCATTCAAGCCAACCCCGCCAACCAAGCCCGCTTGATGGCCATGGACCCCGCCGAGTACATCCGCGTGATGACGCACTGGTTGTCCATCTTTCTCAAAGGACCGCGCAAACCGGTGCTGGGCATGGAAGACGATGTCATGCGGGCGATTCGGGTGCCGACCATCGTGGTGCCGGGCAACGACAAAACCCATGCATCTGCCAATGGCCATGCCGCGCACGCGCTGATACCCCATAGCATTTTGTACGAGTTGCCGATCCAAGACCAGGACGTGCCGCTGCTGCCGTTTTCCGACTGGGCACCGCACGAAGCCACCTTGGCCACGGTATTTGCTGACTTCATGAACCAGGTCAACGAGGGTGAACACGCATGAACCGATTGTCTTTGCGCGCGTGGCACTTGGGACTGGCCTGCTTGGTCGGGGCCAGCCTAGGGACGGCAATGGTGCTGCCGGCGCACGCCCAAAACTTCCCGAGCAAATCCATCCGCATCATCGAACCTGCAGGCCCAGGCAGTGCGGTGGATGTATTTGCCCGCAAATTGACCACCGGTTTGGCCGCGCGACTGGGACAAAGCGTGATTGTGGAAAACCGACCCGGTGCCAACAGCGCCATTGGCGCGCGTGAAGCGGCGCGTGCCGCACCCGATGGCCATACCTTGTTCCACGCCAACATCAACAACTCGCTCAACGATTTGTTGACCAACGATGCATGCTGCAAACTCAACGAGGCGCTGATCCCCATCACCAAACTGACCAGCACGCCGTTGGTGCTGGTGGTCTTTCCGGGGGCGGGCATGAAAACCCTCAAAGAGTATTTGGCGCTGGGCAAAAGCCAGCCGCAATCGCTGACCTTTGCTTCCGGTGGTAACGGCTCCATCACCCAGTTGCTGGGCACCAAAATCAATTTGGTGACAGGCATTCAGGCGCGCGAAATTCCTTACAAAGCGATTGGCGCTGAGCTGCCGGACTTGCTGGCGGGCCATGTGGGTGCGGCGTACTTGGCGCCGGTGGTGGTCGCCCAGCACATTCGCTCGGGCAAATTGATCGCGCTGGGTGTGGCGGGCGCGCGGCGCATC
>CANGEE010000092.1 GCA_947452635.1 Comamonadaceae bacterium | reverse complement strand
GGCTACGACTTTGAGCGTCGCCGCCGCATTGAAGCCGCAGGTGGCTTTGATCGCGCTGTCCACACCGAACTGGCCGAATTAGGCCTGACAGGCTTGTATGTGAGCGAAGCCCAAGGCGGCATGGGCATGGGCCCGGTCGAAGGCATGGTAGTGATGGAAGAGTTGGGCCGTGGCATCGTCATGGAGCCGCTGACCCAAACCCTGGTCTGCAGCGCCGTGCTCGAAGGCTATGGCCCCGAGGCGCTCAAGAGCGCATGGCTGAGCCGCATTGCCTCAGGCGAAGCCCTGGTGGTGTTGGCCCACCAAGAGCGCAAAAGCCGCTACAAACTGAGCCATTGCGCGACCCAAGCCCAAGAGGCGGCAGGCGGCTGGACATTGACGGGCACCAAAAACGTGGTGCCCGTGGGCGCGCAGGCCGATGCCTACTTGGTGCCGGCCATGGTCGGCAACGCCATGGCGGTGTTTTTGGTCGAACGCAGCGCAGCCGGTGTCACCACCCCAGCCTACGCCACACAAGACGGCGCAGCGGCAGCGGACCTGCACTTGCACAACAGCCCAGCCCAATTGCTGACGCGCGACGGTTTGACCGCGCTGGAACACGCCGTAGACATCGGCATTGCCAGCCTGTGCGCCGAAGCCGTGGGCGTGATGGACAAAACCATGGCCATCACCACCGATTACATGAACACGCGCAAGCAGTTCAATGTGGTGATCTCCAGCTTCCAAGCGCTGCGCCACCGTGTGGCCGACATGAAAATGCAGTTGGAGCTGGCCCGCTCCATGAGCTTTTACGCCACCCTGAAACTGAACGCGCCAGCCGAAGAGCGCCGCCGCGCGATGGCCCGCGCCAAGTACCAACTGGGTGTGTCCATGCGTTTTGTCGGCCAGCAAGCGGTGCAATTGCATGGCGGCATTGGCGTGACGGACGAGTACATCGTGAGCCACTACTTCAAGAAACTGACCCAGCTGGAAATGACCTGGGGCGACACCATGCACCACCTGGGCGAAGTCTCTGAGCGCATGCAAGACACCGCGGGCGTGTTCGCCTGAGGCCAGGTTGTCCTGACCCACAAGGGCCCCGCAAGGAGCCCTTGTTCATTCAGAATCACGCATCCGCAAAAAGCTTGCAAAGCGCGGGCCCAAGTTCGCAGCGCAAAAGCCCATGCGGCAAAGCAATGTACGCCGCGACATTTGCTGATGAATGCGCATCTCCCCTTGAACAGTCCATCACCCCCGGCGGCTTCGCGGCCGCTCGGTTGCAGGCCTGACCGTTTGAAAACCCGCTGCGCTAAACCATGAGTCTGGAAGAGCGCGGCACATGCGCCATCAAAAACTCCATTTGGTCGGCCAAAATGCGCCGATTGCGCAAGATAAAGTCTTCCCACAAACTGGGCACGTACGGGGTGTAGAGCAAAGGCATGCCGGCTTGTTCGGGCGTGCGGTGGCTCTTGCGGTGATTGCAGCTGCGACACGAGGTAACCACATTCATCCAGGTGTCCACGCCTTTTTGTGCAAACGGCACGATGTGCTCGCGGGTGAGTTCGGTTTCATGAAAATGCGCGCCGCAGTAAGCGCAGATATTGCGGTCGCGGGCGAACAATTTGCCGTTGGTCAAGCCGGGGCGCAGATCGAAAGGGTTGATTTTGGGCACGCCGCGTGTGCCGATGATGCTGTTGACGCGGATGACCGATTGTTGGCCTGTGAGCGCGTTGTGGCCGCCGTGAAAAACGGCAATTTCACGACCCACCTCCCAACGCACCTGCTCGGCAGCGTAATACATGACCGCTTGCTCCAGGCTGATCCACGACTGGGGCAGCCCTTGCGCTGACAACTTCAAGACCTTCACTCGCGCCTCCATCCAACAGTTCAAAACCACTGACTCGAAACAGGATCGGCCCTGCCGTGCCTCAGGTGTACCGTGCGGTACTTGGGCCAAGCGTTGGGTAAGTCACAATATACGCTGTATTCACGACCACTTGGTGACAGCGGTGATGCTCTTTTCGCTGTGTCACCTGGCAACCAGACCCCTGTATGAAGGTATTTCGCGGCTTCAAGCATCCCGGTATCGCCTCGGCCTGTGCCTTGACGATTGGCAATTTTGACGGTGTGCACCGTGGCCACCAAGCCATGCTGGCCTTGTTGAAAAACGAGGCTGCACACCGCGGCGTGGCCAGCTGCGTGATGACTTTTGAGCCGCACCCACGTGACTATTTTGCCGCCTTGCTGAACAAGCCCGACTTGGCCCCGGCCCGCATCGCCAATCTGCGCGACAAGCTGACCGAGTTGGCACGCTGCGGCATCGACCAGGTGGTGGTCTTGCCGTTTGACGAGAAACTGGCCCAGCAACAACCGCAAGCCTTCATTGACGAAGTGCTGCTGCAGGGTTTGGGCGCGCGCTATGTGCTGGTCGGCGACGATTTTCGCTTTGGCGCGCAACGCGCAGGAGACTACGCCTTGCTGGACGCCACCGGCCAAGAACGCGGCTTCGATGTCGCGCGCATGAACAGCTACGAAGTCCACGGCCTGCGGGTGTCCAGCTCGGCGGTACGCGCCGCGCTCCAATCGGGCGACATGGACGAAGTCACCCGCCTGCTGGGTCGCCCTTACAGCATCAGCGGCCATGTGGTGCACGGGCGCAAACTGGGGCGAGCGCTGGGCGCCAGCCAAGCAGGCGCAGGCGACGGCTTTCGCACCCTGAATCTGCGCTTTAACCATTGGAAACCGGCGGCCAGCGGCATCTTTGGGGTGCAGGTCCACGGCCTGGCACCCGGCCCCTTGACGGGCGTGGCCAACCTGGGCATTCGCCCCTCGCTGGACGCCAGCGACGTCAACGGCGGGCGCGTGCTGCTGGAGACGCATTGTTTAGACTGGTCCGCCAGCCTGGGGGCGGAAGAGGGCTACGGTAAAATCATCAGCGTGGACCTGCTGCATAAATTACACGACGAACGCAAGTACGACAGCTTGAGCGACCTGACACGGGGCATCGCCAAAGACTGTGACGATGCACGGGCGTACTTTGCGTCTTTGCACGGACAAACCCACCGTCAAAACTCCCGCGACCGAATTTGACCCTGGCCCGCGCTTTTGCAGGGCGCTTTGCAAGCGCCCTGTTCCACCCCGAAATTTCAAGGCTGCACATGCTGCAGCCCTGCCGCAAGTGAATGGATGCTCCATGTCTGAAGACAAAACGAATTACCGCGCCACCCTGAACATGCCCGACACCCCGTTTCCGATGCGGGGCGACTTGCCCAAGCGCGAGCCGGGCTGGGTCAACACATGGAACAGTGATGGCCTTTACAAACGCCTGCGCGTGGCGCGTCAAGGCGCGCCGCTGTTTGTCTTGCACGACGGCCCGCCATATGCCAACGGCCAGTTGCACATTGGCCACGCGCTGAACAAAGTGCTCAAAGACATGATCGTCAAGTCCAAGCAACTCGCAGGCTTTGACGCGCAATACATCCCCGGCTGGGACTGCCACGGCTTGCCGATCGAAAACGCCATCGAAAAACTGCACGGCCGCAAACTCAGCCGTGACGACATGCAGGCCAAAAGCCGCGCCTTTGCCACCGAACAAATCGCGCAGCAGCGCGAAGACTTCAAACGCCTGGGCGTGTTGGGCGACTGGGAGCGGCCTTACCGCACCATGGACCCGGCCAACGAGGCGGGCGAGATCCGCGCCTTCAAACGCGTGATCGAGCGCGGCTTTGTCTACCGGGGCTTGAAGCCGGTGTACTGGTGCTTTGACTGCGGCTCGTCCTTGGCCGAGTTTGAAATCGAATATGCCGACAAGAAAAGCGACACGCTGGACGTGGCGTTTGAGACCGACGACGCAGCCCTACTGGCCGCCGCCTTTGGCCTGCCCAGCTTGCCTGCGGGCCCATCGGCTTTCGCCGTGATCTGGACCACCACCGCCTGGACCATCCCGGCCAACCAGGCGCTCAACGCCCACCCCGAGCTGACTTACGCCCTGGTGCAGACCGACAAAGGCTGTCTGGTACTGGCTGCGTCGCTGGTCGACAAATGCCTTGAGCGCTACGGCCTGAGCGGTCAGGTGCTGGCCACGGCCCAAGGCGCGCAATTGGGCGGCCTGAACTTTCGCCACCCGCTGTACGACGTGGACGCCGCTTACCGCCGCCTCTCGCCCGTCTACCTGGCCGACTACGTCAGCGACGGCGACGGCACGGGCTTGGTGCACAGCGCGCCTGCTTACGGGGTGGACGACTTCAACTCCTGCGTCGCCAATGGCCTTGCGTACGACGACATCCTCAACCCGGTGCAAGGCAACGGCGCTTATGCCGCCGACTTCGCGCTGTTTGGCGGCCTGCACATCTGGAAGGCTGTGCCGGTCATCTTGGAGGCTTTGAAAAATGCCGGCCGCCTGATGGCCACGCAAACCATCACCCACAGCTACCCGCATTGCTGGCGTCACAAAACGCCGGTGATCTACCGCGCCGCCGCCCAGTGGTTCATCCGCATGGACGAGGGCGAAGGTGTTTTCACCTCAGACAAAGCGCCCAAGACCCTGCGCCAGCTAGCGCTGGACGCGATTGAGCACACCCAGTTCTACCCCGAGAACGGCAAAAGCCGTTTGCGCGACATGATCGCCAACCGCCCTGACTGGTGCATCTCGCGCCAACGGTCCTGGGGCGTGCCGGTGCCCTTCTTTTTGCACAAAGACTCAGGTGAGCTGCACCCGCGCACCATGGCCATCTTGGACCAAGCCGCCGATGTGGTTGAAAAAGGCGGCATCGAGGCCTGGAGCCGTGTCACGGTAGAAGACATCCTGAACCAACCCGGTGATGACGCCGCCAACTACACCAAGAGCACCGATATTTTGGAAGTGTGGTTCGACTCCGGCTCCACCTTCCAGCATGTGCTGCGTGGCAGCCACAAAGACGCTTATGCCTTTGGCATGAACCACCGCGCCCCTTTCCATGCTTCGCCGGACAACTCAACGCCTGAAGCCGATCTGTACCTTGAAGGCCACGACCAACACCGGGGCTGGTTCCACAGCTCCTTGCTGTTGGGCTGCGCCTTGTATGACCGTGCGCCCTACAAAGGCTTGCTGACCCATGGCTTTGCCACCGACGGCCAAGGCCGCAAGATGAGCAAGAGCCTGGGCAACACCGTGGCACCGCAAGAAGTGACCGACAAAATGGGCGCTGAAATCGTGCGCTTGTGGGTCGCGTCGACCGACTACTCGGGCGACTTGAACATCGACGACAAAATCTTGGCCCGCGTGGTCGACGCCTACCGCCGCATCCGCAACACCCTGCGCTTTTTGATGGCCAACGTCAGCGACTTTGACCCAGCCCAAGACGCCGTGGCGTACAGCGATTTGTTGGAAATCGACCAGTACGCTTTGTCACGCGCCGCGCAATTGCAGGCCGACATCCGCGGCCACTTTGAGGTGTATGAGTTCCACCCCGTGGTCTCCAAATTGCAACTGTATTGTTCTGAAGATTTAGGTGCGTTTTATTTGGACGTGCTCAAAGACCGCCTGTACACCACCGCGCCCAAGTCGCTGGCCCGGCGCAGTGCGCAAACCGCTTTACACCAGATCACCCAGGCCATGCTGCGTTGGATGGCGCCGTTTTTGAGCTTCACCGCCGAAGAAGCTTGGGGCGTGATCGGCAGCTCCGAGTCCATCTTTTTGGAAACCTTTATGGACTTGGGCACCGTCAACACCGAGCTGCTGGCCAAGTGGGGGCGCATCCGCGAGATCCGCGACGTGGTCAACAAAGACATTGAAAACGTGCGCGCCGAAGGCCAAGTGGGTTCGTCCTTGCAAGCCAATGTCACCGTGCACGCCAACCCGCAAGACCTGGCCTTGCTGCAAAGCCTGGGCCAAGACGCCAAGTTTGTCTTCATCACCTCGGTGCTGACTTTGGCTGCAGGCGACACCTTGTCTGCCACAGTCGCCGTGAGTACCGATGCCAAATGCGAACGCTGCTGGCATTACAGCGCGGATGTGGGCGTGGATACCGCCCACCCCACGCTGTGCGGCCGTTGCACCAGCAACCTGTATGGCGCAGGCGAAGTCCGTCACATCGCCTGAACCGCGACACAGAAACCAGACGCCGACCCGGACACACATGCCCATGGCCAAAAAATCAAAAACCTCTTTCAGCCAGGGCGCAAGCTTGTGGCTCTGGTTGGGCTTGGCCCTGCTGGTCTTGCTGGCCGATCAGTTCACCAAGGTCCTGGTCATCGGCAGCTTCGCCTATGGCGAGAGCACGCCCGTGACTTCGTTTTTCAATCTGGTGCGGGTGCACAACACGGGCGCTGCTTTTTCGTTCCTGGCGCAAGCTGGGGGTTGGCAACGCTGGTTTTTCACCGGCTTGGGCACGGTCGCCGCTTTGTTGATGGTGTGGCTCTTGAAAAAGCACGCCGGGCAAAAGCTCTTTGGCTTGGCCATTGCCTGCGTGCTGGGCGGCGCTGTGGGCAATGTGGTGGACCGTGTGCTCTACGGCTACGTGGTGGATTTTTTGGACTTTCACTACGCCGACATCCACTTTCCGGCCTTCAATCTGGCCGACAGCGCCATCAGCTTGGGCGCGGCCTGCCTGATCCTGGACGAGCTGCTGCGCGTGCGCCGCGGGCGTTGATTGCTGTTTTCCCTGACAATCACGGGCTGCATTCAAATTCAAAGGAGTCACCATGCCCGGTTTACTGCCCCACATCGACCCTGACGGTCTGCTCGAATTCTCCGTCGTCTACACCGACCGCGCCCTGAACCACATGTCCAAGCGCTTTGGCGGCGTGATGACCGACATCTCGCGCATGCTCAAAAACGTCTACGGCGCGCACAGCGTGGCCCTGGTGCCCGGCAGCGGCACCTTTGGCATGGAGTCGGTCGCCCGCCAGTTCGCCACCGGCCAGCACGTCATGGTGATTCGCAACGGCTGGTTCAGCTACCGCTGGACGCAGATTTTTGACATGGGCCAGATCCCCCAAAGCCACAGCGTGCGCAAGGCCCGCCGTGTGGCCGAAAGCAGCCAAGCCGCCTGGGTGCCTGCCCCGATTGAAGAAGTCAAAGCCGCCATCGCCCAAGAACAGCCCGCCCTGGTGTTTGCCCCGCATGTGGAAACATCGGCCGGCATGATCTTGCCCGATGGCTACCTGAAAGCCGTGGCCGACGCGGTGCATGCGGTGGGCGGCCTGTTTGTGCTCGACTGCATCGCCTCGGGTGCCATGTGGGTGGACATGCAAGCCACCGGCGTGGATGTGTTGATCAGCGCGCCGCAAAAGGGCTGGAGCAGCTCACCTTGCTGCGCCATGATCATGCTCAGCGAGCGCGCCCGCAAAGCCATCGACAGCACCACCAGCACCACGTTTGCGATGGACCTGAAAAAGTGGCTGCAAGTGATGGAAACCTACGAAAGCGGTGGTCACATGTACCACACCACCTTGCCCACCGACGCGCTGCAGCGTTTGCAAGAAGCCATGCTGGAAACCGAGGCCTATGGCTTTGCCAAAGTGCGTGACGAACAAATGGCGCTGGGCCGCCAAGTGCGCGACTTGCTGCTGGCGCACGGTTTCCCCAGCGTGGCCGCGCCCGGCTTTGAAGCCCCCGGCGTGGTGGTCAGCTACACCACCGACCCGGACATCCAAAGCAGCAAGAAGTTCTTGGACTTGGGCCTGCAAACCGCCGCTGGCGTGCCGCTGCAGTGCGACGAACCGGCTGACTTCCGCACCTTCCGCATGGGCTTGTTTGGCCTGGACAAATGGCACCAAGTGCCGCGCACGCTGCAGCACCTGGGCGACGCGCTGGAAACCATCGCCCCCAAGGCCAAGTTGGCGGCCTGAGTGCACGCACGGACACACTGCCCTAGGCCAGGATGTCACAGATAAAAAAATGGGCACTCGGTTGAGCGCCCATTTTCTTTTGTAGGAGCCCCGCCCCCGGGGCGATGGCCAGTGGGCCGCGAAGGTCCAATCGCGGCGAGGGCGCCGCTCCCACAAGGCGCCGCTCCCACAGGGCACCGCCACACACAGCACCCAAGCAGCCTCACAAAGTGATGATGGTGCAACCCGTGGTTTTGCGAGCTTCCAAATCGCGGTGGGCTTGGGCAATGTCGGCCAGCTTGTAAGTCTGGTCGATGCGAATGTGCACCTTGCCGCTGGCCACCACCTCAAACAACTCGTCGGCCATCTCTTGGGTGCTTTCGCGGGTGGCGATGTGGGTGAACAGGGTTTGACGTGTCACATACAGCGAGCCTTTGCCGCCCAGCATGCCAGGGGCAAACGGTGCCACCGGGCCGGAGGCGTTGCCAAAACTGGCCATCAAACCAAAAGGCATCAGGCAGTCCAAAGACTTGTCCCAGGTGTCTTTGCCCACCGAGTCGTACACCACCTTCACGCCCTTGCCGCCGGTGATTTCTTTCACCCGGGCCGCAAAGTCTTCGGTGTTGTAGTTGATGACAAAGGCCGCGCCATGGTCTTTGGCCAACTGGCACTTGGCGTCGCTGCCGGCGGTGCCAATCAATTGGTAACCCAAGGCCTTGGCCCACTGGCAGGCGATCAAGCCCACACCGCCAGCAGCAGCGTGGAACAAGACAAAGTCGCCAGCTTTCAAGCCGCCTTGCGGCAAGGTGCGCTTGAGCAGGTATTGGGCTGTCAAGCCTTTGAGCATCATGGCCGCGCCGGTTTCAAAGCTGATGGCATCAGGCAGTTTGCACACGCTTTGCGCCGGCATCACCCGCGCCTCGCTGTAGCTGCCGGGTGGGTTGCTGGCGTAAGCGGCGCGGTCGCCCACCTTCAGGTGCGTCACGCCCGCGCCCACGGCTTCGACAATGCCGGAGGCTTCCATGCCCAAGTTCAGCGGCATGGGCATGGCATACAAACCCGCGCGCTGGTACACGTCAATGAAGTTCAGGCCAATGGCTTTGTGGCGAATGCGGATTTGCCCTGGGCCAGGCTCGCCCACAGGCACGTCCACCAGTTTCATTTCTTCGGGGCCACCGTGTTGGGCAATTTGGACGGTCAAGTTCATGAAAAATCTCCAGCTGTTTGAGGTTTAAGGTCATTGAAGGGGGGTTCAAAAGGCGCTTGCGTGACTGTGCCACGAAATCCCAGTCCATGGGCGACAGTCACTCTGGTCCCTTGGCGTTACAGTCACCGGCATGACACAGAAACTGGCGCTGCGCACCGCCCTCTTGCTCACCGTTCCGCCTCTGCTCTGGGCCGGTAATGCGGTGGTGGGCCGCTTGGTGGGCCCCTTGGTGCCGCCCATCACCTTGAACTTTTTACGCTGGGCGGTGGCGTTTTTCATATTGCTGCCCCTGGCCTATCCGGTGTTTCGCTCAGGCAGTGGCCTGTGGTCGCACTGGCGGCGCTTTGGGGTGCTGAGCTTGCTCGGTGTGGGCTGCTACAACGCGCTGCAGTACCTGGCTTTGCAAACCTCCACGCCGTTGAACGTGACCCTGGTGGCGTCCAGCACGCCGGTGTTCATGTTGGTCTTGGGCGCACTGTTCTTCAAAGCGCCGGTGCGCCTGCCGCAACTGGCCGGGGCTGCGCTGTCCATCACCGGGGTGGCGGTGGTGCTGTGCAGGGGGGATTGGGCGCAGTTGCTGAAAGTCGAGTTCGTGCTGGGCGATATCTATGTCTTGCTCGCCACCGCCAGCTGGGCCTTGTACAGCTGGCTGCTGACCAGGCGCAACGAACCTGCAGCCTTGCGCCAAAACTGGGCCATGTTTTTGATGGCGCAGGTGGTCTTTGGACTGGGTTGGTCCGGCACTTTTGCTGCGGCCGAATGGCAGTTCACCGACGCCCACATCAGCTGGGGCTGGCCCCTGGTGTGCGCCCTGGCCTTTGTGGCCACCGGCCCTGCGGTGCTGGCTTACCGCTGCTGGGGTGAAGGCGTGCAACGGGCGGGGCCTGCGGTGGCCGGGTTTTTCTCCAACCTCACGCCGCTGTTTGCCGCCCTGTTGTCGGCCGCATTTTTAGGCGAGCTGCCGCACCTGTACCACGTGGCGGCTTTTGCGCTGATCGTGGGTGGGATTTGGGTGTCGTCGCGGCGCTGAGTTCCGAAACCAAGACGTGTGACGGGTGTGTTGACTCAGGTGGTATCTACAAGGCTTCTTCGCTCAAGCTGTGCTGCTTGACCACAGAGAGGGTGCGCTTGCCTTTGACTTCCTTGACCACGTACTTTTGGTAAATCAATTTGTGCACGGTTTGCGTTCGCGCAAGCGCATCGGCCAGCTTGGTATTGCCCTCCAATTTGGCCAATACCCCCATGCGCAAACGCTGGTCACACGCTGCGGGCACAGCGTCTTTGCGTTCCCACAAACTCACCGCGTTTTCGCTGAAGTCCAGCATCACGCCCAAGGCCTCTTGAGACAACCCCAGCTGAGTGCGCAAAAAACGAAACTCTTTTCCTGTCAGACGACCGGGTTTGTCAATCAAGGTTTGGGCAATTAAATGGTGCAAACCATCCACATCGTTCACAGCCACGGCATTGCCGTGTTGCGTGGCTTTGACCTTAAAGCCATTGACCAACCACACATTGTCCAAACCGCAAGCGGTGTAATGAAAGTGCTTTGTCATAT
>CANGEE010000091.1 GCA_947452635.1 Comamonadaceae bacterium | reverse complement strand
TTGCAGCCGCGCCCGCAGCAGGTGGTGGGTTCGGGCGGCGGTGCGCGAAAAGTGCTGCCTGCCTGGTGGAGTTGCTGCTGCATCTGATGGATGCGTTGGCGCACCGCTTGACGCTGTTCAGCGCTGGGGTCGATGAAGGCAGTTGTGTTCATGCGCTGGCTGTTTGATGGCCCAGCACCACCTCGCCCTGCACCACGGTGTGCGCAATCAAGCGATCATCGCCCAGCACAACCATGGCAAACAGCCACTCGGCCAGGGTGTTGGTTTGCGCGGTGCGGCGCGCCAGCAGGGGCGTGGCCTTCGGGTTGATGACCACAAAGTCGGCTTCGCAGCCGGGCAAGAGGTTGCCCACTTTGCCGCTCAAGTCCAATGCCGCAGCAGCGCCAGCGGTGTGTTGCCACCACAGGTGTTCGGGCGCCAGGCTCAGGCCGGGGCTGCGCACCGATTGGCGGGCCACGGTGTAGGCCGCGTGCATGGTGTGAAACGGGCTGAAGCTGGTGCCGCCGCCCACATCGCTGCCCAGGCCGTAGCGCAGGCCCGAAGCGTCTGAGGCGGCGTAGTCAAAAAAACCGCTGCCCAAAAACAGGTTGCTGGTGGGGCTGATGGCGGCTGTGGCACCGACCTCGGCCATGCGCTGGCGATCGGTCTCGTCCAGGTAGATGCAGTGGGCGTAAACGGCGCGCTGGCGCAGCAGGCCGGCGCGGTCGTACACGTCCAGGTAGCTGCGCGCCTTCGGAAACAGTTCTTGCACCCAGCGGATTTCATCCACATTTTCGGCCACGTGCGACTGAATCCATACATCGGGAAACTGCTGCGCGATCTCGCCCGCACCCTGCAATTGCGCAGGGGTGCTGGTGGGCGCAAAGCGTGGGGTGATGGCGTAGCCCAGGCGGTCCACGCCGTGCCAGCGGGCGATCAAGTCTGCGGTCTGGCGCAGGCTCAAGGCCGTGTCGGTGTCGCGCAGGCCGTCGGGGCTGTGGCGGTCTTGCAGCACTTTGCCGGTGATCATGCGCAAGCGGCGTTTTTGCGCTTCTTGCATGAAGACTTCGACCGATTCAGGATGCGCCGTGGCAAAGCACAGCGCGGTGGTTACACCATGGCGCATCAACTCGTCTAAAAAGAAGCTGGTGACTTCGTGCGCGTAGGCGGGTTCTGCAAATTGCTTTTCGTGCGGAAAAGTGTAGTGCGTCAGCCACGGCAGCAGGCCGTCGGCGGGTGAGCCGATCACATCGGTTTGCGGGTAATGGATGTGCAGATCGACAAAGCCCGGCGCGATGCACAGGCCCGGCCAATGGGTGGTGGGCAGCTCGGGGTAGTGGGGAGCCAACTCGCGGTAAGGCCCGATGGCCAGCACGCGCACGATGCCGTCGGGGCTTTGTCCGGTGACCAGCAGGCCGTCAGATTCGTGACGGGCTTGGGGGCGTTGTGGATCAGGAAACCACAAGAGGCCGCAGCGCCAGCCCGTGAGCGCTTGGCAAAAGGTATCGGGCGTGTCTGTGTTCATGAACGCATGCGGGGATATGTCCGGGGTCAGCGGGCCTGAGCCGGTGGTACATTGTGCGGTAATCTGGTGCATGAAAATCATCGACCCTCTTTTTTTGGGCATGGGTATTGCATGTGCCTATAACCGTGTTTGACTTTTCCCCAGCATGACCACACCCCTTTTGTCTTTGCAAGGCATCACCAAGCGCTATCCGGGCGTGGTGGCCAACCAGGACATCGCGTTGACGTTGATGCCTGGGCAAGCCCATGCGGTCTTGGGCGAAAACGGTGCGGGCAAATCCACGCTGATGAAGATCATCTACGGTGCGGTCAAGCCCGACGAGGGTGTGGTGCATTACAACGGCCAGCCGGTGTACATTCGCAACCCACAGCAGGCGCGGGCTTTGGGCATCAGCATGGTGTTCCAGCATTTCAGCCTGTTTGACACGTTGACGGTGGCCGAGAACGTCTGGCTGGGTTTGGACAAGCGCCTGACGCTGGCCGAGGTGACGCAGCGCATCCGTACCAAGGCGGCTGAATACGGTTTGGACATTGACCCGGCCCGCCCGGTGCACACCTTGAGCGTGGGCGAGATGCAGCGGGTGGAAATCATTCGCGCCCTGCTGACCCAACCGCAGTTGCTGATTCTGGACGAGCCCACCTCGGTGCTGACGCCGCAGGCGGTAGAGAAATTGTTTGTGGTGTTGAAAAAACTGGTGAGCGAAGGCTGCAGCTTGCTCTACATCAGCCACAAATTGCATGAAATCCGCGCGCTGTGCTCGGCCTGCACGGTGCTGCGCAGCGGCCGGGTGACGGGCGTGTGCGATCCGCGAGAAGAGTCCAACGCCTCGCTCAGCCGCTTGATGATTGGCGCCGAGCCGCCTGCCTTGGCGCACCGCGCCAGCCAACCGGGCGCGGTGGTATTGGCTGTGAACAACCTGAGCCTGGGCAGTGAGGATCCGTTTGGCATGGCTTTGTCACACCTGAATTTGCAGGTGCGTGCCGGTGAGGTGGTGGGCATTGCCGGTGTCTCCGGCAACGGCCAGCGCGAGCTGATGTTCGCGCTGTCCGGCGAAGACACCCGCGCTGATGCGGCGGCGATTCAGATCCAAGGCCAGTCGGCAGCGCAGCTGGGCCCGCAAGCGCGGCGCAGCCTGGGCCTGCACTTCTTGCCCGAAGAGCGTTTGGGCCGAGGTGCGGTGCCCAGCTTGAGCCTGGCGCACAACATGCTGCTGACGCGGCAAGAGGCGGTGCATGCCAGCGGTTGGATCGACATGCCGCATCTGCAGCGCCAAGCGCAGGGCGTGATCGCGCGCTTCAAGGTCAAAGCCGCCGGGCCACAGGCCACGGCCCAGTCGCTGTCTGGCGGCAATTTACAAAAATTCATCGTCGGGCGCGAGATCGAAGCGCGGCCTCGTTTGTTCATCGTTTCGCAGCCGACCTGGGGCGTCGACGTGGGCGCTGCCGCGCAAATTCGTGGCGAGATTTTGGCGCTGCGCGACGCCGGTTGCGCGGTGCTGGTGGTCAGCGAGGAACTGGACGAGTTGTTTGAGATTTCAGACCGTTTGTACGTCATGGCCAAAGGCGCGCTTTCACCGTCCATGGACCGTGCCCAAGCCAACGTGGCGCAAATCGGCGAGTGGATGAGTGGCTTGTGGCCCGCCCCCATCCAGGAGGACGGTCATGCTCAAGCTTGAAGCCCGGCCCGAAGCCTCGACATTTTGGAGCTTGGCCTCCCCGGTGTTGGCCCTGTTGTTGACGGTCTTGGTCGGCGTGACCTTGTTCATGGCGCTGGGCAAAGACCCGGTGCGTGGTTTGCAAATGTTTTTTTGGGAGCCGATCAAGTCGGCCTATGCCCTGGGTGAGTTGATGGTCAAAGCCACGCCGCTGTTGGTCATTGCCCTGGGTTTGGGCGTGTGCTACCGCTCCAACGTCTGGAACATCGGCGCCGAAGGCCAATTCGTCATGGGCGCGGTGGCGGCGGGCGGCGTGGCGCTCGTGGCCGGTGCCACGACCGGACGCTGGATCGTGGTGGCGATTGTGCTGGCCGGGGTGCTGGGCGGCATGGCTTGGGCGGGCTTGGTGGCGCTGCTGCGCGAGCGCTTCAATGCCAATGAAATTTTGGTCAGTTTGATGCTGGTCTACGTGGCCGACATGGTGCTCAGCTACCTGGTCTATGGCCCTTGGAAAGACCCTGCGGGCTACAACTTTCCGCAGAGCAAAACCTTTGCGGCCGTGACGCAAATCCCCCGCCTGATGACGGGCTCGCGTGTGAGTGTGGGTTTGCTGCTGGCGTTGACCGGTGTGGTGGTGATGTGGGTGTTCTTGTTTCGCACCCGTGCCGGTTTTGCCCAGCAAGTCGGCGGCCTGGCCCCTGCAGCGGCGCGTTATGCCGGGTTTTCTTCGCGCAAGGCTTTGTGGGTGGCGCTGCTGGTGTCGGGCGGTGCGGCCGGTCTGGCCGGCGCACTGGAGGTCGCCGGCCCGATTGGCCAACTCACGCCCTATGTGCCCGCAGGCTATGGTTTTGCCGCCATCATCGTGGCCTATGTGGGGCGCTTGCACCCGGTGGGCATGGTGTTTTCGGCGGCGCTGATGAGCATGTTCTACATCGGCGGGGAACTGGCGCAGTCGCGTCTGGGGCTGCCCAAGTCGATCACCGGTGTGTTCCAGGGGTTGTTGTTGTTCAGCTTGCTGGCGTGTGACACGTTGGTGGCGTTTCGCCTGCGTTGGCTCAAGGGGGTGTGATGGAGTCTTATGCATTGCTGATGGCCGCCACGCTGAACGCGGGCACTGTGTTGGCACTGGCGGCGCTGGGGTTGCTGATCAACGAAAAAGCCGGCATCGTGAATTTGGGCGCCGAGGGCATGATGCTGTGCGCGGCCATCGCCGGCTTTGCCACGGTGGTGCACACCGGCAGCGACGTCCTTGGTTTTGCGGCAGGCATGGGTGCAGGGGCTGGCTTGGCGGCCTTGTTTGGCCTTTTGGTGATTTGGCTGGGCACCAACCAATACGCCACCGGCTTGGCGCTGAGTTTGTTTGGTGTGGGTTTCTCGGCCTTTGTCGGTATCGGCTATGTGCAAGAAAAACTGCCAGCGCGGGCGTCCTTTGAAGTGCCGTGGCTGAGCGACATCCCGCTGCTGGGGCCGGCCCTGTTTCGCCAGCATCCGCTCGTTTATGGTGCCATGGCCTTCGCTTTGGCACTGATTTGGTTTCTTGACCGCACCCGCACGGGTTTGGTGCTGCGTTCGGTGGGTGAGTCCCCCGTGTCGGCCCATGCACTGGGCTACAACGTACGCCGCATTCGTTTGGCGGCGGTGGTGACGGGCGGCGCGCTGTGCGGCTTGGCAGGCGCCTACATCTCGGTCATCTACACGCCCTTGTGGGTGGAAGGCATGGTGGCGGGCAAAGGTTGGATTGCGCTGGCCTTGACCACTTTTGCCACTTGGCGTCCGGCACGTGTTTTGCTGGGTGCTTATCTGTTTGGTGGTATGACCATGCTGCAGTTTCATTTGCAAGGCACGGGTGTCGATGTGCCCAGTCAATTGCTGACGGCGCTGCCGTATGTCGCCACCATCGTGGTGCTGGCATTGATTTCGCGCAATCCGACCTGGATACGCATCAATATGCCTGCATCCTTAGGCAAGCCCTTTCATCCGGGTTCATAATATTTCAGTGACTGATTTTTTGGTTTTTTTCGTGTGCCACCCTGTTCATTCTCAAAGGAATTTTCATGACAGACTTGACCAAGCGTTCGATCTTCAAAACTGTGGCTTTGTCCGCCGTGGCTGGCGCGGCTGCGCTGACCTTGCTGGGCTGCGGTAAAAAAGAAGAGGCGCCCAAAGCCGAAGCCCCCGCGGCCAAAGTGGAGCCTTTGAAAGTGGCGTTTGCCTACGTCGGCCCCGTGGGCGATGGCGGCTGGACTTTTGCGCACGACAACGCCCGCAAGGCCGTGGAAAAAGAATTTGGCGACAAAATCGTCACCAGCTTTGTCGAAAAAGTGCCTGAAAGCGCTGACGCCGAGCGCGTCTTTCGCGACATGGCCAGTCAGGGCAACAAGCTGATTTTCGGCACCACCTTCGGCTACATGGAGCCGATGCTCAAAGTGGCTGCCGACATCAAGGATGTGAAGTTTGAACATGCCACCGGTTACAAAACCGCTGACAACATGCGCACCTACGACAGCCGCACCTACGAAGGCGCCTACATGGCCGGCGTGATCGCGGGCAAGATGACCAAATCCAACACCTTGGGTGTGGTGGCCTCTGTGCCTATTCCTGAAGTGGTTCGCAACATCAACAGCTTCACCTTGGGCGCGCAATCGGTGAACCCGAAAGTCAAGACCAAAGTGGTGTGGGTCAACGAGTGGTTCAACCCACCGAAAGAAACCGAAGCGGCCACCGCCTTGATCAACGGCGGCGCTGACGTGCTGATGCAAAACACCGACTCGCCTGCCGTGCTGCAGACCGCCGAGAAAATGGGCAAGCGCGCCTTCGGCTGGGACTCCGACATGACCGCCTACGGCCCCAAAGCGCACTTGGGTTCGGCGGTGATCAACTGGGCCCCTTACTACATCAAAGCCGTGGGTGAAGCTTTGGAAGGCAAGTGGGCGACCGGCGTGAGCTGGTGGGGCGTGAAAGAAGGCGCGATCGACATGGTGTCGGTGGCCGCTGATGTGCCAGACGATGTCAAGAAAAAGGTGGACGACGTCAAAGCCGGCTTGAAAGACGGCAGCTTTGCCATCTGGAAAGGCCCAATCTTGGGTCAAGATGGCAAAGAAGTGCTGGCCAAAGACGCGGTGGCCGATGACAAGTTCATGGGCGGCATCATGTTTTACGTCAAAGGCGTGGAAGGCAAGATCCCCGGCGGCAAATAAGTCGCTGGTTGGACGGCTTCACCGCTGTCGAATGTCGCCCAAAAGGCTGCCCTCGGGCAGCTTTTTTGCGTCTTGGCGGGCGTAACATAGCGATTCTGAAAAGGGAGAAGACATGTTCAAAGTTCACGCGGTAGCACCGGATCGACTGAATGCTTTGCTCAGGACCATGCCCAAGGCCGAGCTGCACATTCACATAGAAGGCTCGCTGGAGCCCGAGTTGATTTTCAAATTGGCGCAGCGCAATGGGGTGGTTTTGCCCTATGCCAATGCGGCCGCCATGCGGGCGGCCTATGCATTTACCGATTTGCAGAGTTTTCTCGACCTCTACTACGCTGGCGCCAGCGTGCTGCTGCACGCGCAGGACTTCTACGACATGGCTTGGGCGTATTTTGAAAAGGCCGCAGCCGACCACGTGGTGCGGGCCGAGTTGTTTTTTGACCCACAGACCCACACGGCGCGAGGCGTCCCCATGGGCGCGGTGATTGAAGGCTTGAGCCGCGCCTGCCGCGATGCACAAACAAAGTTGAACATCAGCGCCGATTTGATTTTGTGCTTTTTGCGCCATTTGCCTGAGGCCGATGCGTTGGCCACCCTGGAGGCAGCGCTGCCTTGGCGCGCGCACTTCATCGGCGTGGGCCTGGATTCGAGCGAGGTGGGCAATCCGCCTGAAAATTTCAGCCGGGTGTTTGCCCAGGCCCGCGCTTTAGGCTTGCATGTCGTGGCCCATGCGGGGGAAGAGGGGCCACCGGCCTACATTTGGAGCGCACTTCAGGACTTGCAGGTCGAGCGCATCGACCATGGCGTGCAAGCGATTCACGATACGGCGTTGATGGCGTATTTGGCCCAACACCAAACGCCGCTGACGGTGTGCCCGCTCTCCAACCTCAAGTTGTGCGTGTTTGACCAACTGAGCGATCACACCCTGGGCCAGATGCTGGACGCGGGCTTGTGCGTGACGATCAACTCCGACGACCCGGCCTACTTCGGTGGCTACCTGAATGACAATTACGTGCAGACTTTTGCGGCCCTGCATCTGAATGCGCAGCAGGCTTACAAACTGGCAGCCAACAGCATTGAGGCGAGTTTTGCCAAGCCAGAGCAAAAACACCACTGGATGCATGCACTCAAGCAATGCTTTCAGGGGTTCTCAGAGCAGGACTGAGCACTGGCCATTCAGCGCGGCTCAGCCGCCTTTTTGCCCGCACCCGCATAGTCGCCCGCGTACACGTGCAAGAACTTGGCCGGGTCGATGTATTTGCGCAGCGCGGCGTTGACCTCGGCCAGTGTGGTTTTCTCGATCAACGCATCCATCTGCTCTGCAAAAGCCATGGTGCGCCCGGTGGCCATTTGACCCACTAAGCCAGCGGTCAGCGCCGGGTCTTGGGCGCGGGCAATTTTGCGTTCCTCTTGCAAGGACTTTTTGGCGTCTTGCAGTTCTTGTTCCGTCACACCCTCTTGCACGAAACGCCTCAACTCTTCGTACACACCTGTTTTCAGTTTGTCCAGATTTTGCGGCGCGTACATTGCATACAGCTTGAGCATGCCCACGGCCTCGAATGCGCTGGCAGACAAGGCGCTGCCTGCGCCGTAGCTGATGCCGTCTTTCTGCCGCAACCGGTCAAACAAGCGCGATTTGACGCCGCCGCCCAGCACCGTGTTGGCCAGCACCAGGGGCACGTAGTCGGGCATATCGTCCTTCAAGGCCAGGGGCAGGGCGGCCAGGTAAAAGGCGCTCGCTTTGTCGGGCGCTTGCAGCGTCGTCTCGCCCGGTTTGGCGCTGCGCGGCAGGCCGACCAAGCGCTGGTAAGGGGTTTTGCTTTTCCAGTTGCCGAACAGGGTTTGCATTTGGCTTTGCACCGCCGCCGCGTCAAAGTCGCCGACCAGCGCGAACTCGGCATGGTCTGCACCATAGAACTGGGCGTGAAAGCGTTTGAGGTCTTGCAGTTTGGCCGCTTTCAGGCTCGCGGCCATGTCGTCAAAGCTCAGCGCGGCGCGCACATCGCCGGGGCGGTACACGTCCATGGCTTTGCTCACCGCTTGCGAGCCCATGCCTTGCGGCTCGTTGCGTTGGTTGTCGATTTGCGCCAGATTTTCTTTGATCACCATGTCAAATTCGCTGGCCGCGAATGCCGGGCTGCGCAGGGCATCACGAGCCAGTTGCAACACTTGCGGCAAGTTTGCGCGCAGCGTGTCAAAGCGCAGCGTCACCTGGGGGCCTGAACCCACAATGCTCATTTGGGTTTTGAGTTCGTCCAATTTCGCAGCCATGTCTGAGCGGTTCAGCGAGGTGGTGCCGCGCAGCAGCATGTCAGCCACCAGGTCGGCGGTGGTGGCCTGGCCGAACAGGCTTTTTTCATCGCCCAGGTTCAGGCGCAGCGTGCCTGTGACGGTTTCCCCTCGGGTTTTTTTCGAAATCAAAGCCAGCTTCATGCCACCCGGCAAGCGCGTGCGCAGGGTGCGTTTTTCGATGGCCGACGGGCTCACGTCAAAGTTCTCCCCCGCGCTCACGGCGGCGCGCCCTTTGTAGTTTTGAACCAACTCGGCCACATTCACCGGGGCTGGCGCCGTGATGCGGTCGGGTTTGGCGGTGGGAATAAATTGGCCGTACGTGCGGTTACTTTCTTTGAAATAGTTTTGCGCGACACGCTGCACGTCTTGCGTCGTCAAGGCTTCGATGCGGTCACGGCTCAGAAAGAACAAGCGCCAATCGCCATTGGCCATGGACTCGGACAGTTGCACCGCCAGTTTTTCAGGATTGTTCAGCGTTTTGTCGATGTCGCTCAGCAGCGCGGCTTTGGCGCGGCGCAATTCCGTTTCGGTGACTGGCGATTTGCCCAGGTTCTCCAAAACGTCGAGCAGACCCGTGCGCACATCGGCCAGTTTTTGGGTGGTGTTCAGCTCGGCCATGAACAGCACATAGCTGGTTTCGGCCAGCTCAAAATTCCAAGGACTGATGGACACGGCTTTTTGGGCTTGCACCAGGCGCTTGTGCAGGCGCCCGTTGGGCGTGCCCGCCAAAATTTCGCTCAGCGCTGCCATGGCTGCGGCATCTGGGTGACTGCCGGCGGCGGTGTGGTACAGCACGCCGGCCAGTTGGGTGTCACCGACGCGGCGCACCGTCACTTCGCGCGGGCCGTCCTGCACCGGGTCTTGGGTGTAGGTCACGGGCAAAGTGCGCGTGGGCCTGGGGATGACGCCATAAATGCGTTCTATCAAGCCCAGGGTGGCCGCTTCTTCAAATTTGCCAGCCACGAGCAGCACCGCATTGTCGGGTTGGTAGTACTGGCGGTAAAAGGCTTGCAGGTTGGCGATCTGCACGTTCTCCACATCGGTGCGCGCGCCGATGGTGCTCTTGCCGTAGTTGTGCCAATCGAACGCGGTGGAGGCCATGCGTTGCCACAAGGATTGCGCGGGGTTGTTCTCACCCGATTCCATTTCATTGCGCACCACCGAAAACTCGGTGTCCAAGTCTTTGCGCGCGATCAGGCTGTTGACCATGCGGTCGGCCTCCATCTCCAGCGCCCAGCTCAGGTTGTCGTCATTGGCCGGAAAGGTCTCAAAGTAATTGGTGCGGTCGTAAAACGTGGTGCCATTGAAATGCATGCCGCGCTTGCCCAACTCCTGCATCAGGTTGCCGCGTGTGGGCGTGCCTTTGAACACCATGTGCTCCAGCAAATGCGCCATGCCGGTTTCGCCATAGTTTTCGTGGCGACTGCCCACCAAGTAGGTGATGTTGACGGTGGTGGTGGGCTTGGAGACGTCCGGTGCCAGCAACACCCGCAGGCCGTTGGCCAAGCGGTACTCGGTGATGCCTTCGACCTGGGTGATGCGCTGTGTGCCACTGCTCGCAGTGGGCGCTGAAGAAGGCGGGGCAGATTGTTGCGCCCAAACACAACTGGGCAGACCCAAGGTGGCGACCATACCCCACACCACAACGGCAAACACACGCATACACAAACTCACTGCTATTCAAGGTGGCCCAGTTATACACCCGCCCATTGTCGTTTCAAGGCATGTCCACACAAAGCCAAGGCCGTGTGGGCTTCATCGATCACACGGCCCATGGTGATGAAGCCGTGGATCTGCCGCTCAAAGCACACATATTGAGTGGGTACACCGGCTTGTGACAAGGCGTCGGCGTACAGCAAGCCTTCGTCACGCAAGGGGTCAAAACCGGCGGTCATGACCAGTGCCGGGGGCAAGTCGGCATGCGAAGTCGCCAGCAAAGGCGAGGCG
>CANGEE010000090.1 GCA_947452635.1 Comamonadaceae bacterium | reverse complement strand
GCGACAGGGTGACGTAGACCATGCCAATGTTCAAGGTGCCGCCATATTGCGGCTTTTCCGCTTGGGCCATGGCGCCCAAGGACGCTGCGCCCAGCAGACCCGAGAGGGCTATCGCACGCAGGGTGGGGGAGGTTTTGAAAAGGCGCATGAAATTGTCTCCTTGTCAGTTAAAGGGAAGGCCGGTGGTGAGGCTTGAGGCAGCCACTTTGCGCAGAAAAACAGGGTTCACTTGGACCCCCGCATACGGGGGTCGAGCAGGTCACGCAGCGCATCGCCAAACACATTGGTGGCATACACCACGATGGTCAGGCAAAGGCCCGGCGCCAGGGCCAGCCAAGGGCCTTGAAACATATAGGTGCGTCCACTGCCTGACAACAGACCGCCCCAGGTGGGCGCGGGCGGTGGCACACCCAGGCCGAGAAAAGACAGGCCCGATTCGATCAAAATCGCCGACCCCACCCGGGTGGTGAACAAGACAATGATGGGCGGCATGATGTTGGGCAGCAGATGACGCCACAGCACGCGTGTGGTGGACGCGCCAATGGATTGCGCTGCATGCACATACATGTTCTCGCGGGCCGAGACGACGGCGCTGCGGATGATGCGCGAGCCCCCGATGCCCAGCACCAGGCTGAGAATGCCAATGATCTGGGGCATGCCGGGGCCGACTACCGAGACCACCGCGATCAAGATCACCAATTCGGGAAATGACATGTAGGCGTCGACGATGCGTTGCACCAGCATGTCGATCTTGCCGCCCAAATAGCCGCTGAGCAGACCGATCAACACCGACAAGGTGGTGGCCAAGGCGGCAGCGGACAGGCCGATGATCACCGACAGTTGTGCGCCGTACAGGCAGCGCGAAAACATATCGCGTCCCAGGTTGTCGGTGCCGAACAAATGGGTCCAGCTCGGCGCTTTGAGTCGCTCCAGCATGCTGATCTGGTTGTAACCATAGGGTGCCAAGCCATCGGCAAAGACGCCACAAAACACAAACAACAGGAACACCATTGCGGCCGCAGCGCCCACGGGTTTTTCGCGCCACAGCCGCCACAGCAGCTGACGTGCAGGGCTGGAGGCGGCTTGGACCTCTTGGCCGGCAGGTACAGTCGAGTTGCTCATTGGTGTCTCACCCGCGGGTCCAGCAGACCGTAGCTCAGGTCCACCAACAGGTTGATCAACATCACCGTCACGCCCACCACCAGGAAAACCCCGGTGATCACCGGATAGTCGCGTTGGTTCACGGCTTCCAGCATCATCAGGCCCATCCCGGGCAACACGAAAATCTGCTCAATGATGACCGCGCCACCGATCAGCAGCGGTGCTTGCAAACCGATCAAGGTGACGACCGGGATCAGCGCGTTGCGCACTGCGTGGCGCAAAATCACCACGCGTTCTTGCAGGCCTTTGGCCCAGGCGGTGCGAATATAGTCTTGCCGCAGCACCTCCAGCATCATGGTGCGCGTCATGCGCATCGTCACGGCCGACAGCGAGGTGCCCAGTACCAAAGCAGGCACGATCATTTGTTTGAGGTTTTGCCAAGGATCGTCGCTGAACTTGACGTAGTTGACTTCGGGCGACCAACCCCACCAAATGGAGGGAAACACCATGACCATGGTGCCCATCCAAAAACTGGGCACAGCCAGCAACAAGATCGCAAAGGAACGTGCAATCAAATCGCCAGGGGTGTCTTGGCGCATGGCCGAATACACCCCAATCGGCAAGGCGATCAGCAAGCCAATCGCCAAGGCCAGGGCGCCCAGCTCAAAAGTAACCGGCAGTCGGTCCAGCACCTCATGCAGCACCGGCGTGGCGTGCCACAGCGAACGGCCCAAGTCGCCCTGCAAGAGGCCGCCGACCCAGCGCAGGTACTGTTCGGGCATCGATTGGTCCAAGCCCAAGGCATGCACCAATTGCGCGCGACTGCGTTTGTCCGCACCGATGTCGTTTTGGCTCAGCATCAGGTCAATCACATCACCCGGGATCATCCGGATCGTGACAAAGACGATGATGCTGGCGATCAGCAGCGTGGGGATCAGCGCCAGCAAGCGGCGCAGGATGTAAGCGCCCATCAGTGCGGCAATCCATGCTGCATTGCGTGTGGTTTGCCCCATGACTCGGATTGAAAAGCAGCGTGCAATTGCATACGTCTCCTTGTTCGCCTGAGTGGCGCTTGTGAACGCATGATGCACCCCAATCGTAGGCCGGGTATGTCCTCGTTTTCCCTAGTGACTAAAGCAAACCAGGTAGAAACACTGATTTTTAGAAAACAGGGTTTGTACAGAGTCAAGGGAGTCTGCTAAGCTTTCCAAAGGCTGTACACCTGCCCCTCGACGACGGTCATCTGCACAGCGAAAGCCTCAGCGACAGCGTGCTTTTGACGCGCAACCCAAGGACCGACACGATGACGACCCTGACTTCTGAACCGAGCGTTGCGCAGGCTCAATTTCGTCGCGACACACGCGCTTGGCTGCAGGCCCATTGCCCTGCCGAAATGCGCCAACCCATGACCAGCGAAGACGATGTGTGTTGGGGCGGTCGGCATGCCCAATTCAGTTCGCCCGCGCAGCGTCAATGGCTGGAGGTCATGGCCGCCAAAGGCTGGACGGTGCCGACCTGGCCGCAAGCTTATGGCGGCGCAGGCTTGAGTCCAGAGCAGGCCCAAATTTTGGCGCAAGAAATGCGTGCGCTGGGTTGCCGTTCGCCTTTGAACAGCTTCGGTATTTGGATGCTCGGGCCGGCGCTGATGCAATTCGGCACTGAAGCGCAAAAGCTGGAGCACCTGCCGCCGATTGCGCGCGGTGAAATCCGCTGGTGCCAAGGCTACAGCGAACCCAACGCGGGATCGGATTTGGCTTCTTTGGCGACGCGTGCCGAGGACCGGGGCGATCACTTCATCGTCAACGGCCAAAAGATCTGGACCTCCTACGCCAACCATGCGGATTGGATTTTTTGTCTGGTGCGCACCGACGCGGCGAAGAAGCACACCGGCATCAGCTTTGTGCTGTTTGACATGGCCTCGCCCGGCGTCAGCACCCGGCCGATTTTGTTGATCTCGGGCAAGAGCCCGTTTTGCGAAACATTTTTCGACGATGTGCGCGTAGAAAAGCGCAATCTGGTCGGCCAGCAAGGTGGTGGTTGGGATGTGGCCAAGTATTTGCTCGGCCATGAGCGCGCCATGATCGGCAGCATTGGCGACCGAGAAGCCGCCAAGCCCATGGGCCAACAGGCGGCCGATGCACTCGGTCTGGATGCCAGCGGCCGCCTGCGCGATCCGCTGCTGCGTGCCGAGTTGGCCCAGTTCGAGTGCGACGAGGCGGCCTTCCGACTCGCCATGCAGCGTGCAGCTGATCTGGGTCGCGCCCAACAGGCCCATCCCGCTTTGCCCTCGATGCTCAAGTACTACGGCGCCGAGTTGAACAAGCGGCGCTGGGAATTGATGATGACCATCGGCGGCAGCGATGCGCTGGAGTGGGAGAGCGATCGCTCACGCCACGGTCATGTGGCCCGCACCTGGTTGCGTACCAAGGCCAATTCGATCGAAGGCGGCACCAGTGAGGTCCAGCTCAATGTGATCGCCAAACGCATTTTGGAGTTGCCGAATGTTTAAGTTTGTCCTTGGACTTTTGCGTTTGCATATTGAATGGATCGGACCTTCTTTATGCCCTTGATCCTGACCGAAGAGCAAGCCATGCTGCGCGACAGTGCGCGCGACTTTTTGGCCGAGCAAGCCCCGGTCTCGCAATTGCGTGCCTTGCGTGACAACGCCGATCCGGACGGCTTCTCGCGCACGCTGTGGCAGGGTTTTGCCGAGATGGGTTTTACCGGCGTGCTGGTGCCCGAATCGCTCGGCGGCCTGGGCTTGGGCCCGGTCGAAGCCGGGGTGGTGATGGATCGCATCGGGCATCAGCTGTGCGCATCGCCCTTGTTGGCGTCCAGCTTGGTCGCGGTCACAGCGCTGCGCCAAGCGGGCAGCGCGGCGCAACAAAAGCAATGGCTGCCGTTGTTGGCCAGCGCTCAAGCCATTGCCACGCTCGCCGTGGACGAAGGCCGCAAGCACACCGCGCAACAATTCAGTACCCGGGCCATGCCCCATGGTGAGGGTTGGCAGCTGGACGGTGCCAAGACCTTGGTGCTCGATGGCCATGTGGCCGATTTGCTGATCGTGGCGGCGCGTGTGGGCGATGACCCTGCCCGCACAGGGCTGTTCCTGGTGTCACCGCAAACACCCGGCGTCACGGTGGAGCGTACCGTGATGGTGGACGCGCACAACGCCGCACGGGTGCAGTTTGACTCGGTTCAATTGGGCGCTGATGCGGTGCTGGGCACTGTGGATGCAGGCGGACCGGCGTTGGCTGCTGCGCTGGATGTGGGGCGCGCCGCTGTCGCTGCACAATTGTTGGGTTTGGCCGACGAAGTGTTTGACCGCACTGTGCAGTACCTCAAAGAACGGCGCCAGTTTGGCAAACTCATTGGCGAGTTTCAGGCCTTGCAACACCGCGCGGCGCATCTGTACGCCGAGCTGCAAATCAGCCATGCCGCCGTGCTCAAGGCGCAGCAGCAGCTCCAAGCCGATGTGACGTCGGCCTGCGCCGCCGTGGCCTTGGCCAAAGCCCGCGCCGGCCAAACCGCCGCACTGGCCGTGCAAGAGGCGGTGCAAATGCACGGCGGCATGGGCATGACAGACGCGTTTGAGTTGGGCTTTTTCATGAAACGCGCCCGCGTGCTGCAAGAGCTGTGGGGCGACAGTCATTTCCACCTGGATGCCTTGGCCCAGCGCCAAGGCTATTGACCGGCGCAAATTTCCGTATTCTTTTCTTTCTTTTCCTTTTTTCAGAAAGTACCCCATGAGTCATCCCGTCAGCCTCAGCATCCACGGCGCCGTTGCCGTGATTGCCATGGACAAGCCGCCCGTCAACAGCTTGGGCGCAGCCCTGCGTGCAGGCATCGCCGATGCCATGGACCAAGCCCTGGCCGATTCGCAGGTGCAAGCCATTGTGCTGATGGGCACCGCACGCGCTTTTTCAGCCGGTGCCGATGTCACCGAATTCGGCACGCCGATGGCCGCGCGTGAGCCTAACTTGCGGGTGGTGATCTCCTTGCTGGAAGACAGCCCCAAGCCGGTGATCGGCGCGATTTCAGGCCAATGCCTGGGCGGCGGTCTGGAGTTGGCCATGGGCTGCCACTACCGCGTGGCCCTGGCAGACGCCACGCTGGGACTGCCTGAAGTCAAACTCGGCCTGTTGCCAGGTGCCGGTGGCACCCAACGCCTGCCTCGTTTGTTGGGTCTGGAGACGGCGCTCAATATGGTGGTCAGCGGCAATCCGGTGGCTGCTGCCCAAGTGGCCGGCACACCCTTGGTGGACAAAATCATTGAGGGCGATTTGCTGCCAGGTGCGCTGGCTTTTGCGCACCATGTGCTGGACGCCAAAATGCCGCTGCGCCGCTCGCGGGACCTCAAAGTCAAAGACGCGCAAGGCCAGGCCTTTTTGCAATTCGCGCGCAACACGGTGGGCGCCCTGTCAAAAAATTTCCCGGCACCGCTGCGCTGCCTGGAGGCGGTGGCGGCGTCTGTGTCCAAGCCTTTTGACGAAGGTGTGCGACTCGAGCGCGAAGGCTTTATGGCGTTGATGGCCTCGCCCGAGTCGCGAGCCCTGCGCCATGTGTTTGCGGCCGAGCGCGCAGCAGCCAAAATCCCAGGCCTACCGGCCGACACGCTGCTGCGCACCATCGCCAAAGTCGGCGTGATCGGCGCGGGCACCATGGGCGGGGGCATCACCATGAATTTCTTGAATGCGGGCTTGCCTGTGGTCATGCTCGAAATGAAGCAAGAAGCCTTGGACAAAGGCTTGGCCACCATCCGCCGCAACTACGAAAACACCCTGAAAAAAGGCAAGCTCAAGCCCGAGCAGGTGGAGCAGCGCATGGCGCTCTTGACCGGCACGCTGAGCTACGAGGCCTTTGCCGATGTGGACTTGGTGATTGAGGCGGTGTTTGAAAACATGGATGTCAAGAAAGCAGTTTTCGAGACGCTGGACCGTGTGTGCAAACCCGGCGCTATTTTGGCCTCCAACACCTCCTACCTGAACATCGACAAGATCGCCAGCTTCACACAGCGCCCCGGCGATGTGCTGGGCCTGCATTTTTTCAGCCCGGCCAATGTGATGCGTTTGCTTGAAGTGGTGCGCGGGGCCGCCACCGCCCCCGACGTGCTGGCCACCAGCATGGCGGTGGCCAAAAAGATCAAGAAAATCGCCATCGTCTCGGGCGTGTGCGATGGCTTCATTGGCAACCGCATGCTGGCGCGTTATGGCGCGGCCGCCAGCGGCATGATCAATGCGGGCGCACTGCCGCAGCAGATTGACGGGGCCTTGCAAAAATTCGGCATGGCCATGGGCCCGTTTCGCATGGGCGACCTGGCGGGCTTGGACATTGGCTGGGCCACGCGCAAGCGCAAAGCCAGCGAGGCCGGCGTGCCGTTCAGCCCGGTGGTGGCCGACAAACTGTGCGAAGCCGGACGCTACGGGCAAAAAACCGGTGCGGGCTGGTACCGCTACGAAGCGGGTAAACGTGACCCGATTCCCGACGCCCTGACCGAAACCCTGATCAACGACTACCGCGCCGCCAACGGCATCACGCCGCGCAAAATCAGCGACGCCGAAGTGATCGAGCGCTGTATCTATGCGCTGGTGAACGAGGGCGCGCGCATTTTGCAAGAGGGCATTGCCGCCCGCGCCTCGGACCTCGACATCGCGTACCTCAACGGCTACGGCTTTCCGCTGCACCGCGGTGGGCCGATGCTCTACGCCGATCTCATGGGCTTGCCCAATGTGGTGCGCGCGCTCAAACGCTTTGCGGCCGAACCGGGTGCCGATGCATCCTGGCAGCCCGCGCCGCTGCTGCTGCAATTGGCCGAAGAAGGCAAGACCTTTTGCTGAGGCCAGTCCCGCACGCCAATCGCCAACTTTAAATCCATTCAAAGAGGTATTTCATGATCGATGCAGTCATTGTTTCCACCGCACGCACAGGCCTGGCCAAGAGCTGGAAAGGTGCTTTCAACATGACCTATGGCGCCACCCTGGGCGGACATGCCGTGCAGCACGCTGTGGCCCGCGCCGGCATTGATCCGGCCGAGGTCGAAGACGTGATCATGGGCGGCACTTTCGGTGAGGGCACGACCGGCGGCAACATCGCGCGCCAAATCGCGCTGCGCGCGGGCCTGCCCGTCACCACCGGCGGCATGACCCTGAACCGCTTTTGCTCATCGGGTTTGCAAACCATCGCCTTGGCTGCGCAGCGGGTCATGACCGAGGGTTGCCCCGTGCTGGTGGCCGGTGGAGTCGAGAGCATCTCTTGCGTGCAAAACGAGGCCAACCGCCACATGGCCGTGGACCCGTGGTTGCAAGAACACAAGCCCGAAATTTACTGGAACATGTTGCAGACCGCCGAGCAGGTGATCCAGCGTTACAACATCCCCAAGCTGGCGCAAGACGAATACGGTGTGCGCAGCCAAATGCGCGCGGCCGCCGCCCAGGCCGCGGGTTTGTTCAATGCCGAAATCGTGCCCATGACCACCGTCATGGGCGTGGTCGACAAGGCCACGGGCCGCATCACCCGCAAAGAGGTGACGATCGCCGCAGACGAAGGCATTCGCGCCGACACCACCTTGGAAGGGGTCAGCGGTCTGCGCTCGGCGCTGCCCGGGGGCATCGTCACGGCGGGCAATGCCAGTCAATTCTCCGACGGCGCTTCGGCCTGCGTGGTGATGAACGGCAAGCTGGCCGAGCAGCGCGGCCTTCAACCCCTGGGTATCTTCCGTGGCTTTGCGATTGCCGGTTGTGAGCCTGATGAAATGGGCATTGGCCCGGTGTACGCTGTGCCCCGACTGCTGCAGCGCGCTGGCCTGAAAGTGTCTGACATTGGCCTGTGGGAGTTGAACGAGGCGTTCGCCTGCCAGGTGCTGTACTGCCGCGACAAGCTGGGCATTCCCGATGAGCTGCTCAACGTCAACGGCGGGGCGATCGCGGTGGGCCACCCGTATGGCGTCAGTGGTGCCCGGCTGACCGGCCACGCCTTGATTGAGGGCAAGCGCCGTGGTGCCAAATTTGTGGTGGTGACCATGTGCATTGGCGGCGGCCAGGGCGCGGCAGGTCTGTTCGAAGTGTGTTGAGCGATCGCCACATGACGCTTCATCCAGCAGGATCGACAAGGCCAGTGGCATGACGGCGACGGCAGGCATCGATGTCGAACGCGTCACCGCCTGGCTGGCGCAGCATGCGTCCATCACCGCGCCGCTGCAGTTCCAATTGATTGCCGGTGGCCGATCGAACATGACCTTCACCGTCATCGACGCGGCGGGTCAGCGCTTTGTGCTGCGCCGCCCGCCGCTGGGCAAGTTGTTGCCCAGCGCGCATGACATGGCACGCGAGCACCGCTTGATGGCGGCCTTGGCGGACACCGCTGTACCCGTGCCCGAGATGGTCGGGCTGTGTCAGGACCCGGCGGTCAATGGCTGCGATTTTTACGTGATGCGCTTTCTCGACGGCCTGGTGGTGCGCGATGTGGCGATCGGCCGCAGCCTCAGTGAAACCGTGCGCACCCGGATGTGCCACGCGCTGATCGACACCCTGTGCGCCTTGCACCGCGTCGACATCGATGCCGTGGGGCTGGGCAATCTGGCCAAGCGGGAAGGCTATATCGAGAGGCAACTCAAGCGCTGGTCGGGCCAATGGGAACAATCCAAAACCCGTGCGCTGCCCCTGATGGACGCGGTGCGCGAGGCCTTGCTCTCGCGCCTGCCGCCGCCCTCAGCCGCAACCATTGCCCACGGTGACTACCGGTTGTCCAATTGCATGATGACGCCGGACGGCGCGGTGGCCGGTGTGCTCGATTGGGAGCTGTGCACCCTGGGCGAGCCCATGGCCGATCTGGGCGGCTTGCTGGGTTACTGGCACGACCCGCAGGCACCCCAAGAAGGGGGCGATCCGCTGACCACCGGCTTGCCCGGTTTTCTGAGTGCGCAAGAGATGGCCGGCTTGTATGCCCAGGCCATGGGCGTGTCGCTGCACACCGTGGATTACTACCGCGCCTTTGCGCAGTGGCGTCTGGCCTGCATTGGCGAGGGGGTGTACGCCCGCTACCTGGCAGGGCAGCAGGGCGCGCAAGACGAGGCGCTGGACTTGGAGGCCTACAAAGCCTCCATCCCGCGCCGGGCCGAAGCGGCGGCGCGGCTGCTGGGCTTGCGCACAGGGATTTAGCCTATGGATCCGGCCTGGTGATGTTTGCATAAACTCTTTTTTGTAGGAGCGACGCCCTCGTCGCGATAAGCCTCGCAGACCACCAGTTATCGCCCCGAGGTCGGGGCTCCTACAAAAGACAGGCCTTTCACTTCAAACTTCACAGGTCTGGATCAACAGGATCAAAGGCGGTAGACCTTGGCCGCTGTGCCGTAGAACATGGCGTGCTGCTCGTCGGCGCTGTAGCGCGAAGCGATTTTCTTCATGGCGTTCCAGTACACGTTGTAAGGCAGAGAGCGCCGGTCCACCGGGAAGTTGCTCTCGAACATGCAGCGCGAGGGGCCAAAGCATTCGATCGTGTGGTGGTAGTAACGCGCCTGGGCGGCGACCAGTTCGTCTGAACTGGCAGGGCGTTCGCGCCGGTCCCAGCCAAAGCCGTTGTCGGGCATGGCCAAGCCGCCGAGTTTGGCGACCACATTCGGCTGGCGAGCGATGTCGGCGATGTCGCGCCGCCAAGCCTCAAAGATGGCTTCGCGCTGGCCTGCATAAGCCCCCACGCCCAAGGGCGTGCCGAAATGGTCCAGCACCAGGGTGGTGCCCGGCACGGCTGCGGCCAGTTCGGCAAACGCGGCGTTTTGGTGGTGGTAATGCCAGGTGTCGTAGCTGTAGCCCAAGGTGCCCAGCAAGGCCACGCCTTGGCGAAAGGCCGGGTCGGCATACAAGCCCTCGGCCCCGCGCCCCGGGATGCTCAGCGCCTCGGGGTGGGGGTCGCGCGCCCCGGCATGCCGGATGCCTCGAAACAAGCCGCCTGCAGCCTGTTCATGCGCCGCCAAGACCTCGCGCAACTGGCTGCCCAAGCGCAAATCGGCATGACCCACAAAGCCGGCGATCACCGCACCCCCATCGCCTTCGCGGCTTGCGCGGGTGATGCGGGCCACAAACTCGGTTTCGCCAATCGGTTTCAAATGTTCCGGCCCGTCTGTGCGGTATTCGGCCCGGCATTCGATGAACACGGTTTTCTCGATCCGGTGGCCGCTGCCGGTGTCGGACCACAGGTCGGCCAGCAAATAAGGCGTGCGACCGAAGGCATCGGTCCACAGATGGTGGTGCGGGTCGATGATCGCGCGATCGGGGTCGATCGCGTCTTCGCGCACCAGGTTCAACCAAGCGGCGCTGCCGGGGGTGGGGGTGGTCATGGTGTCTCCAATCGTTTCAAGGGGTGGATCGGTCAAGCCGTGTATTCAAACGGGTGGTTCATTCGCCCAAGCGCAGCGCTTCGAGCGCCGGGTCGACGATGGCCAGCATCAGTTTTTGTTGACGCCAAGCGCCCCAGTGGTAATAGGCCCAGGCGATCAGCGCTGAGCAAATCGAGCCAAAGGGAAAACTCCACCAAATCGCATCCTCGCCCAGCAGCGGTTGCAGCAGCAGGGCAAAGGGCACACGCAAGACCCACATCGTGGCGGCAAAGATCAGCATCGGCGCCAGCATCGCGCCATTGGCCCGCATGAT
>CANGEE010000089.1 GCA_947452635.1 Comamonadaceae bacterium | reverse complement strand
CGCTCCACGTCTTCGCGCTTGGT
Organism: Comamonadaceae bacterium; assembly: GCA_947452635.1. Lineage (GTDB taxonomy): Bacteria > Pseudomonadota > Gammaproteobacteria > Burkholderiales > Burkholderiaceae_C > Limnohabitans_A. The sequence goes on along the minus strand of CANGEE010000089.1, from coordinate 10,757 downwards.
GCCGCGCAACAAAATACCCACGTTGTCGCCCGCTTGACCTTGGTCCAGCAGCTTGCGGAACATCTCCACACCCGTGCAAGTGGTCTTGACGGTGTCTTTGATGCCCACGATTTCGATTTCTTCGCCAACTTTGACAATACCGCGCTCGATACGGCCGGTCACCACAGTGCCGCGACCAGAGATGGAGAACACGTCTTCCACAGGCATCAAGAATGCACCGTCCACAGCGCGGTCAGGCGTTGGGATGTAAGTGTCCAAAGCGTCCGCCAGCTTCATGATGGCTTGCTCGCCCAAAGGACCTTTGTCGCCTTCCAGCGCCAATTTGGCAGAGCCCTGGATGATCGGTGTGTCGTCGCCTGGGAAGTCGTACTTGGACAAAAGTTCACGAACTTCCATCTCCACCAATTCCAACAACTCAGCATCGTCCACCATGTCGCACTTGTTCAAAAACACAATGATGTAAGGCACGCCCACTTGACGCGCCAACAAGATGTGCTCGCGGGTCTGAGGCATCGGGCCGTCAGCAGCGGAACACACCAAAATGGCGCCGTCCATCTGCGCCGCGCCGGTGATCATGTTTTTCACATAGTCAGCGTGGCCTGGGCAGTCCACGTGAGCGTAGTGGCGGTTTTCCGTCTCGTACTCCACGTGCGCTGTGTTGATCGTGATACCGCGCGCTTTTTCTTCCGGTGCGGCGTCGATCTGGTCGTACGCTTTGGCAGCGCCACCGAACTTGGCTGCCAACACGGTCGTGATGGCCGCTGTCAGCGTGGTTTTACCGTGGTCAACGTGGCCAATGGTGCCCACGTTCACGTGCGGCTTGGTCCGTTCAAATTTCTCTTTTCCCATTTTTTCGACTCCGAAAAAAACAAGTTAAACAATCGAAACATCAAGCACGCAAAACCAACCACCTGGCAGGCTGCGCACCAGAATATGGTGCCCTTTGCGGGAATCGGACCCGCGACCTCTCCCTTACCAAGGGAGTGCTCTACCACTGAGCCAAAAGGGCAATCTCTTCACCTGACGCATCAACAACTGGAGCGGGAGACGGGAATCGAACCCGTGTCATTAGCTTGGAAGGCTAAGGTTCTACCATTAAACTACACCCGCATTTGCAGAGAACTCCAAAGGACTCGTCAAAGCCATTGAAGTGCATCTTTCATGCACGCAATTCCGTTCCAAACACTCACCGTTGAAGGCAGGTTCATATTTTGCTGGTGGAGGAGACTGGATTCGAACCAGTGTAGGCGTAAGCCAACAGATTTACAGTCTGCCCCCTTTAGCCACTCGGGCACCCCTCCTCAGCGAATCCAAGATTATGCCACTTTTTTAGACCAGCTCCAAACCACCACCCTCTTTTTTTACCAGTCAATGGGGGTCTGTGCGGTTTTCTGCAAAAAATGGTTGGCTTGACGGAAATGGCCGCAACCGATGAACGGATTCGGGCCGCGCAAGGCTGACAAAGGTGAGGGGTGGTTGGCTTGCAAGATGCAGTGGCGAGCCTGTGCATCGAGGGTTGCGATGAATTTGTGCTTGGCTTGCGCATGCGCACCCCACAACAAAAAAACCAGGGGCCTGTCTTGCCCAGCAAGCACACGGACCACCTGGTCCGTCCAGGCCTCCCAGCCCCAACCGGCATGGCTGGCGGGTTGATGCTCTTGCACGGTCAAGACGGTGTTGAGCAAGAGAACGCCTTGTGCCACCCACCGCCCCAAATGGCCACTGGTGGTCACAGGGCCCGGCGTTTCGCGTTGGATTTCTTTGAAGATGTTGCGCAAACTGGGCGGCATGCGAATGCCGTCGGGCACCGAAAAAGCAAAGCCTTCGGCCTGGCCCGGTCCATGGTAGGGGTCTTGCCCCAAGATCACCACCCGAACTTCAGGCGCAGCGAGCGTGCGAAAGATGCGCAGTGGGTCCGGCGGATAAATGCGCGCGCCAGTACCCAAGCTCTCACTCAAGCGCGTCATGAGCGCGCGACCTTGCGGGCTGCCAGCAAAGTCTTGCCACATCGGTTGCCAATCGGCAGTCAAACTTTGCGCATCCGGGGGCCAGACGCTCAAGGTGGGCGCCTGGGACGCTTGCCAACGCTCACCCCCAAAATCCAATGTGGATTGCATGCCCTGGCGCCCGCCTGCGTGGCTCAGGCAAACAAGGTGGCCAGGGCCTGCCCAGGATCGGGCGCACGCATAAAGGCCTCACCGACCAAAAAGGCCTGAATTTGCGCATCGCGCATGCGCTGAACATCTTCTGGCGTGACGATGCCGCTTTCTGTGACCAGCAGCCGGTCAGCGGGCACCGCATCGCGCAGCCCCAAGGTGGTGTCCAGCGACACCTCGAAGCTGCGCAAATTGCGGTTGTTGATGCCAATCAGCGGCGTCTTGAGTTTCAGCGCCCGGTCCAATTCGGCGCGGTCATGGACCTCCACCAGCACCGCCATGTCCAAGTTGAGGGCGAGCGCTTCCAAATCGGCCATTTGGGCATCGTCCAGGCACGCGGCAATCAACAAAATGCAATCCGCGCCCACCACACGTGACTCATAGACTTGGTAAGCGTCCACCATGAAGTCTTTGCGCAGCACCGGCAAATCACAGCTGGCGCGGGCTTGCTTGAGAAAGTCGTTGCTGCCTTGAAAGAATTGCTGATCGGTCAAGACCGACAAACAAGCGGCGCCATGTTCGGCATAGCTTTGTGCAATGTCGGCGGGAATGAAATCAGCGCGCAATACGCCCTTCGATGGGCTGGCTTTTTTGACCTCCGCGATCACCGCCGAGCGCCCCGCCGCGATCTGGGCGCGCATTGCGCCCACAAAGTCGCGTGTCAAGACGCGGCTTTCAGCATCGGCGCGCATCGCCGGCAAGGATTTGCGCTTCAAGCCTGCGGCCACCTCCTCGCGTTTGACGGCCACAATTTTGTTCAGAATATCGCTCATGCTGGCGCACTTTCTTGTTGGGTAAAGGCGACGAATTGCGCCAGTTTGGTTTGCGCCGCGCCCGAGGCGATGGCCTGCCGCGCCAATGCCACGCCTTCTTGCATGGTCGGCGCGACATTGGCGGCATACAGCGCAACGCCTGCGTTCAACATCACGATGTCTCTGGCCGCGCCCTCTTCATTGGCCAAGACACCTTGGAGCATGGCCATGGATTGCGCGGGCGTTTCCACCCGCAAAGCGCGGTTGCTGGCCATCGCCAGACCAAAGTCTTCGGGGTGAATTTCATACTCGGTGATGTGCCCGTTTTTCAACTCCCCCACCACCGTGGAAGCACCCAGACTGACTTCATCCATGCCGTCTCGGCCATACACCACCACCGCATGTTCTGCACCCAAACGTTGCAAGGCACGAACCTGGATGCCGACCAAGTCGGGGTGAAAAACACCCATCAAAATGTTCGGCGCTCCGGCTGGGTTGGTCAGCGGGCCCAAAATATTGAAAATGGTTCGGATGCCCAATTCTTTGCGCACCGGTGCCACATTTTTCATGGCCGGGTGGTGGTTGGGCGCAAACATGAAACCGATGCCCACCTGCGCAATCGATTGGGCAATGCGCTCGGGCGCGAGGTTGATGTTGACGCCCAGACTCTCCAACACATCGGCACTGCCCGATTTGCTGCTGACACTGCGGCCACCGTGCTTGGCAGTTTGAGCGCCCGCGGCTGCGGCCACGAACATGGCGCAGGTGGAAATATTGAAGGTGTGCGAACCATCGCCCCCTGTGCCCACAATGTCGACCAAGTTGCGCGCATCGGCCACATGCACTTTGGTCGAAAACTCACGCATCACTTGCGCTGCGGCCGTGATCTCGCCAATGGTTTCCTTTTTCACCCGCAGTCCGGTGATCAAGGCGGCCGTCATGACGGGCGAAAGCTCCCCGCTCATGATCATGCGCATGATTTTGAGCATTTCATCGTGAAAAATTTCGCGGTGCTCAATGGTGCGTTGCAATGCTTCTTGGGGCGTGATAGGCATGAAGATTTCCTTGCTCAACATTGTGCTCTGGGTGCTTGTGCGTCAGGGACGCATGAGAAAGTTCTTGAGCATCGCATGACCATGTTCTGTCAAGATCGATTCGGGGTGAAACTGCACCCCTTCGATGTCCAGCTCGGTATGGCGCACCCCCATGATTTCGCCGTCGTCGGTCCAAGCGGTGACTTTCAACTGCGCTGGGCAGGTAGCACGCTCAATCGCCAGTGAGTGGTAGCGGTTGACTGTGAATTGTTGGGGCAGCCCAGCAAACACGCCTTCTTGCGTGGTGGTGATGAGACTGGTTTTGCCGTGCATCAGTTCTTGCGCGCGAACGATGTGGCCGCCAAAGGCCGCGCCAATGCTCTGGTGACCCAGGCAGACCCCCAGAATCGGCAGCTTGCCAGCAAAATGCTGGATCGCTGCGACCGAAATGCCGGCCTGTGCAGGCGAGCAAGGACCTGGTGAAATCACCAGGCGATCCGGGGCGCGCGCGGCAATGCCTTCGAGCGTGATTTCATCGTTGCGAAAGACTTCGACCTCGGCTCCCAGTTCGCCAAAATACTGAACGATGTTGAAAGTGAACGAGTCGTAGTTGTCGACCATCAGGAGTTTGATTTTTTTCGACATAGTCACTCCAAACCCTCTTCCACCAATTCACAGGCACGCAGCAGCGCGCGGGCTTTGTGCTCGGTCTCCAGCCATTCCATCTCGGGCACAGAATCGGCCACCACACCCGCGGCCGCTTGCACGTAAAGCACCTGGTCTTTGATCACGGCTGTGCGGATCGCAATCGCCACATCCATGTCGCCCGCATAGCTCAAATAGCCGCAGGCGCCGCCATACAGGCCGCGCTTGGTGGGTTCGAGTTGGTCGATCAACTCCATCGCATGGACTTTGGGTGCGCCCGTCAAAGTGCCCGCAGGGAAGGTGGCCTTGAGCACATCCATGTTGGTCATGCCCTCGTTCAACAATCCCTCGACGTTGCTGACAATGTGCATCACATGGCTGTACCGCTCCACGGCAAAAGCTTCAGTGACTTTGACCGAACCAATTTGGGCAATCCGGCCAATGTCGTTGCGTGCCAAATCAATCAGCATCACATGCTCGGCGCGCTCTTTGGGGTCGTTGATCAATTCAAGTTCAGCGGCCTTGTCTTTCTCTGGCGTCGCACCCCGCGGACGGGTGCCGGCCAAGGGGCGAATCGTGACTTTGGTGCCCTCTGCGGTTCGCTCTTGACGCACCAAGATTTCAGGGCTGGCACCGACCACATGAAAATCGCCAAAATGGTAGAAGTACATATAGGGGCTGGGGTTGAGTGAACGCAAAGCCCGGTACAGGGACAGCGGACTCTCGGTGTAGCGTTTTTTGATGCGTTGGCCCACCTGCACCTGCATGAAGTCCCCGGCAGCGATCAAGTCCTTGGCTTGCACCACGGCAGCCAAATAATCCTCTTTAGAGAAATCGCGCTCAGCCGGGTAGGACTGACTGGCTTTGACCACCGGCGCGCTGACCGAATACTTGAGTTGCTCTTTCAGTTCGCGCAGCCTTTTTTTGGCTTTGGCATAGGCTTCCGGCGTTTGCGGGTCCGCGTACACAATCAAATACAGCTTGCCAGACAGGTTGTCGATGACCGCCAATTCTTCGCATTGCAGCAGCAAAATATCCGGCGTCCCCAAGGTGTCGGGCGGGCAGGAATTCTCAAGCTTTTTCTCAATGTAGCGCACCGCGTCATAACCAAAATAACCCGCCAAGCCGCCGCAAAAACGCGGCAATCCAGGCCGCAAAGCCACTTTGAAACGTGTTTGGTACTGCTCAATAAAGTCCAAGGGATTGCCCTGCGCGGTCTCCACCACCACGCCATCGCGTACCACCTCAGATTTGGCCTGTGCACCAAAGCCAGAGGCGCGAATGAAGGTGCGTGCGGGCAAGCCGATGAAACTGTAACGGCCAAAACGCTCGCCCCCCACCACCGATTCCAGCAAGAAACTGTAGGCACCTCCGCCATTGTTGTGCGCCAATTTCAGGTACAGGGACAAAGGCGTTTCCAAATCCGCAAAGGCTTCCAACATGAGTGGAATGCGGTTGAACCCTTGCTGGGTCAAGCTCTTAAATTCTAATTCGGTGATCACGGCTATCGCCTCCGTTGCGCTGTGCGGGAACCTCAAGGTGTGCAGCAGCTCTCATTCCACTCAAATGCCCACGGTGGTGGTGGGCGCTGACTGCGGCCAAAGGGCCGCATGCGAATCCAGGGTCAGACTGGCTTACGCCAGGGCCAGGCTCCCCGGCCCAAAGGACCTGGCTGGCTGAGAATTCGCGAATGGGAATGCATGAACATAGAGACCTCAGTGTACCAAACGATTGGCTGGGCGCGGTCAAGCCACCAGCCAGGCTCGATACCAGGAGGGCCATTGGGTCAAATCATCCAAATGGCCTTGGGCCTGCAGCGCATCCACCGCTTGGCCATGGTTATAACCATAGCGCAGCAAGATCACAGGGCATCCCGCCGCCCAAGCCGCTTGGGCATCGTTACGCGAATCGCCCACCATCAGGGTTTGCGCAGGCAGGGTCCCCAAGGCCGTGCAAGTTTGAAGAAGGGGCAATGGGTCTGGCTTTTTCCGTTCAAAACTGTCGCCCCCGAAGGTGCAACTGAAGAACGGTGCCAAGCCCTTGTTCAACAGCAAGCTGCAGGCGAAGGCCAAAGGCTTGTTGGTCACACAAGCCAGCTTCAAACCAGCTTCTTGCATGTGTTGCAGTCCCTCGATCACCCCAGGGTAAATCTCGGCGTATTGCCCATTGATCGCCCGGTAGTGATGTTGGTAACGTGGCCAAGCCGCTGCAAACAAGCGCTCGGCGCTACGCTGCGCGCAGGCAGGCCGCTCGGCCAAGCCCAATTGGTGTTGCAAAACGGACAAAATTAAATGCTCCGAGCCCTTGCCCACGGTGCGCGCCACCAGGGCACGGCTGACGCCGGGCAAGTCCAGATCGGCCATCGTGCGGTTCAAAGCGACCTCGAAATCGCCCAAGGTGTCAACCAGGGTCCCGTCCAGATCGACCATGGCCGCTTGCAAAGGCCCAGGCGAAAGCACCATCAGGCCAGTGCCATGCGCATTTGATCGATCACGGCTTTGTAATCGGGCTTGCCAAAAATCGCACTGCCCGCCACAAACGTGTCTGCACCCGCATCGGCCACACGGCGAATATTGTCGGCTTTGATGCCGCCGTCCACCTCGAGTCGGATGTCACGGCCACTGCGCTCAATCCACTGGCGCGCTTGCTCGACTTTGCGCAGCGCCGAATCGATAAAGCTTTGCCCGCCAAAGCCGGGATTGACGCTCATGATCAGAATCAAGTCAATCTCGTCAATCGTCCACTCCAGCACGTCCAAGGGCTCTGCCGGATTGAACACCAAGCCCGCTTTGACGCCCTTGCTTTGGATGGCCTGGATGCTGCGGTGCACATGCGCGCTGGCATCGGGGTGAAAACTGATCAAGTCGGCGCCCGCTTCGGCAAAGGAAGCAGCCAGGGCATCAACCGGTGAGATCATCAAATGCACATCGATCGGCACAGCCACGCCGGCAGCCGTGCGGGCATGGGGCTTTAAGGCTTGGCAAATCATGGGGCCAAACGTGAGGTTGGGCACGTAGTGGTTGTCCATCACATCGAAGTGAATCCAATCTGCGCCGGCCGCAATGACGCTGTGGACTTCTTCACCCAAACGGGCGAAATCAGCCGACAAAATAGAAGGGGCAATTTTGTAAGGAGTGCTCATGACTTGATTGTCGCAGTTACCATGCGGGAATGTCCACCTACCAGTTCCAAATTGAAGCCACGCCCAATTACCTGACTTGCACCGAAGAAGCAGGGCAAAGCCTTTACCACTTTGCCTACACGGTGATCTTCACCAACACGGGTTCGGTTCCAGCGCAGCTGATTGCTCGGCACTGGATCATCACCGATGCCCAGGGGCAGACTGAAGAAGTCAAAGGACTGGGCGTGATCGGCCAACAACCGCTGCTCAACCCGGGGGAGTCGTTTCAGTACGCCAGCGGTTCACGCCTTCACACCGCCCACGGCACCATGCATGGCAGCTTCTTTTTTGTCGCTGCAGACGGGCACCGCTTTGATGTCCCTGTGCCGCTGTTTGTGCTTCAAGCCCATGGCCAAACGACGCCCTCTCGCACCTTGCATTGAGGCCGCAGTGCCGGTGCTTTGCGGTTAAGCTTGGGCTTATGGGTGAGTTTGATTTAATAAAACGCTACTTTTCACGCCCCGCACGCCGCGCGGTTTTGAGCGTGGGTGACGATTGCGCTTTGCTGGCGCCCTCACCAGGCCAGCATCTGGCTTTCTCCACGGATTCACTGGTCGAAGGTCGCCACTTTTTACCGACCGTCAACCCCGCTCTTTTAGGTCATAAAGCACTCGCCGTGAATTTGAGCGATTTGGCCGCTTGCGGTGCTACGCCGCGCGCCTTTCTCTTGTCATTGACACTGCCACGTGTGGACGAAGCTTGGTTGTCCGGTTTTGCCCAAGGGCTGTGGGCCCTGGCCGATCAAAGTGATTGCGAACTGATTGGGGGCGACACCACGCAAGGCCCCTTGCACATCAACATCACGGTCATTGGCGAAGTACCCCGTGGCCTGGCCTTGTTGCGCTCGGGGGCCCAGGTGGGTGACGATGTTTATGTCAGCGGCACCTTGGGCGATGCACGGGTGGCCTTGGAGGTTTTTCGCGGCCATTTGTCGGTGCCTGAGAATGTGTTCAGCCAAGCTCGTTCGCGCATGGAGCAACCCACGCCGCGCTTGGCGCTGGGGGTGGCCTTGCGCGGCCTGGCCTCATCGGCGGTCGATATCAGCGACGGTCTGGTGGGCGATCTGGGCCACATTTTGAAAGCCAGTCAGGTGGGCGCGGACATTGAGATCGTCCGGGCCATGCCATTGCTCGCTTGCGCGCCAGACCTCGATTTGCCGCCTGCACAACAGCTTGAATTTGTTTTGGCCGGGGGTGATGATTACGAGTTGGTGTTCACGGCCCCCCCGCATCAGCGCGATGCGGTGGTCGCTGCAGGAATCGACTCAGACACCCGCGTCACCCGCATCGGCACGTTACGCGCAGGCCAAGGCATTCAATTGATCGATGAACAGGGCCATGCGCTGGCGCATCAGTTCAAGTCCTTTGACCACTTTGCTTGACACTTGGCCATGCCCTATATCCCCGCGCCCATCGCTGCCCTCAATGCCCGGTTTTTGCTTTCGCACCCGGCGCATTTCATTGCCTTGGGGCTGGGCTCGGGCCTGAGCCCGAAAGCCCCCGGCACGGTGGGCACCCTGTGGGCTTGGTTGGCTTGGTTGCTGCTGCAAAACTGGCTTTCACCCCTGGCTTTGGGCGGCGTGATTTTGCTCGGCACAGGGGTCGGGTGGTGGGCGGCCAAAGTGACCACGCAGCACCTGGGCATTGCCGATCCGGGTGCGATTGTGTGGGATGAAATCGTGGCTTTTTGGCTGGTCCTTTGGCTGCTCATGCCGGCCAGCTTCAGCCTTCAAGTCTGTGCATTTGCCTTGTTTCGTTTTTTCGATGCCCACAAACCACCCCCTGTGGGTTGGGCTGACCAGGTCTTCAAAGGCTTCGGATGGCGTGGCGCATGGGGCATCTATTTTGATGATTTCGTGGCAGCCTTGTGTACGCTGCTGGTGTTGTCTGTTGGACTTCGATTATTCACATGACAACGACCCTTGCTCTGTGCCAAGAACTGGCTCAACGTTTGCGTCAAAAGCGGTGGATGTTGGCCACCGCAGAAAGTTGCACTGGCGGCCTGATTGCCGCCGCTTGCACCGATCTGGCAGGCTCCAGTGAATGGTTTGAACGGGGTTTTGTGAGCTATTCCAATGCGGCCAAATCGGATTTGCTGGGTGTGCCATCGGACTTGATACGAAGCCATGGTGCGGTCAGTGAACCGGTCGTGCAAGCGATGGCCCTGGGCGCTGTGGCCCATTCCAAGGCACAGGTGTCGGTGGCGGTCACTGGTGTAGCGGGCCCGGGTGGCGGTTCAGTTGAAAAACCGGTAGGCACCGTGTGGTTTGGTTGGGTGATTGACGATCAGCTGATCTCCGAATGCCAGCATTTTGACGGCGATCGAACGCAAGTGCGGGTCGCGACAGTCCGATATGCCCTGACTCGTCTGTTGTCACTGATGCAGGCCTGAGAAAGCACTACTCGCAATACCTTCGCGTGCGTTTTGGCTGCGTCCAGGCGAAAAAAAGTCCACAGATGTGGACTTTTGATCAATCGGCACTGAATGCCTGATTTGGTTGCGGGGGCCGGATTTGAACCAACGACCTTTGGGTTATGAGCCCAACGAGCTACCAGACTGCTCCACCCCGCGGTAAGAAGTAATTATACCTTACTCTGCGGCCGTAGGCGCAGAATCTTCAGCACGATCAACCAATTCAACCAAGGCCATCGGCGCATTGTCACCCACGCGGAAACCCATTTTCAAGATGCGTGTGTAACCACCAGGGCGGGCTGCAGAGCGGGGGCCCAAGACGTTGAACAATTTGGTGACGCTGTCGCGGTCACGCAAACGGTTGAATGCCAAACGGCGGTTGGACAAAGAGTCAACTTTGGCCAAAGTGATCATGGGCTCGATCACGCGGCGCAGTTCTTTGGCCTTTGGCACTGTGGTTTTGATGACTTCGTGCTCAATGAGCGAATTCATCATGTTTTGCAGCATCGCAAGGCGGTGCGAGCTGGTGCGATTGAGTTTACGTAGTCCGTGTCCGTGACGCATGGTGCTTTCCTTT
>CANGEE010000088.1 GCA_947452635.1 Comamonadaceae bacterium | reverse complement strand
GGGCCAAAGAACACATCGAGTTGCGCGCAGTGGTACAGCGGCAAGGCATGCAGGGCCAGATCGTCTTGCGCAATCGCCGCATCCACCACACAGCTGACGTACTGCCACAACACCGCGTCGTGGGTCAGCATCGCGCCTTTGGGGGTGGACTCGGTGCCGCTGGTGTAAACGATTTGCGCCAGAGCGTCGCTTTTCAGGTTCACCTCCGGCAAGGGCGCAGTGCAAGCGGCCAAAGTGTCCAAGTTGTGCATGCCGGCCACCGGCTGGCTCGGGTCTTCCGAGGGCAGCCAGATGAACTGCTGCACCTGGGTGTCTAAAGCTGCTGCGGCGCGCGCCAAATCGGCCAGGCCGCTGTCGGTGGCCAGGGTTTGCGCCCCAGCATGGCGCAGGATGTAAGCCACCTCGTCGGCTTTGAGCATGAAGTTGATCGGCACCATCACCGCGCCGCGCCGTGCCAAGGCAAAGCGCAAGGCGGCAAAACCATGGGAGTTGCGCGCCAGCACCGCGACTTTGTCGCCTTCGGCCACACCGATCTGCGCCAAACCCGCGGCCAAGCGGCTGACCAGGGCATCAAATTCAGCATACGTCCAATGGGTCTCGCCGCAGACAATGCCGGTCTTGGTAGGCAAGCGAATGGCGGTGCGGCGCAAGGCGTCGGCAATGGTTTGACGCCGAACGACAGGATGAATAGTGAGGGACATGAAAAGCTCCAAATCAAATCGATAATCAAGACCTTGGACACCGGCACCGACTCTGCAAAGTCCCGTGGTCTCTGGCATCGATTTGAAAAGCATTCTGGAGCGCAAGCAATTGGCACTTTCACCCCCCTCCCCCCGCAAACTGTCACATACGCGAACCGTGGTGTACCAAGGTTTTGACCGCGAAGACGGCCTGTGGGACATTGAAGCCGAGCTGACCGATGTCAAAACCTTTGACTTTCAGGTGCCCAACGAAGTCACCTTTAAAGCCAATGAGCCGATTCATGGTTTGAAAATCCGGGTCACGCTGAACGACCAATTGGTGATCCAAGACGTGGCCACCTCGATGGACCGCATCCCCCACCCCGAATGCGCGGGCGCGCCGCACGGCATGCACAAACTGATTGGCTGCACCATGGGCCCGGGCTGGCGCAAAGTGATCAACCAGCATGTGGGCGGGACCGACGGCTGCACCCACTTGCGCGAGATGCTCGCCAACATGGCCACCGCCGCCTACCAAACCGTACCCGCCAGCCGATGGCACCGCCGCGAACTCGCAGGCATGCCCCAACCCGAAGTCACCCAGCCGCCGTTTCACCTGGGCCAATGCCACAGCTGGGCGCTGGACAGCCCCACCACGCAGCGGGCGTATCCGATGTTTTACAAGCCTAAATCAAGCGCCAGCTGAGCACAAGGCGTTTGCCGGTGGCAGGGCCCAGGCCTGTGCACCGCCACAGTCAAGGCCAGATGGGCTAGGCTTTCGTCGCCAATTGGAACGCCACGATGGCATTCGCATGGCCATGACCCATTCCGTGCTCGGTCTTGAGCCAGTTCACAATCTCCATGTGCTGGAGATGGCGCTGGCCTTCAACCAGCGCCAACCAATGGCTGATCGGCTTTTGGTACTTCAACTCGATCGATGGGAAATACGAAGCGGGTCCTTTTACTTTGGCTTGATCGGCCATGGGTTGGTTCCTTTAAAAAGCCTGGCGCGGGCGGCGCCTGATGAGGAAGATGGGATTATCCATACGCTTGGCCCGCTGCCCCCCCCCACTTTGGCCCGCCTGCGTGCCGCAGGCCTGGCCCAGGGCCTGCGATAATCCCCCTTGCTTGAAGCGCTTGCGCGCTTTGTTTTTTCCACAGCCTCTGGACATAAACCATGAACCGCTGCACTTTAGCCCCTACGGGGCGCGCTTTGCTTTGCTGGGATCGCCTCATCCTTCGGCTGGCCTTTGGGATCACCGCCTTGGAGGCCGCATGAGCAAAAAAGTCTTTATCAAAACTTTCGGCTGCCAGATGAACGAGTACGACTCGGACAAGATGGCCGATGTCATGCACGCCGCCGAGGGCTATGAGCCGACACAGGATGTGGACCAAGCCGATTTGATTTTGTTCAACACCTGCTCGGTGCGCGAAAGGGCGCAAGAAAAAGTGTTCAGCGATCTGGGACGTATCAAACACCTGAAAGCCAAGGGCGTGTTGATCGGCGTGGGCGGTTGTGTGGCCAGCCAAGAAGGCGCGGAAATCATCAAACGCGCGCCCTATGTGGACGTGGTGTTTGGCCCGCAAACCCTGCACCGCCTGCCCGCCCTGTTGAACGAGCGCGCCCGTGCCAACCGGCCGCAGGTGGACATCAGCTTCCCGGAGATTGAAAAGTTCGACCACATGCCGCCCGCCAAGGTGGACGGGGCCACGGCCTATGTGTCGATCATGGAAGGCTGCAGCAAATACTGCAGCTACTGCGTGGTGCCCTACACCCGCGGCGAAGAAGTCAGCCGCCCGTTTGAAGATGTGTTGGTGGAGATTGCCGGCCTGGCCGAGCAAGGCGTGCGCGAGATCACGATGCTGGGACAAAACGTCAACGCTTACCGCGCGCCCATGGGTGGCACCGCCGAAGTGGCCGACCTGGCCACGCTGATCGAGTATGTGGCCGACATGCCCGGCATTGAGCGCATCCGCTTCATGACCAGCCACCCGAACGAGTTTTCGCAGCGCTTGATCGATGTCTACGACAAGGTGCCCCAGCTGGTGAGCCACCTGCACCTGCCGGTACAGCACGGCTCCGACCGCATCTTGATGGCCATGAAGCGCGGCTACACCGCCATGGAATACAAGAGCACGATTCGCAAGCTGCGGGCGATTCGCCCTGATTTGGCGATGAGCAGCGACTTCATTGTGGGTTTCCCGGGCGAGACGGACCAGGACTTTGCCAAGCTGATGAAGCTGATTGACGATGTGGGCTTTGACACCAGCTTCAGCTTCATTTTCAGCCCGCGCCCGGGTACGCCCGCCGCCAACCTGCACGACGACACGCCGCATGCGGTCAAGCTGCAACGCCTGCAACACCTGCAGGCCACGATCGAAGCGAATGTGCAGCGCATCAGCCAAAACATGGTGGGTTCTACGCAACGCATTTTGGTCGAGCGCCCTGCGCGCAAAGACAAAACCGAACTGGCGGGACGCACCGAATGCAACCGGGTGGTGAACTTTCCCGCAGGACCGAATGCGCAGCGTTTGATCGGTCAGATGATCGAGGTGCGCGTCACCGAGCCGTTGGGCCACTCGCTGCGCGGCGAGTTGATCTTGAAATAACAGCGGCCTGAATAACAGCAGCCTGACCTTGGGGCGGTACGGCCCTAGGCTGGCCCGCTCGCTGTGGGGCTGAGGCAGGCCCTGTTGAAAGGCCAAAGGCCGTGTTGCGGTTCAGCGCATGCCGGGAAAACCGCCGCCCATGCCACCCATACCGCCCATGCCCTTCATGCCGCCCATGCGTTTCATCATTTTCATGAGGCCGCCACCCTGCATTTTTTTCATCATGTCCTGCATTTGCTCAAACTCTTTGAGCATGCGGTTCACATCTTGCACCTGCACGCCGGCACCGGCGGCAATGCGGCGCTTGCGCGTGGCCTTGATCAGCTCGGGTTTGGCACGCTCCTTGGGCGTCATGCTGTGGATGATGCCTTGCTTGCGGGCCATGTCTTTTTCGGCTTTGCCCAAGTCCATGCCGGCCGCCTTGGCGGTGAGTTGACTGGGCAGTTTGTCCATCAAACTCGACAGACCGCCCATTTGCTTCATCTGCTGGATTTGCGACAAAAAGTCGTTCAAGTCAAAGCCGCCGCCGCTCTTGACTTTGGCCGCCAGCTTTTGCGCCGCCTCCATGTCCACCCCTGCGGTGACTTGCTCGACCAGCGCCACGATGTCGCCCATGCCCAAAATGCGCCCGGCGTGGCGCTGCGCGTCAAAGACTTCCAGGCCGTCGAGCTTTTCACTGGTACCGGCAAACTTGATCGGCGCACCGGTGATTTGCCGCACCGACAAGGCCGCGCCGCCGCGTGAATCGCCATCGGTCTTGGTCAAGATGATGCCGGTCAGCGGCAAAGCGTCTTTGAAGGCCTTGGCGGTGTTGGCCGCATCCTGGCCTTGCATGGCATCCACCACAAACAAGGTTTCCACCGGGTGGATGGCTTCGTGCAAGGCTTTGATCTCGGCCATCAAGGCTTCGTCAATCGCCAGACGACCCGCCGTGTCCACCAACAGCACGTCAAAGAAATGCTTGCGCGCATAGTCCAGCGCGGCCAAGGCGATGTCCAAGGGTTTTTGATCGGGCGAACTGGGGAACCACTCGGCCCCGGCTTGCGCGGTCACGGTTTTGAGCTGCTCTATCGCCGCTGGACGGTACACGTCACCTGAGACCGTCAGCACTTTTTTCTTGCGTTTTTCAATCAGGTGTTTGGCCAGTTTGGCGGTGGTGGTGGTTTTACCGGCCCCTTGTAAACCGGCCATCAAAATCACGGCCGGGGGCTGCGCCGCCAGGTTGATGTCGGCCACGCCTTCGCCCATGGTGGCGGCCAATTCTTGGTTGACGATGCCCACCAGGGCTTGGCCGGGTTTCAGGGAGCCCATGACCTCTTGGCCCAGGGCTTTGTCTTTGACGCGGGCGATGAAGTCACGCACCACCGGCAGGGCCACGTCGGCCTCCAGCAAAGCCATGCGCACTTCGCGCAGCATCTCGGCCACGTTGGCCTCGGTGATTCGGGCCTGGCCACTGATCTGCTTGACGAGTCGCGAAAGTTTGTCGGTAAGGGCGGAAGCCATGGTCAAAATCTTCAAAAAAGCAACGCCAAACAGACCCGATCCCGGCGACGGGGTCTGAAACGCTAAACTTGGGTTCTATGATTTTAGCCAGTACCTCCGATTGGACCCTGCTCTTGACGGTGTTGACCGCCTGTGGCTACGCCCTGCCTGCCCTGACGGCTGCGCATTGGGGCGAGCACAGAGTGCGCCAAAGCCTGATCCTGACGGGTGTGCTGCATGCACTGACGCTGTCTTGGGGGCTGTGGGGCGATGCACCGCGTTTTGGCTTTGCCCCTGCCTTGTCTGTCACCGCCTGGTTGGTGCTGGCCACCTATGTGGTGGAAAGCCAATACTTTCCGCAATTGAAATTGCGCTGGGCGCTGGGCAGTTTGGGGGCCTTGGCGGTGCTGGCGGCTTGGTTTTTCCCTGGCAAACCCCTGCATGCCCAAGCCTCGCCTTGGCTGCCGCTGCATTGGGCTTTGGGTATTGCCTCTTATGGCATGTTTGCCGTGGCGGTGGTGCATGCCGGCCTGATGAGCCACGCCGAACGCCAGATTCGCCTGGCCCAAGACGGCGCCGGCGGTTTGCCTTTGCTGACGCTGGAGCGCTTGACTTTTCGATTCGTGAATGTGGGCTTCATCTTGTTGACGGCCACCTTATTGGCCGGTTTTTTCTTTGGCGAAAGTCTGTACGGCAGCACGGGTGCGACTTGGAAATGGGACCATAAAACCGTTTTCTCCGTCATGGCTTGGCTCACTTTTGCGATGCTGCTGGTCGGTCGCTCACGATTGGGTTGGCGCGGCAAGCGTGCGGTGCGCATGCTCTACATCGGCGCAGGTTTGTTGCTGCTGGCCTATGCGGGCTCGCGCTTTGTGCTGGAAGTCATTTTGGAACGCGCCAGCGGATGAAACTGCTTGTACTTTTAGCGGTCCTGCTCTTCGCTGTTTGGCTCTGGCGGCGAGGCCGGTCTGCGGCGCAGGCGGATGCGCAACCACTCTGGACGCCTCCAGCAGAGGTCGCCCCCATGGACCACTGCCTGCATTGCCAAGTGCATTTCCCCTTTGACGAAGGGATTCAAGGTCTGTTAGGCACTTATTGCAGCCATGACCATCGCAGCGCCGCGGGCGACAGAGCACCAGCCCCCTGAGTGCAGAGGATTTTTTGAGGTTGATGACAGCACATCAAATTCAAAAAACAACACCAGCACCTGGTATTTTCCCTTGCACCGCCTGCCCCAAAAAAGTGCATCAAAATATTTATTCGTGGTCGCAATACGCACCCAAGGCCTGAACTTGCACTGTGCGCGCGCTCGCGGACCTAAGAAACACAAGGCCTGCAAGCGATAAATACCCTGCAAGGCCTCGTTTTGGCTTCGAAGCTGCAAAGAATGTCGAATTCACCAGCCTTGGAACCCGGTGCGCGCTTGACCTGAAAAACCCCATCTCGGTGCCCCCAAATGCACCCGCCTGGCCCCTGCGCGATTTGGAGCAGGTACACTACCTGTAGTGGCTTGTAAAGCTGCCCGACCCCATATATAGTGTCTCCTCAGAATTCGATTTTTCTTGACTTTGCCCCATCTAAAGGCTTATTCCATTCCTGACGTCACGCCCTCATTCGCCGCCAAACCCCATCAAAAAATCAACAAAAATATCAAAATGCAAATCAACATCGCGACCTCCACCAGCACCACGAACCCGATGGGGCAATCGCCCGAAGACGTCCATCAGACGCCAGCTGCTTCCGCCTTGGCGCACTACCAAATCATCCGCCGCAACGGCGCGGTCGTGCCGTTTGAACCCAACAAGATCGCTGTCGCCTTGATGAAGGCCTTTTTGGCGGTGCACGGCACCCAAGGCGCGGCTTCGGCCAGCGTGCGCGAGGTGGTGGACAGCCTGACCCAGGCGGTGGTCAAGGCTTTGGTCCGTTCTCGCCCGGGTGGCGGCACGTTCCACATAGAAGACGTGCAAGACCAAGTGGAACTGGGCCTGATGCGCAGCAGCAACCATGAAGTGGCCCGTGCCTATGTGTTGTACCGCGAGCGCCGCACCCAAGAGCGCGCCCAGACCAAGGTCGAGAAAACCCCTGCTGCCCCGGTGTTGCATGTGATCGATGGCGGCCAACGCGTCGCTTTAGACATCCCTTATTTGCAAAAGCTGATTGAAAACGCCTGCGCCGGTTTGGGCGCTGACGTCAAACCCGATCCGATCGTGGCCGAAACCATGCGCAATCTGTACGACGGCGTGCCAATGGAAGAGGTCTACAAAGCCTCCATTCTGGCTTCGCGCACCTTGCTCGAAAAGGACCCCGACTACACCTATGCCACAGCGCGCTTGCTGATGCACACCATTGCCAAAGAAGTCTTGGGCAAAGAAGTGACGCAAGAAGAAATGGCCGAGGAATATGTCAACAACTTCCCCTTGTTCATCAAAAAAGGCGTTGAAAACAGCCTGCTGGACGAAAAACTGCTGCAGTACGACTTGAAGCAATTGGCCCAGGCCCTCAAAGCCGAGCGCGATTTGCAATTTGACTTTATTGGCTTGCAGACTTTGTATGACCGCTATTTCCTGCACGTGCGCAAAACCCGCATTGAGTTGCCACAAAGCTTCTTCATGCGCGTGGCCATGGGCCTGGCGTTGAACGAAGCCGATCGTGAAGCGCGTGCCATCGAGTTCTACGAAATCCTCTCTTCCTTTGATTTCATGTCGAGCACACCGACGCTGTTCAACAGCGGCACCTTGCGCTCACAACTGTCCAGCTGCTACCTGACCACCGTGCCTGACGACCTGGGCGGCATCTATGACGCCATCAAGGAAAACGCTTTGTTGTCCAAATTTGCCGGTGGCCTGGGCAACGACTGGACGCCCGTGCGCGCTTTGGGTGCCCATATCAAAGGCACCAACGGCGAATCGCAAGGCGTGGTGCCCTTCCTCAAGGTGGTCAACGACACCGCCGTGGCGGTCAACCAAGGCGGCAAGCGCAAAGGTGCGGTCTGCGCCTACCTTGAAACCTGGCATTTGGACATTGAAGAGTTCCTGGAACTGCGCAAAAACACCGGTGACGACCGCCGCCGCACCCACGACATGAACACGGCCAACTGGATCCCCGACCTGTTCATGCGCCGTGTGATGGAAAAAGGCAGCTGGACTTTGTTCTCGCCCTCCGACGTGCCCGATCTGCACGACTTGTTCGGCACCGCCTTTGAAAAAGCGTATGTCGCTTACGAACAAAAAGCCCAGCGCGGCGAGATCAAACCCAGCAAGACCGTGCCCGCCACCGACTTGTGGCGCAAGATGCTGTCGATGCTGTTTGAAACCGGCCACCCTTGGATCACCTTCAAAGACCCTTGCAATATCCGCTCGCCGCAGCAGCATGCCGGCGTGGTGCACTCTTCCAACCTGTGTACCGAGATCACGCTCAACACCAGCGAAACTGAAACCGCGGTCTGCAATCTGGGTTCGGTGAATTTACCTCAGCATTTGAAAGACGGCCCGAACGGCAAAGTCATCGACCACGAAAAACTCAAACGCACCATCCGCACCGCCATGCGCATGTTGGACAACGTGATCGACATCAACTACTACGCCGTCAAAAAAGCACGTGACTCGAATATGCGTCACCGCCCTGTGGGCTTGGGCCTGATGGGTTTCCAAGACGCGCTGTACGAAATGCGCGTGCCCTACGCCTCGCAAGAAGCGGTGGAATTCGCCGACCAGTCCATGGAAGCCATTTGCTACTACGCCTACTGGGCCTCCACCGAGTTGGCCGCAGAGCGCGGCAAATACACCAGCTACAAAGGCTCTTTGTGGGACCAAGGCATCATGCCCCTGGACACCTTGGACTTGCTCGAGCGCGCACGCGGTGGCTATGTCGAAGTGGACCGCTCCATGACCCTGGACTGGGATGCGTTGCGCAACAAGATCGCCCAGGACGGCATGCGCAACTCCAATTGCGTGGCCATTGCGCCCACCGCCACGATTTCCAACATCATTGGTGTCGATGCTTGCATTGAACCCTGCTTTGGCAACCTGTCGGTCAAGTCCAATCTGTCGGGTGAATTCACCATCATCAACAGCTACTTGGTGCGCGACCTGAAACGCCTGGGTCTGTGGGACGATGTGATGGTCATGGATTTAAAGCACTTTGACGGTTCGCTGCGCCCCATCGACCGCATTCCGCAAGAAATCAAAGCCCTGTACGCCACCGCTTTTGAAGTGGAAACCACCTGGCTGGTGGAGGCGGCTGCGCGGCGTCAAAAGTGGATCGACCAGGCCCAGTCCTTGAACATTTACATGGCCGGCGCATCGGGCAAAAAACTCGATGACACGTACAAGCTGGCTTGGCTGCGCGGCTTGAAGACCACCTACTATTTGCGCACCACCAGCGCCACCCATGCTGAAAAATCAACCGTGCAATCGAGCAAGATGAACGCCGTGTCTTCGGGTCAAGCCGCCAGCGGCATGAGCGCATTAGAAGCTGCCGCCGCCGCAGCACAAGCGCAAATGGATGCCGCACCTGCCACGGACATCAAGTTCTGCGCGATCGATGATCCAGGTTGCGAGGCTTGCCAATAAATTTCAATACACAACGACGCCACTCGGTGGCGTCGTCCTCACGCATTCACAACGGCAATGCGATGCAATTGCACAACACTTATGACCTGCACACAGCTTGAATGTCAATGAGTTCTTTGCTTTTCATTCGCATGCTTTCATAATTTACAAATTGGAATATCTATGTTGTCTTGGGACGATCAATCTAAACAAGCAGTGCCCAGCGCATTGCCTACATTTTCGGCCACTGGCTCCGTGATGGATGCTGAAGCGCCAGCGTCTGCCGCCCCTGCCGCGCACCGCCGTATGAATGCGGCTGACAAGCGCATCATCAACGGCCAGACCGATGTGAACCAGTTGGTCCCTTTCAAGTACAAATGGGCTTGGGAAAAATACCTGGCCACTTGTGCTAACCACTGGATGCCGCAAGAAGTCAACATGACGCGTGACATCGCCTTGTGGAAAGACCCGAACGGTTTGACCGAAGATGAACGCCGCATCGTCAAGCGCAATTTGGGCTTCTTTGTGACGGCCGACTCCCTGGCCGCCAACAACATCACACTGGGCACCTACCGCCACATCACAGCGCCCGAATGCCGTCAGTTTTTACTGCGCCAGGCATTTGAGGAAGCGATTCACACCCACGCTTACCAGTACATCGTCGAGTCTTTGGGCTTGGACGAAAGTGAGATTTTCAACGCCTACAACGAAGTCAAATCGATTCGTGACAAAGACGAGTTTCTGATCCCTTTCATCAGCGCGATCATGGACCCTAACTTTAAAACGGGCACCCTGGAAACTGACCAAACCTTACTCAAGTCCCTGATTGTTTTTGCCTGCTTGATGGAAGGTCTTTTCTTTTACGTCGGCTTCACCCAGATTTTGGCCCTGGGGCGCCAAAACAAAATGACCGGCGCCGCCGAGCAGTACCAGTACATCTTGCGCGACGAGTCTATGCATTGCAATTTCGGCATCGATTTGATCAACACCGTGAAGCTGGAAAATCCGCAACTGTGGACGGCAGAATTCAAGGAAGAAATCAAAGCCCTGTTCTTGCAAGCGGTGGAATTGGAGTACAAATACGCGGAGGACACCATGCCCCGCGGCGTGTTGGGCATGAACGCCTCCATGTTCAAGGGCTATCTGCGCTACATCGCCAACCGCCGTGCCACGCAAATCGGTTTGGAAGCCTTGTTCCCGAACGAAGAAAATCCATTCCCCTGGATGAGCGAAATGATCGACCTGAAGAAAGAACGCAATTTCTTCGAAACCCGTGTGATCGAATACCAATCCGGCGGCGCGCTGTCTTGGGATTGAGAAGTCACTGCCCTACATGCCATTCAAATACCAGCAACACCCTCACAGGCTTTCAAAGGCTCTAAGGGTGTTGCTTTCCCGTGTTCAAGGTGTTGGGGCTAGCCCCAACACCTTGAATCGCTTGATGCTGTCCAACAGGCATTCAGCGTTTCCCT
>CANGEE010000087.1 GCA_947452635.1 Comamonadaceae bacterium | reverse complement strand
TTGAATTGCTTGCGCTGCGCGGCGCTGTTGTCCCTGTAACCGGCAATGTCAAAGGTGCTGTAGTCGGCCACGATGCCCACGTTGCCTGCACGTCCGCTGAGCTGCACATCGTTGCGGCGCAGTCCGTAGCTGCCCATGGTGCTGGAGAACTGCGCCTCAGGTTGCGCCCCGGCTTCACGGGTGAAGGTTTGGATCACCCCACCCGCCGAGTTGCCGTACAGCTGGGCCAAGGGGCCGGTCAGCACTTCAATGCGCTCAGCGGACGTCAAGCTCACCGTGGAAGCTTGGCCTTGGCCGTCCGGCGTGGTGGCGGGAATGCCATCGGTGATGAGACGAATCCCGCGCAATCCAAAGGCCGAGCGTGCGCCAAAGCCGCGAATGGAGATCTGCACATCTTGGGCGTAGTTGTTGCGGTTGAGCGCCACCACTCCAGGCGCCTGGGCCAGGGCTTCAGACAAGTTCACTTGCGCGCCTGCGTTGCGAATGGACTCGCCGTCAATGACCCGCAGCGAAGCCGGGGCATCGAATTGCTTTTGCGTCAAGCGGCCGCTTTGGACCGTGATTTCATCGGTGACTTGGGCAGAAACTGCCAGGCACAGCAGCGTCCCAATGCCGCCTCCATAAATTCGCGCTTTCATAATGACTCCCTCTGACTGTCAAGCATTTGACTGTGTCTTCAATCTGGTTCAATCAAGGTATTTCAACCGTCAATTTGATGGCGCTGTACCAAGCTGCCAGTTGAGCAATTTCAAGGTCAGTCAATGGTTTGGCGATCAGGCTCATGACTTCGTTGTGGCGTTTGCCGTTGCGGTAATTTTGGAGTTGCTCTCGCACGTAAATCGCAGATTGTCCAGCCAAATTGGGGGCACTGGGCAGGGATGCGATGCCTTGGGGTCCGTGACACAGCGCACACGCCACATCGGCTTTGGCACGCCCTGCCGCCACCTCATCAGCCACACTGCTGCTCATCGCCAGCACCAAACCCCATACAAATACATTTTTCATTTCAACATCTTTCATGAACGGGGCCTCACAAGGAGGCCCCGAAACATCGATCACACAGGCATTGGGCCTGTTCTCACTGGGCTCAATTTCCGGCGTAGCTGATGCGGTAAATGGCGCCGGCGTAGTCGTCAGACACCAAGATAGAGCCGTCAGGCAAATTGGCCACATCCACGGGGCGCGCCAAGGCACGACCGGTTACTTTGTCCAAGAAACCATCGGCAAAAACTTCAGAGGGACCGGCTGAACCATCGGCTTTGATCGGCACGTAGTTGATCAGGTAGCCGCTGGGCGTGGTGCGGTTCCAAGACCCGTGTGAGGCCACAAACAAACCGCCTTGGTACTTGGCCGGGAAGGCCTTGCCGGTGTAGTGGGTCAAACCCAACTGCGCTTGGTGCGCAGGGAACTCGACCTGGGGATAGATAGCGCCAGCGGGCTCTTTCATGTCCTTGAGATCCGGGGCGGCAGGAGAGCCGGCCACTTTGAAGCGCCCGTTGTAGTAAGGGAAACCAAAGTGCTCGCCCGCCTTGGTGAGTTTGTTCAACTCGCCGGGTGGGATGTCATCGCCCAAGCCGTCGACTTGGTTATCGGTCGCCCAGATATCGCCCTTCGGTCCAATGGAAATGCCTGCGGGAT
Source organism: Comamonadaceae bacterium (assembly GCA_947452635.1). GTDB lineage: Bacteria > Pseudomonadota > Gammaproteobacteria > Burkholderiales > Burkholderiaceae_C > Limnohabitans_A. The sequence continues at coordinate 9,268 of CANGEE010000087.1, read as the reverse complement.
TGCGCATGCCTTTGGAGTAAACCGTGCGGCCTGAGCCATCCAGGCCATTGAAGCGCAACACGCCGCCAATGCCCAGTTGCTCAAACAACTCCACTTTGTCTTTGGGCTGCACGTTGTAGGGCTGGCCCATGGTGACAAAAATCTTGCCGTCTTTGTCCACCTTGCACACACGACCGGTGTGGTTGAACGATTGCTCCTCCACCGGAATCAGTTTGCCTTCTGGCACGACCAGATCGACCGCCACATCCGGGCCTTCATAGAAATACTCGGCAGCCGGAAAATGCAAGATGCGGTTGGACTCGGCCACGATCAAGAAACCATCTTTGGTGAAACACACACCGTTGGGGTTGCTGAATTTGATGGAAGGGGCGAAAGCCTTAACCTCTGTGGCGGCATCGCCGTTGTTGCGGTTGGTCACCGCCCAGACTGTGGTCTTGCGTGTACCGACAAACAGCATATTGGTGGAGGGCGCAACCGCCATGTAACGCGCATCAGGCACGACAGCGTACAAATCGATTTTGAAGCCATCAGGCAGTTTGACTTTTTTCAAGTTGGCACGAATGGCGTCCGCATTCTTGCCTTCTTGCGGCACAGTCGGAATGACCATGTTTGTAGCCGTATTGCCCATGCGCTGCAAGGTAGACAAATTCTTGTCTTGGGCCACTGCACATGACAGCCCTAAAGCCATCACGGCCATGCTCATGACGGAGGGTTTGATCAATCTCATAATGAAAGTCTCCAGATTCAGTTGAAGGTTGCAGGTAACATTACCTTTGGTCATTGGATAAGACTCGACGCTCTGAAATGAGGGTGAAAACCCTGAACACGCAGATAAATTGACGCGTAGGGGACTGATTTTTCAACTTGTTGAAAAAAATTTCTGTCCGCTTTGAAATTTATGCAGAGTGACTTTTCTTGGATTCCATAAAGTGTTCAAAGATAGTCGATGGAACCAATAAAAACGGAAAAAATCATTCGATTCCGCGACATCAAAACCGTTTTTTAAATCCTGACCCAGCCCATCAACAAGACCTCTGGTCATTTCGGTGACCGGGCGACGGCTTTCAAACCATTAGGCTGATCATCGGATGACAAACTCTTTTGCCCAAGCTCTTTCTGGAGACTCCCATGCTCAAACTCTGCGGCTTTGCAGCCAGCAACTACCACAACAAAGTCAAATTCGCCTTGCTGGAAAAAGGTGTGCCTTTTGAAGAAGAGCTGGCTTGGGTCGGTCAAACCGATGCCGCGGCCAGCCCCTTGGGCAAAGTGCCCTACCTCAAAACGGAGCAGGGTGCGGTGTGCGAATCGGCCGTGATGCTGGAATACATCGAGCAGCGTTACCCGCAAAACCCCCTCCTGCCGGCAGACCCTTTTGCGGCGGCCAAGGTGCGTGAGTTGGCGCTGTTTCTGGACTTGCACCTGGAGCTGGTGGCGCGCAATCTTTACCCCGAAGCCTTTTTCGGTGGCAAAGTCAGCGACTCGCTGAAGGAAAAAGTGGGCGCGCAACTGGAAAAGAATGTGGCAGCCTTTGCCCAACTCGCCAAGTTCTCGCCATTTGTGGCCGGTGACCGCCTGAGCCTGGCCGACTGCGCCGCCGTCACCCATCTGCCCTTGATCTCCGGTGCGACCAAACTGATTTACGGCAAAGACTTTTTGGCCGACTTGCCTGCGCGCGAGTACCTGAAGAAGATGGGCGAGCGCCCCCACATGCAAACCATCAACGCCGATCGCAAAGCCAATATGGAATTGATGATGGCGCGCATGAAAGCCAAGACCTGATTACCCCAGTCTGATCCAACAGAGGGTCGTGTGCTGCGAAATGGCGAAAGCTTGACGCGGCTCAATAGGCTGCCGCAGAACGCGGCCTACGATGAAACTTCAATTCGAAGGTTTTCATCATGACGCACGCCTCACATGCCTCCACCCCCACCGCTTTGCGCGACGCCCTGTTGGCACAGCGCGCCGAGCTGCTCGCGCGAATGGCCTATGAACGTGGCGGCGTGATCGGTCGTGCCGAAGTGGCGGCCGAGCACTATGACACAGCGGCCAGCGACAACGCCCAACTGCGTACCGAGCGCGAAACGAATTTCGCCATCAGCGAACATGAAACAGCTGAACTGGCCGACATTGAGCGCGCCTTGGAACACATGAACCTGGGGGATTACGGCACCTGTATCGATTGCGAAATCGCGATCCCCCCCGCGCGACTCTTGGCCACACCCACGGCGCAGCGGTGCTTGGCGTGCCAATCGGCGCACGAAGTCGCCCACCCTCAGCCTTAAATTCACCAGGAGCCTTTGCAATGACGACTTATCACGCCGTGGTGTGGATCGACCACACACAAGCCCATGTGATTCTGTTCGACCGGGCGCATGCCGAGACCCATCGCATCCATTCGCGCAGCCACCACAAGCACCAAGGCAAAGCGGCTGACATGCATGCGCTGTTCACCGATGTGGCCAAGGCCTTGCTGGGTTGCAAGGAAATTTTGCTGACTGGCCCCGGCTTGGCGCGCCAGCAGTTGCGCGACTGGTGCGTGCATCACCACCACGCCACAGCGGCTTGCATTGTGGACAGTGTGGCCGCCGATCACCCCAGTGACGCACAACTGGTGGCCATGGCCAAGCAGTATTTTCAGAAGTTCGACAAGATGGCCGCCGACCCGTCGATCGCGTCTTGAAACCCAGGCACTCAGGTCGATATCAAGCCAGAGGCTGCTATGCTGGCGGGCATGAAAAGCTTGTTTCACTTCGCCTTCAACGTCACTGACTTGGATGAAGCGCGTCGCTTTTATGGCGGCGTTTTGGCTTGCCAAGAAGGCCGCAGCACCGACACCTGGGTGGACTTTGATTTCTTCGGCCACCAAATCTCGATGCATCTGGGTACACCTTTCCCAACGGCGCCCACAGGCCATGTGGGCGAGCACTTGGTGCCCATGCCGCATTTCGGTTTGATTTTGCAACGCGCTGACTGGCAAGCGCTGGCCGACCGCTTGCAAGCGGCCGGCACGGCCTTTGTGATCGAACCTCAGCTGCGCTTTGCCGGCCAGCCCGGCGCGCAGTGGACCCTGTTTTTCCTGGACCCCTTCGGCAACCCGATCGAGGTCAAAGGCTTTGAATCGCTGGAGGCGGTTTATGCCAGCTGAACGATTCGCTGGTCGATGGCACCAAACAAGCTGTCGCCGCTTGGCCCTTTGACTTCGATGCGGATGGTGTCACCAAACTTCATGAACTCGGTGCTCGGCTGGCCGTCCAAAATGGTTTCGATGGCGCGCTTTTCGGCAATGCAGCTGTAGCCCTTGGGCCACTCTTTGCGGCCGTTCACTTCCACACTTTTGTTGCTCACCGTGCCGCTGCCCACCACCGTGCCGGCGCGCACGTTGCGGGTTTTGCACATGTGGGCAATCAGTTGCCCAAAGTGAAAGGTCATCTCCGGCCCGGCTTCGCACAAGCCCACCTTGCGGCCATTCCAGCTCGACTGCACGGTCAAATTCAAGCGGCCGTGGTCCCAGGCCGCACCCAACTCGTCCAGCGTCACCGCGACCGGGCTGAACGCGGTGGCGGGTTTGCTTTGGAAAAAACCAAAGCCCTTGGCCAATTCGCCGGGGATCAGTTGGCGCAAACTCACGTCGTTGGCGATCATCACCAAGCGGATACTTTCCAAGGCTTCGTCTGCCGAGGTGGCCATCGGCACATCACCGGTGATGACGGCGATTTCGGCTTCAAAGTCGATGCCATAGGCTTCGTCCCGGCACACCACGTCGTCGCAAGGGCCAATGAAGTCATCGCTGCCGCCTTGGTACATCAACGGGTCTTCGTAAAAGCTCTTGGGCACCTCCGACTGGCGCGCAGCGCGCACCAATTCCACATGGTTCAAGTAGGCCGAACCGTCAGCCCACTGGTAAGCGCGCGGCAGCGGTGCCATGCATTGCTGCGGATCAAAAGGAAATGCATGGCGCGCTTTGCCACTGTTGAGCGCCTGGTACAGGTCTTCCAATTGCGGGGAGATGAAATTCCAATCGTCCAGCAATTGCTGCATGCGGCTGGCGATCCCGGTCGCATAATGGGCCGTGGTCAAATCGCGCGACACGACCAACAGTTGCCCGTCGCGTGAACCGTCTTTGTAGGTGGCTAATTTCATGGGGTTGATGTCTCTTTAGAAGGCAATCCGCTACAGTGAGGCTCACGCCGCAGATTACGCATTGTTAAACTGATTTAACTAAACGAAACCATATTCTAGTCGACATGGATACACCTCGCAGCCCCACCAACGAGAAGGAACGTGCCGGCATTCAATCGGTCGAAGTGGGCTTTGCTTTGCTCGACGTTTTGGCCAATGCGGCCGCACCCCTGATGCTGCGCGACCTGGCAGGCGCAGCCGGCATGAGCGCCGCCAAGGCACATCGCTACCTGGTGAGTTTTCAGCGCTTAGGGCTGGTGGTGCAAGACACGGCCAACACCCGCTACGAGCTGGGCCCGGCGACTTTGCGTTTGGGTTTGTCCACCTTGTCGCGCTTGGATGCAGTGAAGATGGCCCGCGCGCGTTTGCCCGACTTGATGGACGCCGTTGGCCACACGCTGGCGCTGGCCGTTTGGGGCAATCGCGGACCCACCCTGGTGCACTGGCAAGAGTCGCCCCTGTCGGTGTCGGTGAATTTGCGACTGGGCGATGTGATGCCCTTGCTGTCTTCGGCCACGGGACGCTGTTTCAGCGCCTTTCTCCGTCCCGCGGGCCAGTGGGACAAGTTGACGCCTTTGCTGAAAGAAGAGATGGCTTTGGCCCACAAATTGGGCCGGGCCGACGTGCCCGCCACTTTGGCTGCGGTGCGGGCCTTGCAAACCGAAACCCGCGCGCAAGGCTTGGGACGGGTGGTGAATGTCTTGCTGCCGGGCATCTCAGGGCTGTGTGCGCCCGTCTTCGATGCGGACCACCATTTGGCTTTGGGCGTGGTGGCCTTGGGTTCCTCCGCCAGTTTCGATGCGGATCTGAAAGGGCCCGTGGTGCATGCACTGCTGCAGATGACGCGCCAGCTCTCGCAGGACCTGGGTTACAGGCCTTCAACACCGGCGCAGTAGACGGATGAACAAGCACCGCGCAGGGCCCTCTTTCACCACCCTGGGTGTCATCAGCGCCTTGGTGGTGGGGCTGCACATGGCTCTGCTGCTGGGTGCACCGCAGGCCTTGCAGGTGTCATTGCGCGCGCCCAGCACACCGCCGCCGGTGTTCCAAACCCGCGTTCTGACCCTGCCAGCAGCCAGCGAAGCATCGGTAACGCCTGCGCCGTCGAAACGGGTGGCGAGGCCCTTGGCCGCACCGTCCCCGAATGATCAGCTCCCGTTGCCCTCGTCCGACCCGGCGCAGCCCGAGTTGCCCAGCGCCAGCGCGATCGTGACCGCGCCCGAAGCCCCAACAAACACAGCGGCGGCGCCCCCGATGGCGAGCACCGTAGCACCGGCAGACATGCCCGCATCCGCCAACGAACCTTTGCCTGCGCAAGCCCCTGCGCCCATGCTGCTGGCGGTGGGGGCCCTGCCGCCATCCACGCTGCTGAGCTACAAACTCACCGGCCAAGAAAAGGGCCTGACTTACTATGCCAGCGGCGAATTGCGCTGGCAGCACAACCCCACAAACTATGAAGCGAGCCTGACCATCAAAGCGTTTTTGATTGGCTCACGGGTCTTTGCCAGCGTGGGCACTGTGGGGGCCCAGGGCTTGATGCCGCTGCGCCACAGCGACAAATGGCGTGGCGAAAAAGCCACCCACTTTGATACCGAAAACCAGCGTATCCACTTCAGCAACAACAAACCCAGCACGGACTTGCTGCCGGGCGCGCAGGACCAAGTCAGCCTGTATGTGCAATTGGCAGCGGCCATGGCGGGAGACCCGGACCGCTACAAACCAGGCAGCAGTGTCAGTATCCAAACCGCCACCATCAACGATGCCGTGCCTTGGACTTTGACCTTGCAGTCTGAAGAATCTGTGCAAATCGACTTCAAGCCGGTCCTGACCACCAAATGGGTGTGCCTGCCGCGCGGCAAATACGACACCCAGGTCGAGTTGTGGCTGTCGCGCTCGCATGCCTGGATGCCGGTGCGCATCCGCATCACCCAAGTCAGCGGCAGCTTCATCGACATGGTGATGGACGGCATTCAGCCTTTGGCACCCTTGGTCAGCGTCGCTGCGGCGAAGTGAATAACCCTGGGCTCTTGAAATATTCTCAAGCGGACTCAACTGCAAAGCCAAAGTTGAGTGAGAATGACCCCATGAACCTGCTTTACGAATCTGATTCTTTCACCGTGATGCACATGCTGGCCAACGCCGAGGACGAGGTGGCCAGCGCCAAAGGTCCTGTGCTGGAACGCCATGGTTTTGAAATCGTGGACAAACGCTCGGGCAAAGAGGTTTACCTGGACGGCTCTTGGGCCGAGATGTTCCAGCAACACATTCATGCTTGGCAGCAACACACCCCCACGCAAGAAGAAGTCGAAGACACACTGGAGAGCTACGCCGGCTTGGCGCAGCAACCGGTGATCGTGCACTGAGTCGGCCCTGCCGGTTCAGTCCGGCGCGCGGGCTGCCACCCACCAGGTGTACAGGGGTGAGACCAGCATCAAGACGGCGACCAGCCGGCAGACTTGAAACGCCGTCACCACCGGCACCCCCAACTCCAGCACCTTGGCGGTGATGGCCATCTCCGCAATCCCGCCTGGCGCCGTGCCTAAAATCATCGTCGCCGGGTGCAGACCTGTGAGCGCGGCCATGGCCCAGCCCAAACCGGCCGAAGCCCCCATCATGGCCAAAGAGCCCAGCAACACCGAAACCATCCACTGCGGTGCGGTGTGCATAAATTCTTTTTGAAACCGAACCCCCAGGCTGATGCCAATCACCAACTGTGCGCCGTTGGAAAGCTCGGTTGGAATGGCCGACCATTGCTGCCCCGACAGGGTCACGCCCATGGACACCAGCAACGCCCCCATGAACCAAGGGTTGGCCCGCTTGAGCCGGTGCATGACCCAGGCGCCAGCGCCCGTGGCCACAGCCAGCCCCAACAATCCCGGCCAATGGGCCACGCGGGGCCCAGGCAATAGCGCAGCGTTCACTTGCAAGCCCCAATGGAGCTGAAACCACTGCATGCCAAAAGGCAGCAAGATCACCACCAGCAAGAGCCGCAGACTGTGCGCCGCTGCGACCAGGTCGGTGCGGGCACCGGCCCGCTCGGCCAGCAAGGTCATCTCTGAAGCACCGCCGATTGCACCGGAGAAATAGCTGGTCGCGCGCACCGCTTGGGGACTGTGCGGCGCTGAGCCTTGCATCAGCTGCGCGCCATGCCTATGCTGCAACCACACGCCAAAGCCATAACCCAAGGCCAGGGCCCAGACGATGCCCAACGCAATGGCCCACCACAAACTCAGCACCAAAGCGCCCACCTGGGGTGTGAAATAAAGCCCCAAAGCAGTCCCAATAATCCACTGCCCGCCATTGCGCAGCACGTCCAAGCTGCGCGTGGGCCAACCCGCCAAAGAGCCAGCGGCGGTGGCCAGCATGGGGCCGATCATCCATGGAATGGGGGTGCGCAGCCACTGGCATAGCCAGGCAGCGCAAAAAGCCATGCACAGGGTCAGCGTGCTCTGCAGCGCGTCACGCCGAGATAATCGCAAAGACCAGCGCAAATGCCGGCGAGAAAGCAGGCGCGACACGCTCAAGCGTGGCGGCGAATGCTGTCGGCCAAGATGCCCACCATCTGCTCGATCTGTGCCTTTTCAACCGTGAAGGCCGGGCACAGCACCAGGTTCTCACCCGCGGCGCGGATCAGCAGACCATGGTGATAGCAGTCCAAGAAAATATCAAAGGCCCGCTTGCCCGGCGCACCGGCTAGGGGGGTCAGCTCCACCGCACCGGCCAGGCCGAGGGTACGGATGCCGATGACATTGGGCAGACCTTTGCAGGCCGCATGCAGGGCGTCGCCCAGCACCGGGCCCATGGCCGCTGCACGGGCAAACAAGGCTTCTTCTTTGAACAGGTTCAAAGTGGCCACGGCTGCGGCGCAAGCCACCGGGTGACCGGAGTAGGTGTAGCCGTGGAAAAACTCGATCGCATGCGCGGGCGCGCCCGCGTTCATCATGCCGTCGTACAAGAAGTCGCGGCAGATCACGCCGCCCAATGGAATCACGCCATTGGTCACGCCTTTGGCAAAGTTGATCATGTCGGGCACCACACCGTAATAGTCGGCACCAAAGTTCGTCCCCATGCGGCCAAAGCCGGAGATCACTTCGTCAAAAATCAGCAAAATGCCGTGCTGGTCGCAGATCGCGCGCAAGCGCTTGAGGTAGCCCTTGGGCGGCAAGTACCAACCCGCAGAACCGGCCACCGGCTCGACGATGATGGCCGCCACGTTGCCGGGGTCGTGCAACGCCAAGATGCGGTTTTCCAATTCGAGCAGCGGGTCTTCTTTCCACACCGGTTCCTGGTTGTGGATGTAGGCGTTGTCGATGGGGTCGTGGATGAAACGCATATGGTCCACGCGCGGCAGCAACTGCGCACCGTACACCTTGCGGTTGGCAGGCAGGCCGCCCACGCTCATGCCGCCAAAGTTCACGCCGTGGTAACCTTTTTCGCGGCCAATGAAGATGTTGCGGTGCCCCTCACCCCGCGCCCGGTGGTAAGCCAGTGCCACTTTCAAAGAAGTGTCCGCCGCCTCGGAACCCGAGCTGCAAAACAGCACCTTGTTCAAATCGCCAGGTGCCAACTCGGCAATCATGGTCGCAGCTTCAAAAGCCTTGTCATTGCTGACCTGAAACGCGGTGGCGTAGTCCAGCGTGTCCAGCTGTTTTTTGATCGCCTTGTTGATCTGCGGGCGGTTATGGCCCGCTGTCACGCACCACAGGCTGGAGATGCCATCCAAGATTTTTTGTCCGTCATGCGTGGTGAAGTTCAGGCCCTCGGCCGCCACCACCACGCGCGGGTCGTTACGGAACTGACGGTTGCCGGTGAACGGCAACCACTGGTGGTCCATGTTGAAGGTGGGCTGAGTCATATGGCCTTCTTTTTTTGAGTCAGTGGGAGGGATCGCGAAACGCTTACAACTTTCAGTGTAAATCCTCGACCGCTTCAGGGCAAATGCGCGCGACCCGTCCGGGTCACTTGCCTGACAAAGCTCAGACCGCCGTCCAGCGGCCTTGCAGCAGCCTTGGCCTACAATCCAAAGTCCTCATTTCATGCCGCCGCGCCGCGCATGCCCCTGCGACAATCAGTGACCATGAACCACGCC
>CANGEE010000086.1 GCA_947452635.1 Comamonadaceae bacterium | reverse complement strand
TTAAGTGCAAAGGCAATTTGCTCGTCCGTAAATCTGCTCTTTTTCACGGCATGTCCCCTTTTTCAATAGGTGAAATATCATGCCGGATTTTTCTACTTTTAAATGGTTAGGTTTTTCGGGTCAGGGTCACCATGAGTCCATGAACAGCAAGAGTTGGTCGATTTCTTGCTCAGAAAACGCGGGACGCGTCTTGCCTTTCACACCCTTGCTTGTCAACTTGGGCACTGGTACATGCTCGCTGATGTAGCCATGCTCTATGGCTTTTGCTATGACCCGATTCCATGCCGAACTGAAGTTGTTCAATGTGCTGGTCTTTGGACGCCTAGACAAGCGCCTGTCACGCCACATCTCGAACTCACGAATGTCTGTGTGAGTCAGTTCTTCGATTTGCCGTTCACCGAAGTATGGGATGAAATATCGCTCGATGACGCTTGCGTAGTCGTTGAGACTAGACTTGGTCTTTTTCAGATCAATCTGAAACCTGAGTTCTTCGAGACACATGCCCGCGATGTGTGCGAAAGAGTGTGCTCGGTGTGCTAAGCCCAATCGCTGTCTGTAGCGGCTTTCGTCGTACATGTCACAGGCACGGGCAATGGCGTGCTCAAGTGCGGCCTTGCCTGTTGAACGGCGATGCCAAGTTCCATTTGCCAATTTGTAACGGCATTGGTAGATGAGACTTCGAGTCCGTCGATAGACCACGACTTCGCCATCTCTGAGTCGAATTGACTTGGGCTGAATGAACGGCTTGATCATCAAGCAAAGTCCTTCAGCGTGTGGACAATGTCTTGAGCGTTCGGATAAGCATCCAGAAACGATGCCCCCAGAAAGAGAAAAACCGCCGTTCTACAGAGTAAAACGACGGTTCTAATTGGTGGCCTGGACTGGAATCGAACCAGTGACACGCGGATTTTCAATCCGCTGCTCTACCAACTGAGCTACCGGGCCGGGCAGACCGAAATTATAACAGAGTAAAACGGATGCTTAACCGCAAAGCGATCGCGTAACAGATGAATTTTGGGAGACACTGCAGTGCGATCGTACGCTCAATTGCTGCGTTTGCTGCGCGTCACGTCGACGCCCAATTGTTTGAGCTTGCGGTACAGGTGGGTGCGCTCCAAACCGGTTTTTTCGGCGACGCGGGTCATGGAGCCGCCCTCATTGCTGAGGTGGAATTCGAAATAGGCTTTTTCAAAACTGTCGCGCGCATCACGCAAAGGGCGGTCCAAGTCGAACACTTGCGAAACAGCGGGGCCTAAGTCAGGCTCGGGCGTTGGGCTCACAGCGTCAGCGGGCAGCGCGTTGTGATCCGGTACGCGCAAGGCCTCTTGGTGCGCCGCCACGGCTTGGCGGACTTGTTCTCGCGCCAAACCTTGCTCCACCGCTTTGAGGAGTTTTTGCAGTGTGATGGGCTTTTCCAGAAAGGCTTGGGCGCCGATGCGGATGGCGTCCACCGCCGTGTCGATGGTGGCATGGCCGCTCATCATGATGACCGGCATGGTCAGCAATCCGGTGGTGGACCATTCTTTGAGCAGGGTCACGCCATCGGTGTCAGGCATCCAAATGTCCAGCAACACGAGATCAGGACGTATGCGGCTGCGGATCTCACGTGCTTGCGCCGCATTTTCTGCGAGTTCGACGGTATGCCCTTCGTCGTTCAGGATTTCGGAGAGCAAGTCTCGGATGCCCAACTCGTCATCGACGACCAAAATGTTTGCCATGTTGCCTGTAGCGCCTTAGGAAGTTGTGTCTGTCCCACCCGCTGGGGCCAAGGAGCCCTTGGGGATGCTGAATGATAACGATACTTGGGCCCCTTTGATCTGCTCGTCCTCGATCAAATTCGCAATGTCCAGGCGCGCACCGTGCTCATCGGCTATTTTTTTCACCACCGCCAGGCCCAAGCCTGTGCCTTTGGCTTTGGTTGTGACATAAGGCTCCAAGGCGCGCTGCAAAATATGGGGGGCAAACCCTGCCCCCGCATCGGTGACGGTCAAGCGCACGCGTTGGCGTGCAGGGCTCCATTGGGTCTTCACCGTCACGCCGGCGTGGGGCGAGGTGTTCAGGACCTTGCCACTTTGGGACTCGCAGGCGTCTTGGGCGTTTTGCAGCAAGTTGTGCACGACCTGGCGCAGTTGCTGTTCATCGCCTTGAATCCAAGGGCAATCGGCATCCAAGGCCAGCGCAATGGGCACATGGCCTGGCTTGTCCGTGGGCTCTTGCGCATACAGCGCCATGACATCGAGGATCAGCGCATTCAGGTCCAGGGGTTTGAGATCGGCCGAGGGCAAGCGGGCGTAGTCTCTGAACTCATTGACCAGGCGTTTCATGGCATCCACCTGATCGACAATGGTTTTGACGGACTTGACCAACACGGCCTGGTCGGGCGCATCGAGTTTGCCGTCTAACTTACGCTCCAAACGCTCGGCCGACAGCTGAATCGGTGTCAGGGGGTTTTTGATCTCATGCGCCAAGCGGCGGGCGACCTCGCCCCAAGCTTGGGCACGCTGGGCGGAAACGATTTCGGAGATGTCGTCAAACACCAGCAACCGCATCCCATCGGGCAACACAGCGCCACGCGCAACCAAGGTCACGGCGGTGGCGTCCAGACCTTGGCCTGCGGCATGCACTTCAAAGGATTTTTGCCAGTGGTCCAATTCGTGACTGTCTTTGTCAGCGCTCAGCAACTCAAACTGTTCTTGGACGCCCACCGCAAACGCCTGCATCGCCGGCAAGGTCAACAAGGCCGCGTGTTCCCGCGCGGCCAAGGGCACTCGCAAAATGCGCGTGGCGCCGGGGTTGGACGACTGGATGCGCCCAGCCGCATCGAGCACGATCACACCGGCGGTCAGGTTGTCCAAAATGGTTTGCAGATTGCCGCGCGCCGCATCCAGTTGCACCAAGCTGCGTTCCACGGCCGAACGTGCGTCAGACAATTGTTGCGTCATGTCGGCAAAGGAGCGGGTCAAGCCGCCTAACTCGTCTTTGCCTTGCAACGCCATTTTGGGCGTCAAGTCGCCCGCAGCGACTTGACGCATGCCGTGTGCCAACAGCAACAGAGGTTGCGCCAATTGGTTGCCCAAAAGCACCGCCAGCAACACCGCGCCGAGCACAGCCAAGAACAAACTGAGCGTCAAAGTGCCGATGTACATGCGGCGCAAACCGTCACGGGCCAAGGCTCGCTCTTGGTATTCACGGTTGGCAGCTTGCACGTCCAAGGCATTGGCCACCAGCGTGGAGGGCAATTCTTGCGTGATTTGCAGCACCCAAGGATCTTCACTCAAAGCCAAGCTGTTTTGGGGGACCAAACTGAGCACTTTGATGCGGCCCGATGGGGTCCCCTTCTCCATGTCCTCCAAGCCCTCTACCCATTCGATGCTGAGTTTGCTGCGCACTTGGCGAATTTGCTCGGCATTGGGCCTTTCGGGTCGCAGTTGAAATCGTGATTGACCGGCGCTGGCGATCAATCGCCCCTTGGCGGTCCACAGCACCGCGTCATTCGCGCCCATTTGTTCGCGAATCCGATCAAGCGCCAGGCCTGCGCTGCTCTCGGGCACGTCAATCAGTTGCTGCGCTGCGGAACGCGACTGCTTGGCCAAGTCGGCGCTCAGGGTGTCGATGGTGGCACGGCCCAAATTCAAACCGGCGTTGAGCGCACCCTCCACTTTCAGATCGAACCAGCTTTCTATCGAACGCGATACGAATTGGTAAGACACCACATAAATCAACCCCCCAGGCACCACGCCAACCAGCGCAAAAATAGCCGTCAATTTCACCAGCAGGCGTGAACCGAATTGACCGCGGCGCAGGCGCAGCAACAGACGCACCAGGCCCGTCACAATGCCGATCAACAAGAACGCGGCCACCACCAGGTTGACGATGTACAGTTTCTCGTAGTTCTCGTCATACAAGGCGCGGTCACTGGTGGCTTGCGTGAGCAAGACCAACAGCAACATGGCAATCAAAACCATGACCACCGAGACCAGCCCCACCAACCAGCGCATGCCCAGCGATGCCTTCCACCGGCGCTGCAGTGTCATAGAGGTGAAGAGGTTCATGTCAACGCCATAACTCGTTGCCTAAGCGCACGGTGCGGCTCAAGGCCAAATTCCATTCGTTTTGCCCGCCGGCCGTGATTTGGAAAGGGCGTGGCAATTGCGAGGTGTCGATACGGAATTGAAAGTTCAAGTTGTACTTGGTATCCGGGTCCAGGTCCGAGAGTTCTGCCACTTTCCATTGGAGGTTGCGCCGGATGGCCGACAAGGCGTCCGGCAAGTTGTCAAATTGCTGAGACAAGTTGCCGCTGGCAGCCAAGGCCCCGCTGGCTTCGTTGGCCAGCGTCAGCCGCCAACGGCGGGTCAACGGTTGGTAGGCCAGCCGGTAATGGCGGGCTGCGCCTGTGGTCCGTGTGTCATACCAGTACCAGCGCTCGCGCATGAAGGTGGCCTCGGCCACAAAATGAATCGCCACACCTTTGAGCAAGGCATCCTCTACGGCCGGCCCCAGCTCTAAACGCACATTGCTGGTCAAGACAATCGCATTGTCCTGTCGTTCCAAGCGCAGTTCGGTCAGCTCGATGGCCGGGGCTTGCGCGAAGGCGCTGATCAAAGTGCTTGACCAGACAATCAAACTCGCGAGCAGCCACCATCCGCCCCGCAGCAGCCATGCGCGAATCCCAGGCGCTTTGGTGTCAAAGACGCTTTTGCAGCCGTGCGTAATAAAACCCATCGTGTTCACCCGCCTGATTGTCCTGGACAGACGGACTCATTCGGCTATTTTGTGGCCTCAAATGCCCTGGAGAGGGCAAGAAGACCGCATCAGTGTTGTGCTGAAGAAACGTTTGGATTTGCTGGTGGCCTTCTTCCAAGAAAATCGAACAGGTGCAGTACACCAGATGGCCACCGGGTTGGAGTAAGCCCCAAAGGGTTTTCAGCAGCCGTGCTTGAATGGCCGCGAGTTGCCCGACGTCACTTTCGCGGCGCAGCCAACGCACATCGGGATGCCGGCGTCCGATCCCTGAGGCCGTGCAAGGCGCGTCCAACAGGATCGCATCAAACAGCGATCCGTCCCACCAACTTTCGGGCCGGGCCGCATCGGCGGCCATGACTTGGGCTTGCACTTGCAAACGATCCAAGTTGTGCTGAACCCGCTCGCAACGTGCGGGGTCCACGTCCAATGCAACCACCTGGGCAAAGGGGCAGATTTCGAGCAGATGACCGGTTTTGCCACCCGGCGCGGCGCAGGCGTCCAAAATCCGCAAGGGGGCTTGTCTGTCTAAGCCTTGCAACAGCAAAGGGGCCGCCCACTGGGCTGCAGCGTCTTGCACCGAGACCACGCCTTGCGCAAATCCTGGCAACTGCGACACCGGCACGGCTTGGCGCAATTCAATGCCAAACTCGCCCACGGCGTGCCCACTCAAGCCCACCGCTTGCAACTGCGCCAAGTAGTCGGCCACGGTAGATTGGTTCTGGTTGACGCGCAGCGTCATGGGCGCGGGCGACTGCGAGGCCGTCAAAATGGCCGACCAGTGATCGGGGTGGTCATGTTGCAGTTGTTGGATCCACCACAAGGGGTGATTCCATTGCGCCACGGGGTCGGCATCGGTCAAGTCAATCAAGGCGTCACGCTCACGCAAAAACCGACGCAGGCAGGCGTTGATGAAATGGGCCTGGGCGCGGGTGTCTTTATGCTGGCGCGCGGCATGCACCGTTTGATCGACCAAAGTGAAAGCCGAATACGGCGCGAGCGACTCGTCCCAACACAGCGCGAGCGCCGTACACAACAGGGCATCTGCTGCGGGTGGCGGTGCTTTGCGGGCCAGTTGCGCGCGCAGCGCTTGGGCACGGCCCCACCAGCGCATGACTTGATACGACAAGGCCTGCACCCCAGGGCGCAGGGCGGGCGGCTGGGCATCGAGCAAAGCGGTCATGGAGCGGCCACTGCGCACAGCGGCCACCACGCTCGCCGTGCCTTGCAGCAGCTTCCACAAGGGGGCACTGGCCCCGTTGGCATGGGGCGTTGGCGAATGCGATGAGGAGGTGGGCATAGGGGGCTTCAGGCCAAAGGATCGGCACTGTCGAGTTTGGCCGCCGCCTCGAACCTGAATTGGCGCGCCAGCAGGCGCGCAGGCCATTCACTCACTGCTTCGTTGTAGGTTTGCACCGATTGGTTATAGGCCACGATCATGGGCCACGCTTGGGTCTTCAAACGCTCAAATTTCTTTTGCAAGGGGGCACTGAACCAGGCGGTTTCATCAGCGCTGTGAAAGTCTTTTTCTTGGCGTAGCAATTTAAACAGCTGCACGCGGGCAATGTTCACCCGTTGAATCGGTGACGCCAGCAGAGGATTGGCGCGGGCCTGGGCCAAGCTCTCGGCAAAAGCTTCACAGGCCGACCAAACCTCCATCAACGAAGTCGGCGTTTTGTCCAGCGCACCCTCTTCGTCACGCACGCTGGCGGGCAAACTGCCTTGCACCCAAGCCCACAGGCGAACGAACTGCGCATCGACCACAGCGAATTGCTGCGCACAGGTGGCGCGCAAGCGCACCAATCGGTTGTACGCGCCTACCGCCCAAAAAAACACCAACGCTGCAATGATCAGCCACGTCATGGTCTTGCCTCCATCTCAATGCCTTGCTTGAAAAAAGCCCCTGGACCACATGCAGCGGTCCAGGGGCTCGGCTCAGTGCAACCGGTCACCCGGTCTTGACTTACTCGCTGGCGTGGTCGGCATCGGCCACCAGTTGCTGTGCATCGGCCAATTCACTGGCCTCTGTTTCAGCAATGGCACGGCGCTCGGCCTCGTCCATCTCGTCCTTGGCGGCACGGGCTTTGTGATAAGCCAAACCGGTACCGGCAGGAATCAGACGCCCCACAATGACGTTTTCTTTCAAGCCACGCAACTCGTCGCGCTTGCCCATGATGGCCGCTTCGGTGAGCACGCGGGTCGTTTCCTGGAAGGAAGCGGCCGAGATGAAAGAGTCGGTCGACAACGAGGCCTTGGTGATACCCAAGAGCAAGTTGGTGAAGGTCGCGGGGATCTTGTCCTCAGCGCGCAGCGCATCGTTGGTGTTGAGCATTTCAGAGCGCTCCACCTGTTCACCGGCAATGTAGTTCGAATCGCCTGCATTTTCCACGACGACGCGGCGCAGCATCTGACGCACGATCACTTCAATGTGTTTGTCGTTGATCTTCACGCCTTGCAGACGGTACACGTCCTGGACTTCGTCCACGATGTAGCGGGCCAGCTCTTCGATGCCCAAGAGGCGCAAGATGTCTTGCGGGTCGGCGGGGCCGTCCACAATGCTTTCGCCTTTGTTGACCACTTGGCCTTCGTGCACCAAGATGTTCTTCTCTTTGGGAATCAGCTCGTCCCAGACCTTGCCTTCTGGATCGGTGATCTGCAAGCGGACCTTGCCTTTGGTTTCCTTGCCAAAGGACACGGTACCGGTCATCTCGGCCAACATGCCTTTGTCTTTCGGGCTGCGGGCTTCGAACAACTCGGCCACACGCGGCAAACCGCCGGTGATGTCGCGAGTCTTTTGACCTTCGACCGGGATACGGGCCAGCACCTCGCCGGGGCCCACGTCCATGCCGTCGCGCACTTGGATCAAAGAGCCGATCTGGAAGCCAATCGTCACCGAGTGATCGGTGCCAGGGATCTTGACTTCTTTGCCAGCCGCATCGATCAGCTTGACCTGTGGACGCACCACTTTGGTCGAGCCACGGCGCTTGGGATCGATCACCACCAAGGTGGACAAACCAGTCACCTCATCCAACTGCTTGGCGACGGTGAGGCCTTCTTCCACGTTCTCGAACTGCACCTTACCGGCGAATTCGGTGATGATGGGTCGGGTCAGTGGGTCCCAGTTGGCCAAAATGGCGCCCGCTTTGATAGGCTGGTCGGCTTTGACCGTCAAGGTGGCACCGTAAGGCACTTTGTGACGCTCACGCTCGCGGCCATGCTCATCGTGAATGATGATTTCACCTGAACGGGCAATCACCACCAACTCCGACTTGCTGTTGGTCACATAACGCATGGTGGCGTTAAAGCCAATCAAACCGCTGGACTTGGCTTCCACGCTGGAGGCCACAGCCGCACGCGAAGCTGCACCACCGATGTGGAAAGTGCGCATGGTCAGCTGGGTACCAGGTTCGCCAATCGATTGCGCTGCAATCACGCCCACCGCTTCGCCGTTGTTGACCAAGCCGCCACGACCCAAGTCGCGGCCGTAGCACATGGCGCACAAGCCAAAGCGGGTGGCGCAGGTCAGTGCGGTGCGCACTTTGACTTCGTCCACGTTGGCCGCTTCCAGCACGTCGATCAAGTCCTCGTCGAGCATCACGCCCGCTTTGGCCAAAACCGCACGGTTTTCGGGGTCGAGCACATCTTCGGCGGCCGTGCGGCCCAAGATGCGGTCGCGCAGCGATTCAATCACTTCACCACCTTCGACAATGGCGCGCATCAGCGAGCCATCGGCGGTGCCGCAATCGAGTTCGGTCACCACCAAGTCTTGTGTCACGTCCACCAAACGACGGGTCAGGTAACCCGAGTTGGCGGTCTTCAAAGCCGTGTCGGCCAGACCTTTACGCGCGCCGTGGGTCGAGATGAAGTACTGCAACACGTTCAGGCCTTCACGGAAGTTGGCCGTGATCGGCGTTTCAATGATGGAGCCGTCAGGCTTGGCCATCAAACCACGCATACCGGCCAGCTGGCGAATCTGCGCTGCAGAACCACGCGCACCGGAGTCGGCCATCATGTAAATGGAGTTGAACGATTCTTGTTCGACGTCCTTGCCATGGCGGTCAATGGTGCGCTCTTTGCGCAACTGGTCCATCATCACCTTCGACACAGCGTCACCGGCTTTGCCCCAGATGTCCACCACTTTGTTGTAGCGTTCGCCCGAAGTCACCAAGCCCGAAACGTATTGCTGCTCGATGTCTTTGACTTCTTTTTCAGCCGCCGTGATGATGCTGCCTTTTTCAGGCGGCACCAGCATGTCGTCAATGCCAATCGAGATGCCCGAGCGGGTCGCCAAACGGAAGCCGTTTTGCAACAACTTGTCGGCAAACACCACCGTCTCTTTCAAACCGCACTTGCGAAATGAGGTGTTGATCAGCTTGGAGATCTCTTTCTTCTTCAAAGCCTTGTTCAGGTTAGAGAAGGGCAGGCCCTTGGGCAAAATCTCTGACAAGAGCGCGCGACCCACGGTCGTGTAGACCATGGACACCGAAGGATCGAACGCACCGGTTTCGGCGTTCTTGGTCCACTCGGTCATGCGCACACTGATTTTGGCAGTCAACTCGACCACGCCGGCGTCCAGCGCACGCTGTACTTCACCGATGTCCGCAAAGACCAGGCCTTCGCCTTTGGCGTTGATGCGGTCACGGGTGGTGTAGTACAGACCCAGCACCACGTCTTGCGAAGGCACGATCGAGGGCTCGCCCGAAGCCGGGAACAAGATGTTGTTGGAGGCCAGCATCAAGGTGCGAGCTTCCATCTGCGCTTCCACCGACAGCGGCACGTGCACCGCCATTTGGTCACCGTCAAAGTCGGCGTTGAAGGCCGCGCAAACCAGCGGGTGCAGCTGAATCGCTTTGCCTTCGATCAGCAAGGGCTCAAAGGCCTGGATACCCAAACGGTGCAGCGTAGGCGCACGGTTGAGCATCACCGGATGCTCTTTGATGACCTCTTCCAAGATGTCCCACACCACCGGGGTGCCGGCTTCGACTTCTTTCTTGGCCGCCTTGATGGTGGTGGCAATGCCCATCGATTCGAGACGGGCGAAGATGAAGGGCTTGAACAGCTCAATCGCCATCAACTTGGGCAAACCGCACTGGTGCAGTTTGAGTGTCGGGCCCACGGTGATCACGGAACGACCCGAGTAATCGACGCGCTTGCCCAGCAAGTTTTGACGGAAACGGCCTGACTTGCCTTTGATCATGTCGGCCAAAGACTTCAGGGCACGCTTGTTGGCGCCGGTCATGGCCTTGCCGCGACGGCCGTTGTCCAGCAAGCTGTCCACGGCTTCTTGCAACATGCGCTTTTCGTTGCGCGCAATGATCTCGGGCGCTTTCAATTCCAGCAAACGGCGCAGGCGGCTGTTACGGTTGATGACGCGGCGGTACAAGTCGTTCAAGTCAGAGGTGGCAAAACGGCCGCCGTCCAGGGGCACCAAAGGACGCAGGTCCGGTGGCAACACGGGCAGCACTTCCAGCACCATCCACTCGGGCTTGATGCCTGACTTCTTGAAAGCTTCCAGCACTTTCAAGCGCTTGGAGTTTTTCTTGACCTTGACTTCGGAGCCGGTCAAGTCACCACGCAGGCGCTCAATTTCGGATTCAATTTCAATGCCTTGCAGCAAGTCCTTGATGCCTTCAGCGCCCATCTTGGCTTGGAACTCGTCACCGTACTCTTTGAGTTTGGCTTCGTAGTCGTCCTCCGTCATGATGCCGAACTTCTTCAAAGGCGTCATGCCTGGATCGGTGACCACATAGGCTTCAAAGTACAGCACGCGCTCAATGTCGCGCAGCGTCATGTCCAGCACCAAGCCCAAACGCGAGGGCAAGGACTTGAGGAACCAGATGTGGGCGCAAGGTGCGGCCAGGTCGATGTGGCCCATGCGTTCACGGCGCACCTTGGTTTGCGTGACTTCAACGCCGCACTTCTCGCAGATCACGCCGCGGTGCTTGAGTCGCTTGTACTTGCCGCACAGGCATTCGTAGTCTTTGATGGGGCCAAAAATCTTGGCGCAAAACAGACCATCGCGCTCAGGCTTGAAGGTGCGGTAGTTGATGGTTTCGGGCTTTTTGACCTCACCAAAAGACCAAGAGCGGATCTTCTCGGGCGAAGCCAGACCGATCTTGATGGCATCAAAATGCTCATCCGGTGTGAACTGTTTGAACAGGTCGAGTAATGATTTCATGATTTAAATCCTTTGCTTGTGCCTGCG
>CANGEE010000085.1 GCA_947452635.1 Comamonadaceae bacterium | reverse complement strand
GATGCCGTCGCCCGGTTGCAGGCGCAGCACCTGCACATGGCGCGCCGCCGAACGCGGCAGGCTCAGTGCGTCACCGGTGTGCAGAGGCAGGGGGCAGTAAAAGCGGGCCATGGCTTACATGCGCCCGTAAGCGAAACCGGTCTGGACCTGGATGTTTTCCACCTCGTCGACCAAACGCATCAAGGGCCGCAGTTCGCGGTAGCGGCCAGCTGTGGTGCGGATGTAGTGGATGAAGCGCGGCGCATCAGCCAGGTATTTGGCTTTGCCGTCGCGCAGCGTGAGGCGGGCGAAAATGCCGGCCACTTTGAGGTGGCGCTGCAAGCCCATCCATTCGACCGCGCGGTAAAACGCGCCAAAGTCTTGGCTCCAGTCTTCGTGGTTGAGCAGACCGGCTTTGCGGGCTTTTTCCCAATAGCGCACGGTCACGTCCAGCACAAAGTCTTCTTCCCAGGTCAAAAAGGCGTCGCGCATCAGGCTGGCCACGTCATAGGTCACCGGGCCGTAGACCGCGTCTTGAAAGTCCAGCACACCCAAGCGCAAATCGTCGGCGTGGGTGGGCAGCATCAGGTTGCGCGGCATGAAGTCGCGGTGCACAAACACGCTGGGCGCGGCCAGGTTGTGTTGCACGATGTGGGCAAAGGCCTCGTTCAAGGTCTCGCGCATGGGGCCTTCGACCTTCAGGCCTCGATGCTGCGCCAAATACCAGTCCGGGAACAAGCTCAACTCGCGGTTCAGCAAAGCCGCGTCATAGGCGGGCAGCACACCGGGTTTGGAGGCCAGTTGCCAGTCAATCAAGGCGTCCACCGCCTGCAGGTACAGGCCCAGATTGGCCTGGGGCTTGTCCGGGTCGATCGCCTCCATCATGGTGGTGCCGCCCAAATCGGTGAGCAACATGAAACCGTGGGCCGCGTCCCAATCCAGCACCTCAGGGGCTTTGAGGCCTGCCGCGTGCATCAGCTGCGCCACCTGCACAAAGGGTTGGCAATTTTCTTTGTCGGGCGGCGCGTCCATCACGACGCGGCTGGCACCGTGGTCGGTGTCAATGCGCAGGTAACGGCGAAAACTGGCATCGGCCGAGGCGATGCGCAGACTCGCGGCTTGCAAACCGTGATGCGGCGCCATGCGCGCCAGCCAGCCCTCAAAAGCGGCTTGCCGCTGTGGGTCGGCCCAGGTCACCGCAAGCGGAGAGGGGGAGGTGTCAGAGGCGGGGGTGTAAAGAGTTGTCACGGCGTCAGGCGCAAGAGGGTGGGAGTGCAGGCACTCATGGATAATCCATTCTACAAACCCTGTCTGCGCCCCAGGCGCGGCCACAGCAGTGGGTCCACTTTCTTTTCACTCCCTGAAGACGCTTTGCTCCGTTTGCCTGCCTCCTTTACCCGCCCAGTTGCTTGCCTGCGCCCGCGCTTTGAGCGTCAGGCCATCGGCATGGCTGCGCGGGTTTGGTCATGGGCCTGGGCTGGGGTGCTGGGCGCTGGTTTGTGGGGCAGCGCTGGGGCGCAAACCCCAGCGGCGGCAGACTCCGTGCCGGTGCTGCGCGCCAGCCCGATGTTGCAAGAAAAACTGTCGGACATCGAACGGCAAAAGTCACCGATCTACACCGAAGGCCAATCCATCACCGCACGCCCGGACATGGACATGGTGATCGAGGGCAATGCCCGGCTGCGCCGTTCCGGTCTGGCCGTGCAGGCCGACCGCATTGAATATGACCAGACTCAAGACACGGTCAAGGCCCAGGGCCAGGTGCGCATTTCTCGCGAAGGCAACCGTTTTGAAGGCCCTTCCCTGACCATGCAAGCAGACACCTTTCAAGGGCACTTCGTCACCCCCACCTATGAGCTGAACAAGGGCGGCGGCCACGGTCAAGCCCAGGACATTGAATTTATCGATGTGAACCGTACCGTGATTCGCCAAGCCACCTACACCACCTGCACCCGCCGACCTGGCCCCAGCTGGTTGCCCGACTGGGTGGTCAAGGCCGCCACCCTGAGCCTGGACGACGAAGATGCCACCGCGCATGCGCAAAGCATGCAGCTGCGCTTTATGGATGTGCCCATTTTGAGCGTGCCCTCCCTCAGCTTCCCGATCACGGGTGAACGTAAATCTGGCGTTTTATCACCGACCATCATCACCGACTCGGTCAACGGTCTGGGTGTGGCCATGCCTTATTACTGGAATATCGCGCCGAATCGCGATGCCACCGTCACCACCACAGCCATGACCAACCGGGGCGTTTCCGTGGACACCGAGTTGCGTTACCTGGAAGACCGTTACCAGGGCAAAAGTGTTTACAACCTGATGCCGGCAGACTCTTTACGTCACCAGTCACGCTGGGGTCTTTCGTCGCAGCATAACGGCATTTGGGATACGGGTTGGGACGCGGTGGGCAGCCTAGGTGTTGCACTCAACCTGAACCGGGTCAGTGACGACAACTATTGGCGTGACTTTCCGCGTGCCGGCCTGTCCCTGACACAGCGTTTGCTTCCCTCCACCGGTCTGCTCTCATGGGGCCGAGGCGACGTGTCGATGATGGCGCAGGTGCAGCGTTGGCAAGCCCTTCAAGATGTGAGCTCGCCCATCACGCCCCCCTACGACCGCGCACCGCAAATCGTTTGGCGTCACACCCTTTGGGATGTGAACGGCTGGGATTTCGCCACCGTCGCGGACACGACCCGTTTCGAAGCCAATTTTTCGCATATCCCTGTGGCCACCAAACCTGTCCCCATGAATGGCCAACGCAGTTACGTCAGCAGCCAGGTGAGCCTGCCCTTGATGAACAACTGGGGATTTGTGACACCGAAACTGCAAGTGCATGCCACACGCTACCAATTGGACAACCCCATGAATGATGGCAACCCATCACTCAACCGCGTCTTGCCCACCTTCAGTCTGGACTCGGGTGTGGTGTTTGAACGCGACAACCAATTGTTTGGCCGTGCCCTGCGTCAAACCTTGGAGCCGCGGGCTTTTTATGTGCGCACGCCCTATGCCGATCAGTCCATGCTGCCGCTGTATGACACCGGCGCCACTGACTTCAATTTGTCCACCATTTACAGCCCGAATCCCTATGTGGGCCAGGACCGGATTGCCGACAGCAATATGCTGACCATGGGCGTGACCAGTCGCTATTTGGACGCCAATACCGGGGCTGAATTGGGTAAAGTCGGTTTCGCACAGCGCTTTCGTTTTGCCGATCAACGAACCACCTTGGACAACAAACCTTTGGTTAATGGCTTGAGCGATTTCTTGGTCGGTGCGGGTGTCCGTTGGGACGACCGATGGTCACTCGACTCCCTGGTCCAGCTTGATGCGCAAACACGCCAGACCACACGCACCACAGTGGGTGCCCGCTTCAACCCGACGCCTTACCGTGTTCTGAACACCGCCTACCGCATGACCCGCGATCAGAGCGAGCAGGTGGATGTAGGCTGGCAATGGCCTTTGCGTGATTTCACCTGGGGCGGCATTGACGATGAGGCGCGCAGCCCTACGCCAGGCCAAGGCTTGGGGCCTGGCCGTTGGTACAGCGTGGGCCGCATGAACTTCAGCTTGCGCGAGCATAAGATGGTCGATTCGATCTTCGGTTTTGAATTCGATGCCGGCTGTTGGCTGGGCCGCGTGGTGTTGGAGCGGCTGCAAAGCACCGTCAGCACCGCCACCAGCAGGATGTATTTCCAATTGGAATTTATCGGTTTTGGCGGGGTCGGATCCAGCCCCTTGAAAACACTGCGCGACAATATTCCTCGTTATCAATTTTTGCGCGAAGATGTGGCGCCCCCCAGCCGGTTCTTGCACTATGAATAAACTGCCTCCCTTCGCTCTATGGACTCGCTGCACACCTGTGCTGGCACCCCGATTGTCCGCACTGGCGGTTGTGCTCACGGTCCTTGGCAGCCCTGTGGGCTCAGCCCTGGCGCAAGACGCGCCGCGCACGCCAGCGGCGGCCACGCGCTCAGCCGACTTCATTGTGGCCGTGGTCAATTCTGAGCCGATCACCAACCATGAAGTGCAACAACAACGCAGCCGAATGGAGACCGAATGGCCTGCGGGCACCGCCAAACCGGCAGCGGCTCAAATGACGGCGCAAGCCTTGGAGCTGCTGATCAACGAAAAAGTACAGTTGCAATCGGCGCGTGAAGCGGGTGTTCGTATCGAGGACGATGCCGTCAATTTGGCCGAAATGAATGTGGCGCGGCAAAACCAAATCACACCAGCCCAACTGCACGCCAAACTGCTCAAGGATGGCCTGAGCGTGACCGCCTTTCGCGAGCAACTGCGCAAACAAATCACACTGACCCGGCTGCGCGAGCGCGAAGTGGAGGGGCGCGTGCGCGTCACCGACACCGATATCGATCAATTTTTACGTGAGCAACGCGGTGCGCAAAATGCAGTGAGCATCGACCTGAACCTGGCCATGATCGTGGTGCCCGTGCCTGAAGACAGCAGCGAGGCCCAAGTGGCCGCGCTGCAAGCGCGTGCCGACGCCGCCGCGCGCCGCGCCCGTGCAGGGGAAGACTTTGTCGCCTTGGTGAAAGAGTTTGTCGGCGACAAAGTGCCCAATGGCGGCGCCATGGGCCTGCGCGCATCGGAGCGCTATCCCAGCTTGTTTGTAGACAGCACGCTTGCGCTCAAGGTGGGCGATATTGCCGGGCCACTGCGCTCAGGCGCCGGCTTTCATGTCTTGAAAGTGTTGGAAAAGCGGCAGAGTGAGGGTCCACCCATGATGGTCACCCAAACCCGGGCGCGCCATATCTTGCTGCGCACCAGCCCTCAATTGACGCAGGACGCTGCCCTGAGTCAGTTGGCGCAATTCAAACAACGCATTGGCGCTGGGCAAACCACGTTTGCCGCACTGGCACGCGAATTTTCGCAAGACGGCAGCGCCACAGGTGGCGGCGACTTGGGTTGGACCAGTCCAGGGCAGTTCGTGCCCGAGTTTGAGCAGGTGATGAACCGTTTGCGACCCGGTCAGCTGTCGGACCCCTTGGTGTCACGCTTTGGCGTGCACCTGATCGAGGTCACGGATCGACGCGATGTACCGCTCAGCGCCCGAGAACAACGTGAAATGGTGCGCAATGTGTTGCGCGAGAAAAAACTCGACGAGGCCTTCACCGTTTGGCAAGAAGACCTGCGCAGCCGCGCTTTTGTTGAAATGCGCGACGCCCCTCAATGAAACACATTCCGCGCAAGCGTTTCGGCCAGCATTTTTTAGCCGACCACGGCATCATCGACGCGATTGTCGATGCCATCCATCCCCAGCCGGGTGACCCCATGGTCGAAATCGGCCCCGGGCTTGCCGCCTTGACCCAACCGCTGGCAGAGCGCCTGGGCCATTTGACGGTCATTGAATTGGACCGGGATTTGGCCGCGCGTTTGCGCAGCCACCCCCAGCTCAGCGTGGTTGAATCCGATGTGCTGCGCGTGGACTTCACCGAATTGGCCGCGCGGGTCAACGCCTTGCCCTCCACCCGACCCGGCGCAGCGGGCCCGCACAAGCTGAGGGTGGTAGGGAACTTGCCCTACAACATCTCCACGCCGATCCTGTTTCACTTGCTCCAGCATGTGGACGTGATTGAAGACCAGCACTTCATGCTGCAAAAAGAGGTCATCGACCGGATGGTGGCCCAACCCTCCACCGCCGCGTATGGCCGTCTGTCGGTCATGTTGCAATGGCGCTATGCCATGGACAACGTGCTGTTTGTGCCACCTGAAAGTTTCGATCCACCGCCGCGCGTGGACAGCGCCGTGGTGCGCATGGTGCCCAGAGCCCATCCCACGCCCATCCGGCCCAAGCTGCTTGAAGAATTGGTGCAAGTGGCTTTCAGCCAGCGGCGCAAGCTGCTGCGCCACACCTTGGGGGCCTGGCTGACCCAGCGCAACTTTGCCGGTGAGTTCAATGTGCAGCGCCGCGCCGAAGAAGTGCCGGTGGCAGAATTTGTGGCACTGGCGCAAATCGCCTGAACCCGGGCGCGCTGTTCCAAACGCCCACAAAAAACCCGCTCGAAAGCGGGTTTTTTGTGAAGGACAAGATGTCGCTGATCAGGCCGCGGCCAACCAGTATCCTGCGTTGAAGGGGCTGCTCATGCGCAGCGCCAAGGGCGAGACGTCGACCAATTTATCGGTCGGCATTTTTTCACCCAATTCCAACTCTTCTGCCGTGAGGGTCTCAATGCCTTGAGCCTCATTCGCCCGTTCTGCTTGGCTAGCTTGTGCAGAACGGGCTACAGAAAAGAATAGAAGCATCGGAAGGGTATCTTCCTGTCTCCCCAGTAATCGGCGGTGTCGCGAAAGATGTCGAGCAACTGCTCGCGGGCTTCTTTGTCAAATTTGGCATGCGCCGGAATCTGTTCAAGCACCACGATAAAGCCAGGCTGAGGGCCTGATTTGTGCAGCGGATCGGTCATGCAGTCGTACAAAGCATCGAAATTCTTGCCGAAATGCGAAGGCAGTGTGAACTGGCCGGCGATCAAATCGAGCACATCCTGTTTGCTTTGTGCGCTCGACAAATTGGCGTACAAAAAGTGATGCCCCAGACCCTGGGCGGCTTCTTGCAGGTCGTTCACGCGGAATGCGCGAATCGACTGGACGATGTTCGTCCGTACACCTTTGAGAGGTGTTTCTAGGTCTTGACGAAGTGGCGTATCCATCTCCGCGGCTCTTTCTATAGTCAAAAAACTTCAGCTTGTGGCTGTCATTCATTTCGTCTTCCAGCTGTACAAGCCTGGGGACTCTTTCTTAATTTGCTTTTGCGTCCACTCTAAAGCGGTGCGAAAACACTCATTTTTTGTCAACGATCTCTCGAAAAGTCGTGTAGTGATCGTCGCTGTAGAAGCAGTTCACAGGTTTTTGCACCTCCAAACCACCACACACGATGCGACGGGCACCTCGGGTTCGCTCTCCTGGCGTCTTCACGGTGTACTCGTGGTAAAAACCACGGGCTTGTTTAGGCAAAATACGCTCGCGATTGCCAAAAACCACACCGTCCTTCTCAAAAGGAAATGGTCCACCTTGGTGGATCAAATGGTAAGTTTCTTGACCTTCACGCGGCAATTGCTGAACCGCCACAGTGCCTACGACTGCCTCTGGCATTGTTTTGGCTTGAGCCCCTAAAGGGTTTGCCCAAAAAATCCACAAAAGCGCTAAAACACAGGAAATCTTGCGCAACCCAAAGGCTCTGTCAAACAACATCAAAATCAACCTTTCAAAGACCTCCGGGTAAACCCGAAAATCCGAAGGCGTGAGTTTGCCGCAATGCAGCGAAAAAAGCAAGGGGCTGCCCACTCAATAGGCAGCCCCTTCAAGGCAAATGACAATTAAAGTTAGTACTTGCTATCGTTTTAAGCCCTATCGCGAAACATTGGCGTCAGCCACCGTCAGTGCCGTCATGTTCACAATACGGCGCACCGTGGCGCTCGGCGTCAAGATATGCACCGGTTTGGCCGCCCCCAAAAGGACCGGTCCGATGGCAATATTGCCGCCAGCGGCGGTTTTGAGCAGGTTGTAGGCGATGTTGGCCGCATCGATATTGGGCATCACCAGCAAGTTGGCGTCGCCCATCAGGGTGCTGTTGGGCATGGCAGCCAAACGGGCTGCGCCGTCCAGGGCGACATCGCCATGCATTTCGCCATCGACTTCCAGCCAGGGCGCGCTTTGTTGCAACAATGCCAGCACTTGACGCATTTTGACGGCGCTGGGTTCGTTTGAAGAACCATAGTTGGAATGGGACAACAAGGCCGCTTTAGGTCGCAGACCAAAACGGCGCATTTCTTCCGCCGCCATCACGGTGATCTCGGCCAACTGCTCGGCGCTGGGGTCGTAATTGACATGGGTGTCGACAATGAAGATTTGGCGTCCCGGCAACATCAAACCATTCATGCAGGCATAGGTGTGCACACCGGGGCGCTTGCCAATCACCTGGTCGACATAGCTCAGGTGCATGGGGTTGGTGCCCCAGGTGCCGCAAATCATGCCGTCCACATCGCCTTTGTGCAGCAGCATGGCGCCAATCAGCGAGAGGCGGCGGCGCATTTCGATTTTGGCGATTTGCATGGTCACGCCCTTGCGCTCGGTCAGGCGGTGGTAGGTCTGCCAAAAATCACGGTAACGGTGGTCCAACTCGACGTTGACCACGTCGTAATCCAACTCTTCTTTGAGGCGCAAACCGAATTTTTCGATGCGCTCGGCAATCACGGCGGGGCGACCGATCAAGGTCGGGCGCGAGATGTCCTCGTCC
The DNA here is from genome assembly GCA_947452635.1 of Comamonadaceae bacterium. GTDB lineage: Bacteria > Pseudomonadota > Gammaproteobacteria > Burkholderiales > Burkholderiaceae_C > Limnohabitans_A. Next base: position 2,849 of record CANGEE010000085.1, on the reverse strand, counting down.
ACCACTATCTGCGCCGCGCGCAAGATGCGCTCTTCTTCACCCTCGCAAAAGGCCACCCGCTTTTTGCTGGCCCGCTTGGCGGCGGTGAAGATCGGCTTCATGGTGGTGCCCGAGGCGTAGACAAAGCTTTGCAGGCGTTCGCGGTACGCATCCAAATCGGCAATCGGGCGAGACGCCACGCCGCTTTGCGCAGCCGCCTGGGCCACGGCGGGAGCGATTTTCATCATCAAGCGCGGATCAAACGGTTTGGGGATCAAATACTCGGGGCCAAACACCAAGGGCTCGCCCGCATAGGCGGCGGCGACGACTTCGCTTTGCTCGGCTTGCGCCAGCTCGGCAATCGCATACACCGAGGCGATTTCCATCTCCTGGGTGATGGTGGTGGCACCGCAGTCCAAGGCGCCGCGAAAGATGTACGGAAAGCACAGCACGTTGTTGACCTGATTCGGATAGTCCGTGCGGCCGGTGGCCATGATGGCGTCATCCCGGACGGCTTTGACGTCGGCCGGATCGATCTCGGGGTTGGGGTTGGCCAAAGCAAAAATCAGCGGCTTGGCCGCCATGCTTTTGACCATGTCTTGCTTGAGCACGCCGCCGGCCGACAGGCCCAGGAACACATCGGCGCCGGCAATGACTTGGGCCAGGGTGCGGTGATCGGTTTTTTGGACGAACTGAATCTTGTCTTCGTCCATCAACTCGGTGCGACCTTCGTAGACCACGCCGGCCAGGTCGGTGACCCAGATGTTCTGGCGCGGAATGCCCAGCTTGACCAGTAAACCCAAGCAAGCCAGTGCCGCCGCGCCTGCACCCGAGGTGACCAATTTGATTTGGTCCAGCTCTTTGCCCACCACCTTCAAGCCGTTCAAAATTGCCGCGCCCACCACGATGGCCGTGCCATGCTGGTCGTCGTGAAAGACCGGAATCTTCATGCGCTCGCGCAGCTTGCGCTCGACATAAAAGCAATCGGGGGCCTTGATGTCTTCCAGGTTGATGCCGCCAAAAGTCGGCTCCAGCGAGGCGATGATCTCCACCAGTTTGTCCGGGTCTTTTTCGTTGATCTCGATGTCAAACACATCGATGCCGGAAAACTTCTTGAACAAGACGCCCTTGCCCTCCATCACCGGCTTGCTGGCCAGCGGGCCAATGTCGCCTAAGCCCAGCACCGCCGTGCCATTGGTCACCACGCCCACCAAATTGCCCCGGCTGGTGTATTTGAAGGCGTTGGCGGGGTCTTTGACAATTTCTTCGCAGGGTGAAGCCACGCCGGGCGAATAGGCCAGCGCCAAGTCGTGCTGGTTGATCAGCTGCTTGGTCGGTGCAATGGCGATTTTGCCGGGAGTGGGGAACTCGTGGTATTCGAGGGCGGCACGGCGCAACTCGGCGCGTTTTTCTTCAGCTTGGACCTTGTTGGTCGTCATGCAGGATCTCCTGTTGTGCAGCGTCAGGCCCGGGTCAGGCTGGCTGCGGGTGCATGCTTGGGATTGTAGACCCGGGGATTTGAGCCTCAGCATCGGTAAATATGCTTAGCCAAGCAGGTCACTTTTGACTTTTGCGCACAGATCCATGCGCCACGGCTGTCAGCGCAAATGCTGATGCCGCTTGCGCGCCAAGGCTTGCGCGATCGTTGTCTGTCGCGAACCGGCCTCCAAGGTGAACGACTCCCCAGGCTGCAATGAGCCCCCGCGTTCGACGGCCAGGTAAAAACCGCAGCAGCCACTGAGCACCATGTCCCGCGCAGCTTGGGCGTAACCCATCACCGCGTTGAATTTGCCGCAAGGCTCACGCGGCTGCGTCACCCGCAGCACGCAGTCGGCAAAATGCAAGCGATCACCGATGTAGACCTCGCTTTCTCGCAGGCCCAAGATGCTCAGGTTTTCGCCGACAAAGCCAGGGGGTAAGGTTTCTTCAAACAGACTCACACCCTGCGCCACCCGCTGTGCTTGCCAGTAGGCCAGATGTTCCAGCGGAAAAGCGTAGACCGCTTTGTCCAAGCCGCCATGCACCGACACATCGGCTTGCTCATCGCCCGTCAAACCCAAAGAGCCGACAGGTACCGGGCCGGCGACGGCGGTTTTACCGATGGCCGACATCAGCTTGCGCTCGCCCACGCGCAAAGGGCGGACTTTGCCCAGGTTGATGTGGACCAATTGCATTGCAACCAAGGGCTCAGGCCCGCATCAAGGCTTCGATTTCGTCGGCTTTCACCGGCACATCGCGGGTGATCAATTCACACCCGGTGGCGGTGACCACCGCATCGTCTTCGATCCGGATACCGATGTTGTGAAACTGCTCGGGCACGCCCGGTGCAGGCCGCACATACAAACCCGGCTCAATGGTCAGCACCATGCCCGGCTGCAGCACGCGGCTGGGTCGGTCCTTGAGGGTCTCGCCGCTCAAGGGGTCTTTGCGTTCATGGACCGTGCCCACCTCGGAGGGCTCCACGTAACTGCCGCAGTCGTGCACATCCATGCCCAACCAATGGCCGGTGCGGTGCATGTAGAACTGAAAATAACTGCGGTTGGCGATCACGTCTTGCGCATTGCCGACCTTGTTTTTGTCGAGCAAGCCGACATCGAGCAGGCCTTGCGCCAGCACTTTGACGGTGGCCTCGTGCGGCTCGACAAAACGGGCACCGGCACGGGTCGCCGCGATGGCTGCATCTTGCGAGGCCAGCACCAAGTCGTACAGCGCGCGCTGCGGACCGGTGAATTGGCCGTTGGCCGGGAAGGTGCGGGTGATGTCCGAGGCATAGCCGTCGAGCTCGCAGCCGGCGTCAATCAAGACCAAGTCGCCGCTGCGAATCAGGCCGGCCTCCGCGCGGTAATGCAGCACGCAAGCGTTGGCACCCG
>CANGEE010000084.1 GCA_947452635.1 Comamonadaceae bacterium | reverse complement strand
GGCTGGGCTTGCTGGACCCCAACGACCTGTTGACGTGCACAATCGTCGGCAGACAAGACAAGGGCACAACCATGAACGACAACACCTTTGACTACATCATCGTGGGCGGCGGCACGGCGGGCAGCCTGCTGGCCAATCGCTTGAGTGCCGACGCCAGCAAGCGTGTGCTGCTGATTGAAGCGGGCAAGAAAGACGATTACCACTGGGTGCACATTCCGGTCGGGTATCTGTATTGCATCGGCAATCCGCGCACCGACTGGCTGTACGAAACCGAGCCGGCTGCGGGCTTGAATGGCCGCACTTTGCGCTACCCACGCGGCAAGGTGCTGGGGGGTTGCTCGAGCATCAACGGCATGATTTACATGCGGGGCCAAGCGCGCGATTACGACCAATGGGCGCAGATCACGGGCGACGACGCTTGGCGCTGGGACCAGTCGCTGCCCTACTTTCAGTTGCACGAAGACCACTACAAAGGGGCCAGCGCCTTTCATGGTGCCAAAGGCACGCGCCCGAGTTTGATGGCGCAAGACGCCGCGGCTGGCAGCTACATCCACACCCTCAAAGGCCGGCAAGCGGGCGGTGAGTGGCGCATTGAGAAACAGCGCCTGCGCTGGGATGTGCTCGACGCCTTTGCGCAGGCCGCCCAACAAGCAGGCATTCCTGCGACCGACGACTTCAACCGCGGCAACAACGAAGGTGTGAGCTATTTTGAAGTCAATCAAAAAGCCGGTTGGCGCTGGAACACCGCCAAAGCTTTTTTGCGCCCCACCTGTTACGCCCGCCCCAACTTTGAGTTGTGGCACAAAGCCCAAGTGGCCAAACTGCTGATCGAGACCCTGCCGGATGGCGCCAAGCGCTGCACCGGCGCGCAAGTCTGGACAGGTCAAGAAATGGTAGTGGTTCACGCCACGCGTGAAGTGATCTTGAGCGCGGGCAGCATCGGCTCAGCGCAAATTTTGCAACTTTCGGGCGTTGGGCCTGCGGCTTTGTTGCACGACACCATCGTGCCGGTGGTGCATGACTTGCCCGGCGTGGGGGCCAACTTGCAAGACCATTTGCAAATCCGCTCGGTCTACAAAGTCCAGAACGCCAAGACCCTCAACACCATGGCGAACAGTCTGTGGGGCAAAGCCTTGATTGGGCTGGAGTACGCGCTCAAACGCACCGGCCCCATGAGCATGGCGCCCAGCCAGTTGGGTGCCTTCACCAAGAGCGACCCGGCCCAGCCGCATGCCAACATCCAGTACCACGTGCAGCCGCTGAGTCTGGACGCGTTTGGCGAGCCGCTGCACAGCTTCCCGGCGATCACTGCCAGCGTGTGCAACTTGAACCCGACCAGCCGGGGCACGGTGCAGATTAAGAGCAACCGCTTTGAAGACGCGCCCGCCATTGCGCCCAACTACCTGTCCACCGACGAGGACCGCCAGGTCGCCGCCGACAGCCTGCGCGTGACACGCCGCATCATGGCGCAAGACGCGATGAAACCCTTTGCGCCCGACGAGTTCAAACCCGGGGTGCAATACCAAAGCGATGCCGATTTGGCCAAGCTGGCCGGCGATATTGCCAGCACCATCTTTCACCCGGTGGGCACCACCCGCATGGGCCGCGCTGACGACCCGATGGCCGTGGTCGACAGCCGCCTGCGGGTGCGCGGCGTGGCCGGTTTGCGCGTGGTCGATGCCGGTGTGATGCCCACCATCACCAGCGGCAACACCAACAGCCCGACGCTGATGATGGCGGAGAAAGCCGCCCAGTGGATTGCCGACGATGTGGCCCGCTGAACCGCACTGGCCGCAAGCCTGTTGAATTGGTACTCATTTTCATCAGGATATACCCGAATCGCGGGAAATCCCTGATGAAATGCACCATCCCGGGGCATTACATTCAACCCACTCGATGACGGACTCCGGTCTCGTCACCACGAGGGACCGAGGAGACACCCGAGAACTCGAACGATACACAGACATCGAATCACGATGCAGACTTGATGGACGCCGCTTTTGCGGCGTTTTTTTTCGCCTTGTGTGTGGTGCCTGGTTTTGGCGAAGCCCGATCGCACCCCGGTGCGACAATCCCCGCATGGAATTACTGATTGTTTCGCTGGCCTCACTGTTGGCCGGCTTGGTCGACGCCATCGTTGGCGGTGGCGGCCTGATTTTGGTCCCCGCGTTGTTTGCCACCTTTCCAGCGGCCGCACCAGTGACTTTGCTGGGCACCAACAAAAGCGCCTCGGTATGGGGCACAGCCTTCGCCACACTCCAATACAGCCGCAAAGTGCAGATGCAGTGGCACGCGCTGTTGCCGGCGGCCACAGCCGGGCTGATCGGGTCGCTTTGCGGAGCCTGGGCGGTGCAAGGTGTGGACCCCTCGCTGTTTCGCAAAGCCCTGCCTTTTTTGCTGCTCTTGCTGCTGGGCTACACCTTGGCCAAAAAAGAGCTGGGCCGTCACCATGCGCCTCGCTTCAACGCTCGCCATGCGGCTTGGGCGGGAGGCGCCATTGGCCTGGTGATCGGTTTTTACGACGGCTTTTTTGGTCCCGGCACCGGCAGCTTTTTGGTCTTTGCCTTTGTGCGCATCATGGGTTACGACTTTTTAAACGCCTCGGCGTCAGCCAAGCTGATCAACACCGCCACCAACTTCTCGGCGCTGGTGCTGTTTGCGCTCCAAGGCCATGTGTGGTGGCATTTGGCGCTGGCCATGGCGCTGGCCAATATGGTGGGCAGTTGGATCGGCACCCGCCTGGCGCTGAAACATGGCGCGGGTTTCGTGCGCATCGCCTTCATCGCTGTGGTCGGCGCGCTGATTGTGAAAACCAGTTACGACACCTGGTTCAAGATCTGAAACCTCAAGTTTTCCAGCGACGTGCCCAAGCGACCGCAAGCGGCATTTGCCCGGCGTATTGCGCCAAGGCCACGCCCAGCAAAATCACCCCGGCACCGGCGATCTTGATACCGCTGTAATGCTCGCCCGACAAAGCCCAGGCAAACAAACCGGCCATGGGCGGCATCAGGTACATCAAAGGGGCGGTGCGCGCCACGCCGCGCACCTGATTGATCCAACCCCAGGCCAGCCAGCCAAAGAAGGCGGACACCAACACCGACCACAGCACGCCGAACAAGTCCCACGCATCCAGCACGCCCCAGGGCACCTCCAGCGCAAAAGGCAGGGTCACGAGCAACAAGGGCAAGCCGCCCAGCAAGGTGGCGTACCCCATGGTCAGCACCGGGCCGTGGCGCTCCATCAGCGGTTTGGCGGCCACGGTGTAATAAGAAAACAGACTGGAGGCGACCAGCAACACCAGGTCGCCGCCACCCGCACGCCACTGCCCACCCAGCAGTTTGTCGGACATGAACAGCAGCACCCCCACCAAGGCCAGTGCCACACCGCCGATCTGCGCGCCCTTCAAGCGCTCCACGCCTTTGAAGCGCAGGATCAGCAAAGTGAACACCGGGCCACAGGCCAAGATCACCGCGCTGGAAAACGCCGTCGACCAATGGATGCCGTACGTCACCAAGCCCACATGCAAAGAATGGCCGACAACACCCAAACCCGCCATGTGCAGCAGGTCTTTGCGCGGCAAAGGCGGCAGCCAACGGCCCAAGCGCCAACGCATCAAGACCAGGGCGCTGAGCGGCATCAGGATGTAGCGCGCCAGCAAGAAGCCCGTGGGCGAAATCAAATGGAACAGGTATTTTTGCAACGTGAAGTTGCCGCCCCAGATGACGATCAAGCCCAGTGCCACGAACAGGGTCAAACGGTCGTGGGGGTGCGGTGAGCGATGGGGCATGGGCGATTGTCGCGTGGCCAGCCCCGCAGGGCTGTCACCAGGGCTGCAAGGCCAAGCCGTCAACCGAGAGCGTCGGCACACGCGCAGACAAAGCACACATCAGCTCATACCCCAAGGTACCGGCCGCTTGCGCCACTTCGTCAATGCCCAGCACCTGGCCGTTGGCCGCATACCCCCACAGGGTGACGGTGCTGCCCATGCCCGCCTCGGGCAAGTGGCCCAAGTCCACCACCAGCATGTCCATGCTGACCCGGCCCAGGGTGCGGCTGCGCACCCCATCCACCAGCACCGGCGTGCCGGTGGGGCACAGGCGGGGGTAACCGTCGGCGTAACCGCAGGCCACCACGCCCACGCGCATGGCATGCTCGGCGACAAACTGCGAGCCGTAACCCACGCTGTCGCCCGCTTGCAGAGACTGCACGGCAATGATGCGGGCGTTCAGGCTCATGGCGGCTTGCAAATCCCATTGCGATGCAGTGCGCGCAGGAAAATCGGGGGCGCTGCCGTACAGGGCAATGCCGGGCCGAATCCAGTCGGCCCGCACTGCAGAATGGTCGGCATGGCGCAAGGCGGCTGCGCTGTTGCTCAGGCTGCGTTCACCGGGCAGGTCGCGGGTGGCCAATTCAAAACACGCCATTTGCGCGGCAATGCCTTTGGGGCCATCGGCGTCGCTGAAATGGGTGATGAGCGAGATTTCGTCGACCTGGGGCAAGGCGTTCAGCCGCGTCCAGGCGGATCGGTAGCGCTGCGGCGCAAAACCCAAGCGATTCATGCCCGAATTCATTTTCAGAAACACGCGGTGCGGCTCATGCGTTTTGTGCAGGGCCAGCATGTCGATCTGCTCGTCGCAGTGCACCGTGTGCCACAGATGCAGGCGCGAACACAGCTCCAAGTCGCGCGCTTCAAATACCCCTTCGAGCAGCAAAATCGGGCCGCGCCAGCCCAAAGCGCGCACCTGCTGCGCCTCTTTCAAGTCGAGCAGCGCAAAACCATCGGCGCCGCGCAGGCCCTCAAACACCTGGGCAATGCCGTGGCCGTAGGCATTGGCCTTGACCACCGCCCACACTTGGGCGTCGGGCGCCGCCCATCGGGTACGCGCCAGGTTGTGGCGCAAAGCAGCGGTGTGGATCGTGGCCTGTATCGGTCGGGGCATGGGCTGGGCAATAGGCCCCGCGCAGGGCCAGAGGGACAAGACAGCCTCCATTGTGGCACCACAGCGCCGTGATATAACCCTTTGACCTCGAAGTTGTCTATCAGTTCAGACTTGGGCCAGGCTCTGTGGCTTGCCCTATCACCCCAGGATTTCATGAAGCGCGGTTTCTTTACCATCATGGCGGCCCAGTTTTTCAGCTCGTTGGCCGATAACGCGCTGTTTGTGGCCGCCGTCGAACTGATCCGCACCAGCGGGGGTGCCGAATGGCAACGCGCCGCTTTGGTCCCCATGTTCGCTTTGTTTTACGTGGTGCTGGCGCCTTTTGTCGGTGCCTTTGCCGACTCGCGCCCCAAGGGCCAAGTCATGTTCATCAGCAACGCCATCAAGGTGGTGGGCTGCTTGATGATGCTGTTTGGCACGCATCCTTTGCTGTCGTATGCCATTGTGGGCTTGGGAGCTGCCGCCTATTCGCCCGCCAAGTACGGCATCTTGACCGAGTTGCTGCCGCCATCGCAACTGGTCAAAGCCAACGGTTGGATCGAAGGCCTGACCATTGCCTCCATCATTTTGGGTGTGCTGGTGGGCGGTCAATTGGTCGGCGCGCACGCCACTGACTTTCTGTTGGGACTGGACTTGCCCTTCATTGACACCGGCATCGACACCGCCCCCGAAGCCGCCATTGCGCTGCTGATCCTGCTGTACGCCTTGGCCGCTTGGTTCAATACCCGCATTCCCCACACCGATGCGCCCTTGCGTGCACTGCCCCGTAACTTGATCGCACTGTTGCCCGATTTTTGGCATTGCAACACCCGTTTGTGGAAAGACCGCCTCGGTCAGATTTCTTTGGCCACCACCACTTTGTTTTGGGGGGTGTCGGGCAATTTGCGCTACATCGTGTTGGCCTGGAGCGCCGCGGCCCTGGGCTACAGCACCACCCAAGCCTCCAGTTTGGTGGGCGTGGTGGCGATTGGCACGGCGGTGGGCGCCGTGGTCGCTTCGGTGCGCATGAAGCTTTACCAGGCCACACGCGTCATGCCGCTGGGCATTGCCATGGGCCTGCTGGTGGTGGCGATGAACTTCATCACCAACGTGTGGGCAGCGGCGCCGTTTTTGATTTTGTTAGGCGCGATTGGTGGTTTTTTGGTGGTGCCGATGAACGCCTTGCTGCAGCACCGGGGCCACAACCTGATGGGCGCAGGCCGCTCGATTGCGGTGCAAAACTTCAACGAACAAGCTTGCATTTTGGCCTTGGGCGGCTTTTACAGCCTGTCCACCGGCCTGGGCCTGTCGGCCTTTGGGGCCATCACGGCATTTGGCCTGCTGGTGGCCAGCGTCATGTGGGTGATCCAGAAATGGCACGCCCATAACTGCGTGGCGCACAAAGAGGTGGTGGACCACCTGATCGGTTTGGCCAAAAACGATCAGATGCACGGCTGAACCTCGCGGTCACGCCAGACACCCCATGACCCTGCATGCGTAAAGGCCCTCAAGGCCAAGGCCAGGCTGTTGCAGCGCTGCTGCTCAACGCCCTGGTATGGGGCGTTTCTTGGTGGCCGTTTCAAACGCTGCAAAGCCTGGGTCTGCATCCGCTGTGGGCCACATCCTTGGTCTATGGCCTGTGCTTGGCCGTGGTGTGGATCGCGCGGCCGCAAGCGGGGCGTGGCTGGCGCGAGCACCCTTGGTTGTGGTTGTTGATCTTGGCGTCGGGCCTGACCAATGTGGGCTTCAACTGGGCCGTGACGATTGGCGATGTGGTGCGGGTGGTGCTGCTGTTTTACCTCATGCCCGCGTGGTCGATTCTGATTGCCTGGTGGCTGCTGGGCGACAAACCCACGCGCAGCGCTGGGGTGCGCCTGGTGCTGGCTTTGGCCGGTGTGGCCATCGTGCTGAAAAAACCCGACACGCCCTGGCCGGTACCCGAATCCACCGCCGACGCCTTGGCCCTGATGGGCGGTTTTTGTTTTGCGCTGACCAACGCGTTGCTGCGCAAACTGCACAACTCACCCGAGCCTGCGCGCATGCTGGCCATGTTTGGCGGTGGCACGCTGATGGCCACGCTCACCGCACTGGTCGGTGTCGGTCTGGGCTTGATGCCACCGATGCCCATGCTCAGCGTCGACTGGGCGCCCCAAGTGCTTTTGCTGTCGCTGGCCTTTCTGATCGGCAATCTGGCACTGCAATACGGCGCGGCGAAACTGAGCGCGCAAACGACCGCGCTGGTCATGCTGTCTGAAATTGTCTTTGCCAGTTTGTCAGCGGTCTGGCTGGGCAGTGCGCAACTCAGCGCCAACACCCTGTGGGGCGGTGGCCTGATCGTGTGTGCGGCATTGCTGTCGATTTGGCCTGAGCCCACGCGGGCTTGAAAAACAGGCACACTTGCGGTTCAGGGCCCCTCGCGGGTCACACACTGAGGACTCCCCTATGACTGCAATTTATGACTTTGAAGCCCAGGCCATCGACGGCCAGCCCGTGGCCCTGTCGGCCTTCAAGGGCCAGGTGCTGCTGATCGTCAACACCGCCAGCGCCTGCGGCTTCACGCCGCAATTTGCCGGCCTGGAACAACTGCATCAAAGCTACGCCGCGCAAGGCTTGGCGGTGCTTGGCTTTCCGTGCAACCAATTCGGCAGCCAAGACCCCGGCAGCAACGAAGAGATCGGCGCTTTTTGCCAGCGCAATTACGGCGTCAGCTTCCAAATGATGGAGAAGATCAAGGTCAACGGCGACGGCGCGCACCCGCTGTACCAATGGCTCACCGCCGAAGCCCCGGGCATCTTGGGCAGCAAAGCCATCAAATGGAATTTCACCAAATTTTTGGTCGGCAAAGACGGCCGCGTGCTCCAGCGCTACGCACCGCAGGACGCGCCTCTCAAAATCGCCAAAGACATTGAGGCGGCGCTGGCGGCTTGATGCGTCTGGCGCTTCAACCCAGCGCCAAAGCCTCGTCCAGCATCTCCACCCAATGCCGCACCGGCAGGCCGCTGCCGCTTTGCAGGTGGGTGATGCAGCCGATGTTGGCGCTGAGCACGCCTTGCGGGCCCAGCGCGGTCAGGTGGCCGAGTTTGCGGTCCCGCAACTGTTTGGACAGTTCAGGGTTAAGCACGCTGTAGGTGCCTGCCGAGCCGCAGCACAGGTGCGATTCGCTGGCCGCAACTTCAATCTGAAAACCCAACTCGATCAGGTGTTTCTCAACGCTGCCTTTGAGTTGCTGGCCGTGTTGCAGCGTGCAGGGCGGGTGGTAAGCCTGCAGGCCGGCGGCTTGCAGCGCTTCGGGCGTCAGCCGGGGTTGGAGCAGCGGCACCCAATCGGGCAACAACTCGCTCAGGTCGCGGGTCAATGCGCCAATGCGGGCGGCTTTATCCGCATAGGTTGGATCGTCTTGGAACACATGGCCGTAGTCTTTGACCATCACGCCGCAGCCTGAGGCGTTCATGACGATGGCCTCGACTTCGCCGCCCTCCACCAACGGCCACCAGGCGTCGATGTTGGCGCGCATATGGGCTTTGCCGCCTTCGTGGTCGTTCAAGTGGAACTTGAGCGCGCCGCAGCAACCCGCCTCGGCTGCGACGACGGTCTGGATGCCGCAGGCGTCCAGCACGCGCGCGGTGGCGGTGTTGATGTTGGGGCTCATGCTCGGCTGCACGCAACCGGCCAACATCAGCACTTTGCGCGTGTGCTGCGCGGTGGGCCATGCTCCGGCGTCTTGCGGCGCAGGCACTTTGGCTTTGAGGCTTTCGGGCAGCAAGCCGCGCACCCTTTGACCCATCTTCATGGCGGGCGCAAACAGGGGTGAGGGCAGGCCTTCTTTGAGCGCCCAGCGCACCAGCTTTTCGCCCACGGGGCGCTCGACTTTGGCGTCCACCAGCTTGCGGCCAATGTCGATCAAGTGACCGTATTGCACGCCGCTGGGGCAGGTGGTTTCGCAGTTGCGGCAGGTCAGGCAGCGGTCCAGGTGTTGCTGGGTTTTGCGGGTTGGGGTTTGACCTTCGAGCACCTGCTTCATCAGGTAGATGCGGCCACGCGGTCCGTCGAGCTCGTCGCCCAGCAATTGGTAGGTGGGGCAGGTGGCCGTACAAAAACCGCAGTGCACGCACTTGCGCAAAATCGCTTCGGCCTCCAAGCCTTCTGGGGTGTTTTGGTATTCAGGGGCGAGATGGGTTTGCATGTGATGTCGTCCCAGAATCAGAAAGCGTACAGGCGGCCGGTGGCGAAAACGCCTTGCGGGTCCATCTGCTGCTGAAGTTGCTTTTGAATGCGTTGCTGCACCGCCTCTAAGGGCGTGTTCACGCCCACCGCTTTGTCGACCTCGGCATGGGCCGCGCTGGCGCGAAACAAGGTCGCATGGCCCCCTACCGATTGCGCCAACTCGCGCAGCGCCACGGCGGCCGACGCCGGTGCCCACAGCCAACGCTGCGCGCCTTGCCACTCGATGTACTGCGCAGGATGGTCCAAGCCGGGCAAGTCCAGCACCGGCGCGGTTTGCGGCAATGACAGACGCCACAGGCAGGCATCGGCACGGGGCGGCGTGAAAAACTGCAAGGCCTGCTCGCCGCTGGCCTGCCAGTCTTGCGACGCTTCGGTGTTGTCCATCTGCTGCACTTGTGCGCCCAGGGCTTGCGCATCGGCGCTCAGGGTGTGCAGGGCCGACTGTACCGCCGCCACCGCACCGCGCAGGCGCACAAACAGATAGTCGGCCACCGGCAAAGCCGTATCGTCGCGCACCCAAGCGCTGGCATTCAAGGGCAGTGGCTGACCACCCCAACGGTGCAGCAAACCGAGCGCTGCGCCTTGCGCCAAACCGGCGCACATGATGGTGGCTTCGGCCGGCGGCACAGGCAAGACTTTCAAACTCACTTCGGTGATCAAACCCAAGGTGCCCCAACTGCCCGCCATCAAGCGGCTGACGTCGTAGCCCGCCACGTTTTTCATGACCTGGCCGCCAAAGGTGAGGTGCTCGCCCAAGCCGTTGATGAAACGTGCGCCCAAAACAAAGTCGCGCACCGCACCGGCGGTGGCGCGGGCCGGGCCGCTCAAGCCTGCGGCCACCATGCCGCCCACCGTCGCGCCCGGGCCAAAATGCGGTGGCTCAAACGCCAGGCACTGGCCTTGCTCAGCCAACGCCGCTTCCAGCTCGGCCAGCGGCGTGCCGCAGCGCACCGTCACCACCAACTCGCTGGGCTCGTAACTGAGGATGCCGCGATACCCCCGCGTGTCCAGCACCTGGCCACTCAGGCTTTGGCCCCAGAAGTCTTTGCTGCCACCGCCACGCAAACGCAAAGTGCCGCCTTGGGCTGCAGCGCTGCGCACGGCGTCGATGAGGGAGTTGAGTTCAGCGTCCATGCGCCTGATGTTAACGCCCAAGGCAGCGCGGGCGCATGAATTTTTTGAACACGCGCACTGTGAGAAATTGGGCGATGGCGCTTCAGGGCTGGTAGAAATTCACCGGCAAGCCCGGCACATCCACGCGCCGCGCAAATACGCAGCCGGACAAGGGCATGGCCGCCAACTCCGCCTCGCTGCGGCCGTTGCGCGAGGTGGTGATGAACAGGGTTTGCAAGTCCTCGCCGCCAAAGCAGGGCATGGTGGTGCATTGCACCGGGGTTTCGATCACCGTGAGCACCTCACCTTGCGGCGAAAACTTAACGATGCGTCGGCCTTCGTACATGGCGCTGTAGTAATTGCCTTGGGCGTCCACGGTGGCGCCGTCGGGGCGGCCGCCATAAGGCGGGCCTGAGGTGTTGCCCCAACTCCAGCCCGGCGGCTTCAGCGCGGCTTGGTGAAACACCCGCTCGCCCGACAGGGTGCTTGTGGTCGCATCCCAGTCCCAGGCGCGGATGCGGTGGCTGCCGGTGTCCGACCAGTACAGGGTCTTGCCGTCAGGCGACCACGCCAGACCGTTGGCCACCGTGCATTGACCGGCCATGGCTTGCAAGCTTGGGCCCTGCAAGCGGTACAGCACACCCTCGGCTTGGTCGCGCGGCTCGTACATGGTGCCGGCCCAAAAGTGGCCTTGGGCATCGCATTTGCCATCGTTGAAGCGCAAGCGCGTAGTGTCGTAGGGTGCAGCCGCCAGCAGCTCCAACGGGCCGCCCCACGTGCGCCCTCTGTAAATGCCATCGCGCAAAGCCACGATCACACCGCCACCGACCACCGGCGCCATGCACCCAGGCTCTTCGGGCACCGGCCAATACTCGACCTCGCCCAAGGCTTCGGTGAAGTGCTGCACCTTCACCCGAGCCAAGCGTCGCCCCGGAATGTCCACCCAATACAGTCGCTGCTCGTGCGGATGCCAAAACGGCGATTCGCTCAAGCCGTCAGGCTGAGTGGTCAGGGCTTGCCAGGCGGGTGCAGTCATGACGCGATTACTTCTTGCGCGCCGCCACGGCCGCTTCAGCTTCTTTCACCAAAGCGACGCCCACGGTGTTCTTCCACTTTTCGTAGACTGGGCGGGTCACTTTGACGAATTCCTCGCGCTCTTCAGCGCTGAGTGAGGTGACGGTCACGCCCATGCCGGCGATGTCTTT
>CANGEE010000083.1 GCA_947452635.1 Comamonadaceae bacterium | reverse complement strand
TGCTTGATATTCTTGCGGCTTGCCAGATGTCGGCTTTCGCGGCAAACCTGAAGTCTACGACTGCCTGCTGACAGGCACCTAGGTGAACATCCAGTAACCCGCCGTTCGCCAGTACCCGCTTCCGCGACAAAGATGACGATCGCTCAGTCCATTGCGTTCATTCAGCTTCTAGTGAGACAGCTCATTTAGGCAGCAACCGAATGCGCAGAAAGGCTGACCTGAAGTCTGTCGCGCACGGCCCGGAAAATGGCCGCCAGGTTATCCATGCTGGGGTTGCCCGTTGGCGAAAGCATCCGGTGCAGACTTTTGCTTGGCTTGGCCGTCAGTGCTGAAAGTTGCTCAAAGCCGATGGTGGCGTTGACCAGGTCACGCAGGAGCAGTCGAGCCGTTTCAGGTTCACCATTCAGAAACAAAGTAGCGGCTTCATCCAGCAGTGCCTGAGCAAACGTGGCGTCGTTTTGAATTCGCTCAATGACGGTTTCTTTGAAATTTCGAGTCAAGGCCATGAAATTACCCCTTGTACTCGGCCCATAATTCTTTGGCTTTATCGATGTCCCGTTGCTGTCCTCGCTTGGACCCACCGCCAAAAAGAACGATGAGCTTGTCACCGTCTTTTGCAAGGTAAATCCGGTAACCCGTACCCCAACCCATGACGTACGCTTCGACTTTGATCGGCATGTGCCATGGTGACCCATTCGTTACCATGGCTATTGCTGATTTGCGGCGTGAATCAGGCAAACGTATGGTTGATCATGCAAAATCAAATCAATTGAAAGCCATCCGTAAACGGTGCCTAAAACGCACAGCGGGTCTTGGTTGTAGAAAAAATCTAAAGTAATCGCAAACAGGTTGGGTTGCCATTTGAAATTCAGGCCCAGGTTTAATCTGAGCCTAATTTATGGGAAAGAAAGGGCATGAATCAGTTGAGTTTTCAATGACACCATGCATTTAAGTGCTCCTGTGCACCCCCTGGCCTTGGATTTGAGCTACATCAGTCACCCCTTTATCCATGCGCCCTAGCGACCTTTTTTTTTGAGCTTCTACCGACACCAGACCGACGGCGGTACCGCGCTTTGTACTGTCTGCGCCCAATCTGCAGCAGACCGCCCTTAAGCCGGCCGAGTTCTTTGTTGTGCCCGCGAAAATGCACCGGTAACGGACATGCCGCCTTTTTGTAACCGTGCTCACCAAAAAACGAAGCACTTGCCACTTCGATATGAGGCGATCGAAACGGGCATGGTCAATTTTTGCGGCTGCAAAAGAAGCAAAACCTATCCGCTTTGCGATGGAAGCCCTAAATCAGTCTGCAACTAGACAACAGACCGGGCCGCCTGAGTTGACGTTGCGCTGCCTTTGCATTCAAATCCCTGCATGATCGATGCTGAATACTGCCAGCTGATGGCTGAATACAACAGGTGGATGAACCAGAAGGTGTTCCATGCTTGTGCATCTTTGTCAGAAGAGGAATTGAGGAGGGACTGCGGCGCATTCTTCAAGTCCATTTACATGACCTTGAACCACATCGCCTATGCAGACTTGGCTTTCTTAGCCAGATTCACCCAGGAACCTCGCGCAGTACCCCCTCTGGGGCCAGACTTGTTTGGCAGCTTTTCTCAGTTGCGCGTTGAGCGCGAGCGCTTGGATGAAAGGCTGATGGTTTGGGCATCCACGCTCTCAGCCGACTGGCTCAGCCGCACGCTCACCTATGAGAGCAAAGTCGATGGTTTAGAAAGAAGCGTCCCGCAGTGGGTATTGGTTTCCCATCTGTTCAACCACCAAACGCACCACCGTGGCCAGATCACAACGCTGCTGACGCAAGGCGGCCAAGACGTGGGCGCTACGGACATACCTTTCATGCCGCGCTTCAATGCGGCCTCAGCCATCCATCCGCCCGTTTGAAAACCGACTGTCGATGCAGATCCCAGCGGCGAAGCGAAATTCGAAGCGCTGACACGGCATTGCTAAATCCTGTCTATGATCTGCACCAGCGTTCTTGTCCATAACAGCCCATGGCTTCTTCAGGAGACCTCTTTTGAGCGACCACCATCACCACACGCACGGGCCCGATGAGCCCAGCCATTTGAGTGAAATGGACGTGCGTGTGCGCGCCTTAGAAACTTTGTTGACCCGCAAAGGCTATGTGGACCCGGCGGCGCTGGATCGCATCATTGAAATATACGAAACAGAAGTCGGTCCCCACAACGGCGCCCGTGTAGTGGCCAAGGCGTGGACCGACCCGGCATATCGGGATTGGCTGCTGCAAGACGCCACCGCCGCCATCGCTTCCCTGGGGTACAGCGGCAGGCAAGGCGAACACATGGTGGCTGTGGCCAACACGCCCGAGGTGCACAACATGGTGGTGTGCACCCTGTGCAGTTGCTACCCTTGGCCGATTTTGGGTTTGCCGCCGGTGTGGTACAAAAGCGCCGCTTACCGGGCCAAGGCGGTGATGGACCCGCGCGGCGTGTTGGCCGATTTTGGGGTGACCCTGCCCGAACACAGCACCTTCAGGGTGTGGGACTCCACGGCAGAAGTGCGCTATCTGGTCTTGCCGATGCGCCCACCAGGTACCGAGCAGCTCAGCGAAGAACAGCTGGCCCTGTGCGTCACCCGCAATGCCATGATTGGCACCGGTTTGGCTTTGGCGCAGCTGCCATGAACGGCGTTCACGACATGGGGGGGATGCAAGGCTTTGGTCGGGTGCTGCCCGAGCCGGATGAGCCCTTGTTTCATGCGCCTTGGGAAAGCCGGGCCATGGCGGTCACCGTGGCCATGGGGGCCAGCGGCCAATGGAACATCGACTTGGCGCGCGCTGCCCGTGAATCTTTGCCGCCCTCTGTTTATCTGTCCAGCAGCTACTATGAGATCTGGATTCGCGCCCTGACGCAACTGACGCTGGAGCGCGGCATGGTCACGGCGCGCGAATTGGCCAGTGGTCACATGCAAGATCCTCCTGCTCCCGTCGCCCGCGTTTTGAAGTTGGACACTGTCGACGCGGCGCTGGCCGCAGGTACCCCGACGCTGCGCAAAGCCACCAGCCCGGCACGTTTTGCCCTAGGACAGCTTGTGCGTGCGCGCAATATCCACCCGCAAGGCCATACACGCTTGCCGCGCTACGTGCGTGGCCACACGGGCAAGGTGGTGATGGTGCACGGTGCACACATCTATCCGGACAGCCACGTCGATAAAGCCTTGCCGCCTTTCAACAGCCATGCTGAATGGCTGTACACCGTGGTGTTTGAAGGGCCAGAACTGTGGGGTGAGGGTGCCGACCCCCAAGTGCAGGTCAGTGTGGATGCGTGGGAGCCTTATTTGGAAGCGGTGTTGTGATGGCTGAATGGGTACCCCCAACTTCTCAGTGCACGCTGGATGACATCGCCCGTCAATGCGCGGGCGGCCTGCCCTTGCCGTCCACCGATGAGGGCTTTGTGTTTGCGCAGCCTTGGCAAGCGCAGGCATTCGCCATGACCTTGCAACTGCATGAAAAAGGCGTTTTCTCATGGCCTGAGTGGGCCGACGCCCTGACCCTAGAGATTGGCCAAGCCCAAGCCCTGGGCGACCAGGACGATGGGCACCACTATTACCTGCATTGGCTCAATGCCTTGGAAAAGATGGTGATCCAACACCAGCTGGGCACCCCAGATCAAATCCACGAACTGGAGCATGCCTGGGAGTATGCCGCCGCGCGCACGCCGCATGGGCAACCGATTGTGTTGGACGCTCCGCAGTAAGACTCGGGGGTGTTGGGCATCGCCTGTCCATGCGCAGCCTGATTTTGAAAGGGCTCAATTCTTGCTTGAAACAGGGGATCTGACGTAAATCCGACGAGGTCAATTCATGTCCATCAACCCTGTTTCGACGCAGAACACCTACGCCGCTGCATTGCAGCAAAAGCAACAAAATTGGAGCAATTTATTCTCAGCCTTGAGCGCAGGTGATTTGGCGACGGCTCAAAAAGCCTATGCGGCCTCAGGATTGCCGCCCATGGCCAAGGGCAACACCACGGCAATGGGTCGCTTGTATCAAGCGCTGAACGCTGGCGACTTGGCCGGCGCACAAAATGCGGCGCTGGGTCTCCAGCCCAAAAACAATGGCAAAGGCGCTGCCTCAGCCGCCCCTGCCAGCCCATCGACCCCTAGCTCCAAAACAGCCATCCAGTCAAAAGCGCAAGCGCTGGTCAACGCCAGCAAAGCCGCGCAGCAGTCCAGCCTGTTGGCCTTCATGGGCTTGGGAGGCAACGTGAATACTGTGGCGTAGTCACAGTTGTCGTTTCCTCGGTATGACCTGCAAGCCTGGTGTTGCATGGTGCTTGAAACTTTCCGCAAATCCAAATGACTTTTATGGGGATTGCCCGATAACGCCAGGCTGAGCAGGATGGGGGCTGAGACATTCCGCTTATTTCAAAAGGACACAAAATGCCCAGCCCAATGGATTCAAAACCACGCATGACCGGGTGCCGTGCACCTGCCGCATGGGTGGGGAGCAGTGTTTTGTTGCTCGCAGCTTGCGCTTCTGGTCCCTTGCCCTTGCCTGAACGTGGCGCTTCACCTTTGGCGTGCGATGAGGGCTTGAAAACCGCCTTCCAACCAGATGCTTGGACTTCTGTCGTTTCAGTTCAGTCACTCCATCAAGGCGAAAAAATATTTGTCTCTGATTCAGGCACCCCCGTCACATTGGCTGCAGACATGTGCCTGGTCAAGCTCAAAGTCGGTCCTGGGAACCCCGGGCCGCAAGAGGCCCGTTCGACTTCCGAGGGCATTGGCATCGAAGTCTGGTTGCCCTCGCATGCGCAGTGGAACCGACGCATTCGCAATTACGGCGGTGGTGGGTATGTGGGCGGCGGTCATCTTTGGCCTCACCACAACGGCGCAACGCTGGCGACCGCGGTGGGCAGTAAATTCCCGGCGCCAGTGATTGCAGGGATGGGCTATGCCACGGCCACGACCGATGCAGGACAGCGTTGGTCGCAAAATGGCTCGTACACTTTTTTGCCAGACGGCAGTTTGAACACCGTTTTGCTCCAAGATTTTGCGTACCGCAGCTTGGTGGAGCAAGCACTCAAATCCAAAGCGCTGGTCAAACGCTATTACGGTGTTGATCCGCAGTACACCTACTTTGATGGACATTCCACGGGAGGTCGTCAGGGCTGGAAAATCGCGCAAGACTATCCGCAGTTGTATGACGGTTACCTGCTGGCGGCACCTGCCATCAGCGCCAGCAAATTTGGGATGAATTCCTTTTATCCCCAGGTGGTGATGAAGAACGACTTGGGCTACACATCGGCAGATCCCGGTTTTGTCCAAGCCCATTTCAAGCAAAAAGTGATTGAAGCCAACAAGAAAGCGGTGCAGGCCTGCGACAAAGAGGGGCTGGGCTTTTTGCTCGATCCATGGGCCTGTCGCTACGATCCCGCCCGGGATGCCAATGCCTTGTGCGAAAACGTGCAAGGCGATCAGGTGATGGGCAAAAACAGCAATACCCAGACCTGCCTGAGCCTGTCAGAGGCCAAGGTCATCAACAAAATTTGGTACGGCATTTCCCAGGATGGAAGTTATGACCCCAACCCATCAGCCCAAGCCCAAAGTGGCTTGTCGCTGGGTCCACGGCAGCTTTGGTGGTCTTTTCCAAGGGGTTCTGATTGGGGCAGTTTGATTGGCAATGTTGCTGGTTCTGACACCATGGCCATCTACCTTCAAGATGTTCGTGTTGCCGCTTCAAATGCCGTCAATCCCAGCGTGAATTTTGTGAACGTATCCACACCACAACGTGACCACTGGCGCAATATCGATCAAGCCAAATTGGTCGAAGCTTTTCAAAGCGGGCTTGCTTTGCAACCGGCGATTGGGCATCTGAACACTGACAAAGTCGATCTTTCTCGTTTGCGTGATTTGAAGCGCAAAGTAGTGACCTATACAGGCCTTGCAGAAGATGCGATACCGCCAGCCACATCCGTGCACCATCTGGAACAAGTGGCCCAAGCCATGGGCGGTATGGCGCAAGTGCAGCAATTTCTTCGCCTCTATCTGGTGCCCGGTAAAGCGCACAGTTCGCAGGGGCGAAGTTTTACCGTGGGTGGCCATCACAATGCGGTCCCTCTACCCAAGTTACCAGGAGGGGGCAATCAAACACCTGCGCCGGCGCAAGATCAAATGTTCACTGCATTGGCCACCTGGGTGGAGAAAGGCGTTGCGCCAGAAGATATCGTGATTGAATCGCGCGATGGCACCGTCCAGTATCCCATCTGCGTTTATCCGAAAAAGACCACTTGGAATGGGACTGGCTCAGCAAAGTTGGCCATTAACTATGCTTGCCAATGACTTATTGAACGCTGGCGGGTGGGCGGACGGATGGGCGAATAAAGGTTGCGGCGTTGAATGGACCTTGGCCAAATTCAATGGCCGGGTCCTTCAACAGCCACTGTTTCGAAATGACCGGGTAAAACAATTTCGATGAGTTCCAGATCCTCTGAATGCGCTATCTCCCGATGCCGAATGCCGGGCGGTTGGTGTACACAAGTGCCGGCCTCCAACTTGTGCTGGCCTTGGCCTTCGTACTCAAAAATGGCCCATCCTTTGAGCACGTAAACAATCTGCAGGTTGAGCTTGTGCAGATGCCATTCGCCCGTTGCGTGGGTGCCTTCTCTGGCACGGATGACATGCATCACGGCTGCATCATTCGTGGCTTGTCGTATGCCCAGATCGCGGTATTCAAAGTACTTGCGCAGCCCATCAAATTCAAATCGTCCCTCTGCGGCATGTTGGATGCTGAATGACATGGCTATTTCTCCGGTTCATGATGTGTCACGGCAAGTCATTGCTTTGCCGATGCTTTGAGGATGAAAAATCAAACCCAACCCTGTCGCCAGACCGTCTTGTCTTTCAACTCGCGCCATGGAATCAGGCGCGTGGCTTTGGAAAATACGGCCTCTATTTCGACCCATTCGATGGGTTCGGTGGGCAAGTCGGGTTGTATCACACGGCTGATTAAAAAATGCTTTTGCTTGGCCACCGGCGTGACAGCGGTCCATTTGCTCAACAGCAGTTTTTTCGGGTTCAACGGGTTCATGTCTTTAGATCATTAGAGAAACCCTGCAGGGCCAGTACCGTTCGGTTGGAGTCAACGCTGAGGGCTGTGGCCATGGGGTCAAAGGCCAGGGTGGGCGCAGGCTTGGAGCGCCCAAACCATAATGTAGTCTTTCAGCAACTGGCATCCTCCACATGGGGGCAAGGTCCTTGATGTATGTCTGTTTTGAGTTTGCTTTCTGTGGGTCATGCCTATTCGGCTGAGGACTGGCTTTTTCAGGACCTCGACTTCGCGCTGGCGCAGGGCGAGCATGTGGCGATTCAAGGCACCTCGGGCTGTGGCAAGTCCACCTTGCTCAACATCATGGCCGGCCTGGACGTGCCCACCAGTGGCGAGGTCTGTTGGGCTGGCCAGCCCACCTCGGCGTGGTCTGCCGAGCAGCGGCGCGCTTGCCGTCAGTCCGAGATGGGTTTTGTGTTTCAAGCCTTTCATTTATTGCCGCACCTGTCTGCCTTGCAAAACGTCATGGTGCCTGGTTTGTTGGGTGGGCAATCGGGCCCTGACTGCTTGGACGCCGCACGGTCTTTGCTCTGCGATTTGGGCATGCAAAAACGCCTGGACGCCAAGCCCACCAGCTTGTCGGGGGGTGAACAACAACGTGTGGCTTTGGCGCGCGCCTTGGTGCATCAGCCCAAAGTGGTGTTTGCAGACGAGCCAACGGGCAATTTAGACACCACCACGGCGGCCCACACCTTGGCCTTGTTGATCGAATTGTGCAGCGCCGGGCAGACCAGCTTGGTGGTGGTGACCCATTCGGATGAGGCTGCGCGCGCCATGGGCCGCACTTTGCGCTTGACGCCGCAGGGCTTGGTTTGCTGAAGGTGAAGGGCCAACAGCTGCTGGTTGTCTGGATGCTCAAAGGCGCCTCGGTGCAAGCCTGGGCGCGCTGGGTGGTGGCGCTCACCATGGTGGCCATCGGGGTGATGCTGGCGGTGGCGATTCACACCGTCAACCATTCGGCACTGGCCTCGTTTGGCCAGGCTTTGGACACCGTCAATGGCCAGGCTTCCGCCCAATTGGTGGCGCCCTTGGGGGACATCGACGATCGGCAAATCGATGTCTGGGACAGCCGCCGAGCGGCCTTGGGCATACACACCATCAGCCCGGTGCTGGTGGTGCGGACCGACCGCTTGACCGTGCTGGGCCTGGACTTTTTCAAGGCCGCGGCTGTGTCTGCCGCTTTGATGCCCAGCGCGGCTGACGGCGCCACTGACTTGTTCGATGCCAAGGCTTTGTTTTTATCGGCGGCGGCCCTCAAAGCCCTGAATGTACGGGTGGGCGACACGCTGGTTTTGCTGCATGGCGGGCAGTCTGTTTCTTTGCGGGTGGCGGGTGAGGTGTCCGGCGCGGCTTCGCAGGTGCTGGGTGTGATGGACATTGGCAGTGCGCAATGGGCTTTCAACCGGCTGGGGGTGGTGTCGCGCTTAGACCTGCGGCTTGAAGACGGTCAATCCCCGCAGGGCCTGCGCGCCGCATTGCAAGCGCAGTCCGAAACCCTGCAGGTGGTGGCCACGCCAGACCGTGACCGCCGCATGTCTCTGCTGTCGCGGGCCTACCGCGTTAACCTGTCGGTGCTGGCCATGGTGGCTTTGTTGACGGGTGGTTTTTTGGTGTCCACCGCGGTCCATTTGTCGATTGTTCGCCAGCGCGCGGAGCTGGCCTTGCTGGGGGTCTTGGGGGCCAGCGAGGCTTGGCTTGCCCGCTTCGTCTGGGCCCAGGGCGGGCTGATTGGCGCATTGGGCGGCGTGTTGGGTGTCGGCATGGGCTTGTTGCTGGCGGCCGTGTTGATGCGCTGGTTGGGCGGCGACCTGGGGGGCAATTACTTTGCCAACAGCCAGCCGCCGATGGTGATTGACTGGCTGGCCATGGCCGTTTTGGCGCTGGCCGCCACGCTGATGGGCCTGGCTTCAGCCTGGCTGCCCTTGCTGCAAATCAATTGGCGCCAACCCATGGCGGTGTTGCGTGCAGGCCAAGCTGAATCCCTGGTGTTCACACCGCCCACACTGAAATGGTGCGGGTTGGCCTTGAGCCTTTCGCTGGGTTTGCTGTGGCTGCCCACCTTGGACGAATTGCCCTGGGCGGCTTATGGCGCGATTGCCGCTTTGCTGTGTGCGGGGCTGCTGGCCTTGCCCTGGGTGTTGGCCCAGCTTTGGGGCGGGTTGTCGCTGGCGCTGGTACATACGCGTTGGCGTGTACCGGCGGTGTTGCGTTTGGCGGTTTGGCGGCTGGCGCAAGCGCCGTCAGCGGCCACGCCATTGATCACGGGCACGGTGGCTGCGTTTTCGCTCACGGTGGCGATGATGGTGATGGTCAGCAGCTTTCGCACCTCGGTGGCAGATTGGCTCGGCATGGTGCTGCCCGCCGACCTGTACACCAGCAGCCAAGCCCTGTCGGATCAGCCTGGGTTTGATGCCCAGGTGCAAGCGCTGATCGCTGCAGTGCCGCAAGTTCAGCGGGTGGAAACCATCCGCCAAACCAGCCTGCGTTTGGCGTCTGACCGGCCCGAGGTGGCGCTGATTGCCAAGCCTTTAAACATGCAAGACCCTGCGCAGTATTTGGCGATGGTGGGCTTGGCGAAGTTGCCACCGCAAGATGGACGCAGCCATTTGGTGGTGTTTGGCTCCGAGGCCATGGCCGACTTGTATGGCTGGCGTGCAGGCCAAGAGAGCCGATTGCCCTTGACCGCGCAAGGCCCCCACACCGTCTGGGTGGGAGGCCTGTTCAGAGACTACGGCCGCCAACACGGCACGGTGATGATGTCGATGTCCGACTACGAACGACTGACCGGTGACCGCACGCGATCTGGCATTGCCGTGTGGTTGGACAAGGGCGCGGAGCCCGCCCAAGTCATGGCGCAAATTCAAACCCGAATTCAAACCCCAATGCCTGCACTGGCCCAGCTGAAATGGATCAGTGCCAGCGAGATACGGCAGCTTTCGCTGCGCATCTTTGACCGCAGTTTTGCGATGACTTATGCACTCGAAGCAGCCGCCTTGTTTGTCGCCCTGTTTTCGGTGGCCGCTGGTGTGACGGGGCAGCTGATTTTGCGCCGCCGAGAATTTGGTGTGCTGGCGCATTTGGGCATGTCGCAGTCTGACCGTTGGCGCTTGGTGGCATTGGAGGTGGGATTGTTGTTGGGGGTGGCTGTGGTGTGGGCCAGTCTATTGGGGGGCTTGATCAGCCAGATCTTGATTCACAAAGTCAATCCAGAGTCGTTTCATTGGACCATGCAAACCCATTTCGCCGTGGGGCAGTGGGCGGTGATCAGTGTGGTGTTGTTGCTGGTGGGCGTGTGGACCGCTCGCTGGGCGGCGCGCCAAGGCCTGGACCCGAAGCGCTTGGCCGAAAGCCTGCGCGCAGACTGGTGAACCCGATGACGCCTCGCCGCCACGCCATCCAAACCGCCGCCTTGTGGCTGGCAGGCCTGCCCTCGTGGCAGTCCAGCCTGGCGACCACTGCGCCAGCGTTTTATCCGCAGGCCAAACCTCGGCGTTTGGTGTTTCCAAGCGACTACGGCGCGCACCCTGAATTTCGCACCGAGTGGTGGTACCTGACGGGGTGGCTGGGGCAAGGGTCCTCGGCCATTGGATTTCAGCTGACTTTTTTCCGCAGCCGAACCCCTCATGCGCCTGACAACCCCAGCCGCCTGGCACCCCGGCAGCTGCTTTTTGCGCATGGCGCATTGGCCCTTGCGCAGCAAAATGTTTTCTTGCACGCCAACCGTGCCGGGCGTCTGAATGGCACCGCCTTGCGCGCAGCATCGGCCGACACGGATCTGCAGTTTGAAGATTGGTATTTACGCCGCGTGCAACGCGTTGACGCAGAAGTCTACGAAGGGCGTTTTGCAGGGGAGGGGTTTGCCCTGTCGTTGGAGGCCAGCACCGCGCAACCCGTGATCTTGCGCGGGCAGGGCGGCTTGTCGCCCAAGGGCCCCCAAGCCGAGCAAGCCAGTCACTACTACAGCCACGCGCCCTTGCGCGTCAAAGCCCGCGTGCAGCGCGGTAAGCAGTCCCAGTTGCTGGAGGGTCAAGCGTGGCTGGACCACGAATGGTCCAGTCAAGTGCTGATGCCTGGTGCGGTGGGCTGGGACTGGTTGGGGATCAACTTGCTGGACGGCGGCACGCTGATGGCCTTTCAAATCCGCAACGCCCAATCCGAAACCCTTTACGCGCATGTCGATGCGCGTGATCGCCAGGGCCTGCCCGACCCAGGCTGGAGCGGATTGAAGTGGCAGCCGCGAGGCCGCTGGCGCGCCAAGTCCTTGATCGAATACCCGCTGCCCATGGACTTGGTGGTGGGCGGTCAAACTTTCCGGCTGGTGCCGCTGATGCTGGCGCAAGAAGTCGACGCGCGTGCCAGCACCGGTGGTTTTTACTGGGAAGGGGCAGTCAGTCTGATGCACGAAGACCGCCTGTTGGGCCGTGGTTATTTGGAGCTGACCGGCTACGGCGCGCCTTTGCGCTTGGGGTGATCCACAGGTTTGGCCTTGCCTTGGAGGCCGCAAGTGCAGGCGCGCCTGGC